>JAFADX010000149.1 GCA_023424475.1 Pseudomonadota bacterium
GCCATCGGCGGCCTCGTCGCCACCGGAGGGACCGCATGAAGCCACCGCCACCGCGCCGGATCGCGGTCCAGATCCTTGCCACCGCCGGCGCGCTGCTCCTGGCCAATGCCGCGCTCTCCTTCACCCACTGTCCCTGGCTGCTTCCCTCCTTCGGCGGATCCTGCGTCATCCTCTTCGGCATGCCGCGCGGCATCATGGCGCAGCCCCGCTCCTTCATCGGCGGCCATCTGCTGGCGACCATGGTGGGCCTGGTCTTCCGCCTCGGCTACGAGATCGCGGGGGGCTCGATCGCGATCTGGGTGGCCTTCGCCGTCGGCGCTGCGCTCGCGGCGATGGCGGTGACGCGCACCATCCATTCGCCGGCCGGCGCCAACCCGGTGGTCGTCTTCGCCGAGGAGGCGGACTGGCTGTTCCTCCTCTCGCCGCTGCTGCCCGGGCTTGCGACCCTGTTCCTCGTGGCTTTCGCGGTGAACAACCTGCCGCGGCCCTGGGGGGCCGGTCCCTGGCCGCGCTTCCAGCCGGCGCGGATGATGCGGCGCCTCGGGCGACCACGGAACGATCTGCGCATTTCCTGACCCGAGGATCCTGCATGCCTGCCGGCGCGTCATGCGCCGGTCCTGTCCTGCGTCAAGGCGGCGCGCGCTGCCCGCTGGTGAAGCACGCAACGCGATGCGCATGCTCGCTGGGCGGCAGGGGCGCGCCGCAGGTCGGCGGGGTCACGGGCAGGTTCGGGATGCGGGACAAGGTGGTCAGGTTCGCGATCGGCACCGCGCTGGTGCTCTTCGAGCCCGAGTTCCGTGCCTGGCGGGGGCAGCTTCCGCTCGCCCGCGTCTTCTGGGTCCACGGCGTGCTGACGAGCATGGTCATGGCCGCGCTCGTGGTGCTGGCCGCCGAAGCGGGCCGCCGGACCCTCGAACAGGCGCTGCTCCTGCTGCTGGCGGGCTACACTGCCTGGATCGTGGTGGCCGTCTGGCGCTGCGCCGAAGGGGCGGATCCCCGCCTGCGGACGCTCGCGCGCAGCCTGACGGTCGCCTGGGCCATCAACACCGCCATGGTCACGGTCTTCCTGCAGTTCGACCTGATCGCGGCCCGGTTCGGGGCGTGAGCATGCAGCCTGCGCAAACCGGGCCGCCGCGCGCGCCCGCGGCTCCCTCGCCCGTGCTCGAGGCGGCGCGCGATCTCTTTCCGGGATACTTCGCCTTCGTGATGGCGACCGGCGTGGTCTCGATCGCGAGCCACCTGCTCGGCCATCGCTGGATCGCGTTGCCGCTCGTCGGCATCGCCTGGACCGGCTACCTCGTGCTCTGGGCGCTGACGCTGACGCGGCTTGCCGTCTATCCGCGCCGGATGGCCCAGGACCTCTCGGACCACCAGCGCGCGCCTGGCTACTTCACCATCGTCGCCGGCACCTGTGTGCTCGGCACGCAGACCGCGCTGGTCGCGGGGGCCGACCGGCCCGCCGGGCTGCTCTGGTATCTCGGCCTCGCGCTGTGGTTCCTGGTGATGTACGCCTTCTTCACCGCCGTCATGATCCGCGAGCGCAAGCCCTCCCTGGCGGACGGGATCAACGGCGCCTGGCTGATCGCGGCGGTGGCGACACAGTCGATCGTCGTGCTCGAGGGCGTGCTGGGCAGCGCCGAGGTGCCGCCGCCCGAGATGCAGTTCCTCTGCCTCGCCTACTTCATGGTGGGGTGCATGCTCTACCTCGCGATCATTCCGCTGATCTTCTACCGCCTGACCTTCGTGCGGCTCGGCGCGGTGGATTTCGGCCCGCCCTACTGGATCAACATGGGCGCCGTCGCCATCACCACGCTCGCCGGGTCGATCCTGTTGCAGCGCAGCGGAACCTGGCCGGTGCTGGGGCCGTTCACGCCGTTCCTGAAGGGCTTCACCCTGTTCTTCTGGTCGGCGGCGAGCTGGTGGATCCCGCTGCTGATCGCGCTGACGCTGTGGCGATACCTCGTGCGCCGCGCGCCGCTGCGCTACGAGCCGGCCCTGTGGGGGATGGTCTTTCCGCTGGGCATGTACACCACCGGCACGCTGCAGCTTGCCCGCGCGCTCGACCTGGCCTTTCTCGCCGCCGTTTCCGAGGTCTTCATCTACGTTGCGCTGGCGGCCTGGGTCGTGACCTTCGGCGGGCTTCTCCGCCGCATCGCGACCACCGGCCTGCGCCGCCCGCCCTGACGCCGCGGGGCGGCCTTCCGCTGCGGGCCGCCGCGTGCCAGCCTTTCCGCAGGAGGACCACTGCCATGACCGCGCCGCTCCGCTTCGGCCTGCTGCTTTTCCCGCGGCTGACGCAGCTCGACATGACCGGGCCGTTCGAGGTGTTTTCCCGCGTGCCGGGCGGCAAGGTGCATCTGGTCTGGAAGACGCGCGAGCCCGTCGGCGCGGATACCGGCCTGACCATGATGCCGGATACGGATTTCGCCGCCTGCCCGCAGCTCGACGTGATCTGCGTGCCCGGCGGCCCCGGCGTGGCGGCGCTGATGGAGGACGAGGACGTGCTCGCCTTCCTGCGCGCGCAGGCGAAGGGGGCGCGCTTCGTCACCTCGGTCTGCACCGGGGCGCTGGTGCTGGGGGCCGCGGGCCTGCTCAGGGGCGCGAAGGCGACGACGCACTGGGCCAGCCACGACTTCCTGGCCGCGCTGGGGGCCGAGCCGGTGCACGCGCGCTGGGTGCGCGACGGGCGCGTGGTGACGGGCGGCGGGGTGACGGCGGGGATCGACTTCGCGCTGGCGCTGGTCGCCGACCTTCTCTCGCCGGAGGCTGCGCAGGCCATCCAGCTGCAGATCGAATACGCGCCCGCGCCGCCCTTCCAGGCCGGCCTGCCGGAGACGGCGCCGCCCGCGGTGCTCGCCGCGGCCAGGGCGCGCGGCGCCGGCATGCGGGCGGAGCGCGAGGCGCTGGT
>JAFADX010000168.1 GCA_023424475.1 Pseudomonadota bacterium
ATGCCCGGCCCGCCGGCCCGCCGCGCCTGGACCACGCCGCCGAACGCGCGCGGCTCGAGGAAAGCCTCGCGGCGGCTGAGGCGCGGGGCGAGGACGCCAGCGCGCTGCGTGCCATGCTCGACGATCCCGAGCGGACGAAATACGCGCCGCAGGTCACGGAGGCGCAGCGGCGCGGCTACCTCCTCTCGGCCGACCAGCAGGACCCGGCCCCGCGCCTCGGCCCGGAGGCGAATGCGGCGCTGCGCGCCAGGCTGATGGACGGCAGCCGCGGCGGGCCGCGCCTCGATCTCTGCGGCGCGGATCTCACCGGCCTCGACCTGGCGGGCTTCGACCTCACCGAAGCCTGGCTCGACGGCGCCGACCTGAGGGGGGCGAACCTGAAGGGGGCGCGGCTCCCGCAGTCCGTGCTGGCGCATGCGCGGCTCGACGGCGCGGATCTTACCGGGGCGGACCTGGATGGCGCCAATATCGGCCAGGCGGTATTCGGGGGCGCGGACCTCACCGGGGCGCGGCTGCGCAATGCGGTGCTGCGCGGGGCGGATCTGCGCGCGGCCTGCCTGCGGCGCGCGGACCTCACCGGGGCGCAGTTGATG
The DNA here is from genome assembly GCA_023424475.1 of Pseudomonadota bacterium. Lineage (GTDB taxonomy): Bacteria > Pseudomonadota > Alphaproteobacteria > Acetobacterales > Acetobacteraceae > Neoroseomonas. Next base: position 594 of record JAFADX010000168.1, read on the forward strand.
GACGCGATGCTGGAAGGGGCCGACCTCGGCGAGGCGACGGCGCCGAGGCTCTTCGTCAACGAGGCCTCGCTCGCCGGCCTGCGCGCAGCGGGCGCGGTGCTGCCCGGCGCGGTCTTCATCAAGGCCGCCCTGGACGACGTGGACTTCACCGGGGCGGATCTCTCGGATGCCTCCTTCATCTCGGTCCGCGGGGAGCGCGCCTGCTTCCGGGAGGCGCGGCTCGGCAAGGCGGTCTTCGTGCAGGACTGCGTGCTGCCCGGGGCACGCTTCGCCGGCGCCCGGTGCGAGGGCGCCAACATGCGCGGCGCGTCGCTCGACGGCGCGGCCTTCGACGGCGCCGTGCTGGACGAGGCGGATTTCTCCGACGCCAGCCTGCGCGGCGCGTCCTTCGACCTCACGCGGGCGCGCAGGGCGCGCTTCGCGGTCGCCGACCTGCGCGAGGCGCGGCTGACGCGCGCCGACTTCGCCGGCGCGATCCTGGCCCGCGCCGACCTGCGCGGGGCGGACCTCGGCGACAGCAGCCTCTACGAAGCCGATGTCGCGCGCATCCATGGCGACGCCGCGACGCGCTTCGAACGCATCCAGCAGACGCGCATGCGCATCCATCCGCGGAGGGCGCCCGAATGAGCCGCGCGGCGCTGGAGGAGCTCGTCCGCGACGGCGAGGTGATCGACGGCCGGCGGAGCTGGTCGGGCCTCGATCTCTCGGGGGCCGACCTGTCCGGCGGCATCTTCGACGGGGCGAACCTGGCCGGGGCGGACCTGCGCGGCGCCGACCTGCGGGAAGCGATGCTGAACGGCGTGCGCCTCGACGGCGCGAGGCTGTCGGGCGCGAATCTCGGGAAGGCGGGCTTCAACGACTGCACGCTGAACCACGCCGATCTCGGCGGCATCGAGGCCGCGGGCTGGAGTGCCGTCGGCTGCGGGCTGCGCGGCGCCTCCTTTGCCGGGGCGCGGCTGATGCAGGCGAACCTCGTGCGCTGCCGGCTGACGCGGGCGGACTTCACCGCCGCGCGGATCGAACGGTCGAACCTGGTGCGCTGCCGGACGGACGAGATGAACCTCGGCGACGCGCAGTGCGAGGAGGCTGCCTTCGTCGATGGCGACTTCACCCGCGTCGGCCTCGCCGGCACGCGCTTCGTGCAGGCGAACTTCGTGAGGATCGTGTTCGCCGGCCGCGACCTGCGCGGCTTCGCCGTGCCCGGCTGCTTCTTCGCCGATTGCGACCTCGCCGGCTGCGACCTTTCCGGCGCCGACCTGACGCAGGCGGGCCTGCAGCGGGCGCGGGCGGCCGGCGCGCGCTTCGAGGGCGCGCGGATGGCGCGCGCCGTGCTGTTCGAGGCCAAGCTGACCGGGGCAGTGCTGCGCGGCGCCGACCTCACCAACGCCATCCTGCAGGGCGCCGACCTGGCCGGGGCGGATGCCACGGGCGCCCGGTTCCACCAGGCCGCCTGCGCCGGCATGAACGCGCCCCGCGCACGCTTCGCCGATGGCGACTTCACCTATGCCGACCTCAGTCACGCCAACCTCGAGGACGCCGACCTCTCCGGCGCCACCCTCGCCCGCGCCAACCTGCACATGATCCGCGACGCCGGCGCCCGCATTCCGGACCGCCACGCCGCCCTGCCGCCCGACCGGGACCGCGCCGAGGCCGAGCAGTGGCAGCGGCGCTTCGCCGCCACCGCGCCATGACCCCCGCACAGGAGACGCCGAGATGAACGCCATGACCGGCTTCGCGCCGCTCACCGGGGCGCCCGCCGATGCCGCCGAGATCGTCGCCCGCGACGGCGGCGGCTTCGCCATCCTCCGCCAGGGGCGGGAGGCCTTCGCGCAACGCGCCTTCTCCTGCCTCGTCGAACCGGAGCCCGGCGACCGCGTCCTCATCGGCCAGGTCGGCGAGGAGGTGTTCATCCTCGCCGTGCTGTCGCGCCCCGGTGCGGCGCCGATGCGCCTCGCCCTGCCCGACGGCGCGCGCATCGCCGCCAGGGACGGGCGGCTGAGCCTGGAGGCCGGCACGCTCGCGATGGAGGCGGAGGCAACCGTGCTGTCGACGCGCATGCTCGACGTCGCGGCCGCGCGCACCGATGCGCGGCTGGGCCGGATCGGCCTGCTCGCGGAGGCGATCGAGACCGTCGCGCAGCGCATCGTCGGCCGCTTCCGCCGCAGCTACCGCGTGGTCGAGGAAGCCGAGCAGCTCCGCGCCCGCGACATCGACCTGCGCGCCAGCGGCCACATGCACATGCGCGGCGATGCGACGACCGTGCAGGGCACCGCGCTGGTCAAGCTGCAGGCCGACCAGATCCACCTCGGCTGAGGGACCGACGCCATGTTCGCCAATTGCCAGGCCGGCGGGATGGACATCGCCTTCCCCGACGTCTGCCTCACCCCCGCTGTGCCGGCGCCGATCCCGGTCCCCTACCCCAACTTCGCGTCGGGGCCGACGGCGGTGCCGAACCAGTTCAGGACGATCGTCGGCTGCGGGCCGATGCACAACATGGGCACCACGGTCCCGATGACGAACGGGGACAATGCGGGCGTCGCCACGGGCGTCGCCTCGGGCACGGTGATGGGCCCGTCGCGCCACGTCCTCGGCGCCTTCACCGTGCTGGTCAGCGGCCAGCCGGCGACGCGGCTGACCTCGATGACGATGCAGAACAGCACCAACATGGTGGGCGCGCGGCTCGTGCCCAGCCAGACCAAGGTCATCATCCTCGCGCCCTGACCGGGCGCGCTGCGTTCAGCCGAGCCGGAGCGTCCCGCCGCCCACCAGGGCGGCGATGCGAGCCGCGACCGCCATCTGCGCCGAGCCGTCGAGGCCGAGCACGGCATGGACATCGGCGGCGAGGCCGGCTTCGGC
>JAFADX010000171.1 GCA_023424475.1 Pseudomonadota bacterium
CCCCCGCCCCCCGTGGCCGCCTCGCCGCCGGGCCGCCCGCCGCGCCCGCCGCCGCCGCCACGGCGGAAGCCTCGGTCGGCCGCGTCGCCTTCGTCCTCGCCGAGCCGGTGACGATCCGCACCGGCGAGACTGCGAATGTCCCCTTCCTCGATGTCCGCCTGCCGGCCGAGCGGATCTGGTGGATCCAGGATCTCTCGGCGCGCAACCCGCTGCAGGCCGCGCGCATCCGCAACGCCTCCCGCCACGCGTTGCCCGACGGCCTCGCGACCGTCTACGGGTCCGAGGGCAACGAGGCCGGCGTCTTCCTCGGCGACGCGGAGCTGCGCGCGATGCCGGCCGATGATTCCCGCATCGTCGCCTTCGCGCGCGACCGCGACGTGCAGTACTCCCACTCCTCGAACACCAGCGAACGCATCACGCGCGTCGCGGTGCGCCGCGGCTTCGTCGCCCTCGACGTCCAGCGCACCGAGGAAAGCGCGATCGCCATCGACCCGCGCGGCGCGCACGGCACGCTGGTCATCGACGTGCCCCGCCGCCCCGGCGCGCAGCCGAAGTTCGAGGTCGCCTCGGAAGGCGACTTCGGCCTGCGGCACGAGGTCGCGCTCGACGGCACCACCCAGACGATCCGCCTGCCCTTCGAACGGTCGGTCCGGCAGGACGTGCCGCTGTGGGACACCGGCCTCGGCGAGCCGGTGCTGCTGCGCTGGCAGCAATTCGACATCGAGCAGAACCTGCGCCGCCTGCCCGGCGGCCCCGGCACGCTCGAGCGGATGCGCGAGATCCTGGCCCGCGTCCCGGACGGCACGCCGGGCAAGGACGACCTCGCCGCCGTCGTCGCCGCCATGGAGGAACTGCGGAAGCTGCTCGACGAGGCACGGCTCAAGGCGCGGGCCTATCGTTCGGCCGACCAGGCCCTCGATCGCGCGCGCCAGGCCGCCGAGGACCGCACCGGCGCCCAGCAGCAGGAAGCGCGCCGCCGCCTGAACGCCGCGAGCCGGGAGGCCGAGGAGGCAGGCAAGGCCATGGACGAGGCCTGGGAAGCCTGGCAGCGCGCCGTCATCGCCCTGCTGCAGCGCGGCCGCTGAGGGTCCGCCTGGAAATGCGCCGTGCGGCGCGCGTCCCGGCAACGTCCGGGGCGGGGCCGTGCGGCGGCCGGCCGCATGCGGGGTTCGCCCGCACGCAGAGCCGCCGCCCGGTTGTCACTGCGGCTGGATGCCCGCCTCGCGCAGCACCCGCGTGTTGAGCGCCACGCCCTCGCGGACCAGCGTCATGACCTTGTCGGGCGTGTCGTAGCCCGGCCGCGGCGTGACGCCGGCCAGTTCACCGAGGCGCGGCGCGCTCCGCTCGATCGCCGTCCGGAAGGCGGCGCCCAGCGCGGCAACGGCCTCGGGCGGGGTGCCCTTCGGCGCGAGGATCGGGAAGTTCTCCTCGTGGATGAAGTTGGGCAGGCCGGCTTCCGGCGCGCTCGGCACGTTGGGCAGCGCGGGGCTGCGCTGCGCCGCCGCGACGGCAAGCGCGCGCACGCCGCCCCCGCGTGCCTGGCCGAGCGAGGAGGCCATGGTCGGCGCGCCGAACTGCGCCTCGTTGGCCGCCAGCGCCGAGACGCTCGGCCCGCCGCCGCGGTAGTGCACGATCTCGAACTGCGTGCCGGTCATGGCCCGGAACAGCTCGCCGCCGACATGCACGCCGCTGCCGAGGCCGGCGGAGGCGAAGTTGTAGTGGCCCGGGCTCGCCTTCAGCAGCGCGACGAGCTGCTGGACGTTCTGCGCCTGCAGGCCCGGATTGACGACCAGCACATAGGGCGAGAAGCCCGCCACCGCGACGCCGACGAAGTCGCCGACGGTGTCGTAGGGCACATGCGCCACGATGGCAGGCACCGTGGTGTGCGCGCTGTTGATCAGCAGCGTGTAGCCGTCCGCGGGTGCCCGCGCGGCGGCTTCCGCCCCGATCATGCTGCCGGCGCCGGCGCGGTTCTCGACCACGACGGGCTGGCCGAGCAGCGCGCCGACGGGCTCCGCGATCAGCCGCCCGACGATGTCGTTCGAGCCGCCGGGCGCGAAGGGGACGATCAGCCGGATGGGCCGGTTCGGCCGCCACTGCCCGCCCGTCTGCGCGCGCAGGACCGACGGCGCCGCCACCCCCGCAAGGGCGAGCGCAAGTGTTGAGCGACGATTGACCATTCTTTGACGTCTCCCTGCGTCTCGGCTGCGCGCGATTCCCAGCGAATCTCCGGCGCCACGCATTGCCCGTTACATAACGTGATACCCGGGCCTTGACACTCCTGCCATGGATCGCCGCGCGGAGCCGCGCTATCGGAGGGGCAACCGGACGAGGAAACGCTGCCCGATGCCCACCGCCGCCGAACGCCTGATCGAGTTCCTTGCCGATCGGGGGGTGGATCGCGCCTTCTGCGTCCCGGGCGAATCCTACATCGCACTGCTCGACGCGCTGCACGCGCATCCGCGCATCGACCTCGTCACCTGCCGCAGCGAGGGCGGCGCGGGCTTCATGGCCGTGGCCGACGCCAAGATGACCGGGCGGCCCGGCGTGGTGCTGGTCTCCCGCGGGCCTGGCGCCTGCAACGCCTCGATCGCCGTCCATACCGCCGAGCAGGACGCCGTGCCGCTGATCCTGCTGGTCGGCCAGGTGGAGAAGCGCGACCTGCGCCGCAACGCCTTCCAGGAGATCGACTACGCCCGCATGTTCGGCGGCATCGCCAAATGGGTGGGCGAGGCGACCGAGCCCGGCCAGGTGCCGGAGCTCATCGCCCGCGCCTATGCCATGGCGATGCAGGGCGTGCCGGGCCCGGTGGTGCTCTCCCTGCCCGAGGACGTGCTGGCCGAGCCCTGCCCGGCCCCTGTCCTGCCCGCCACCCTGCCGGCCCCCGCCATCCCCGCCCCGGCGGAGGTCGCGCGGCTTGCCGCCCTGCTGCGCGGCGCGGAACGCCCGATCCTGCTCGCCGGCCATGCCTTCGACCGGCCCGGCGGGCGGGAAGTGCTGCGCGCCTTCGCCGAGGCGTGGCACCTGCCCGTTGCCGTCTCCTTCCGCCGCCAGGACCTCTTCCCCAACGACCACCCGCTCTACGCCGGCGACCTCGGCCTGCGGAATCCGGATGCGCAGCGCGCCGCCTTCGCGGAAAGCGACCTCGTCCTCGCCCTCGGCACGCGGCTGACCGACATCACGACGCAGGGCTGGACCTGGCCCGTCCCGGGCCAGCGGCTCGTGCACGTCTGCGCCGAGCCGCGCTTCCTCGGCTGGCTCTTCCCGGCCGAGATGGCGCTGCCCTCCGATGCGCTCGCGCTGATCGCCGCGCTCACCGCCGAGGCGCCCGGCGCGCCGGCGGCGCGCGGGGCCTGGAACGCCCGGCTGCGCACGATCCACGCCGCCGATACCGCGGTCCGCCCCGGCAGCCACAACGACGGCGTCGCCTTCGCCGAGGTGGCGCAGCTGATCGGCGAGGTGGCGGCGCCGGACGCCATCGTCACGCTCGACGCCGGCACCTTCGGCGCGCCCTTCTACCGCAAGGTGCCATGGGTGCCGCCGCAGCGGCTGCTGGCGCCGGTCTCCGGCGCCATGGGCTTCGGCGTTCCGGCCGGCGTCGCGGCGGCGCTGCGGTATCCGGCCCGCCAGGTCATCGCCGCCGTGGGCGATGGCGGGGCGCTGATGACGGCCGGCGAATTCGCCGTCGCGGTCGCGCGCGGCGTGCCGCTGAAGCTGCTGCTGTCCGACAACGGCACCTATGCCTCGATCCGCATCCACCAGGAACGCGCGCATCCGGGCCGGGTCAGCGGCACGACGCTGGAAAACCCCGACTTCGTGGCCTGGTGTTCCTCCTTCCGCGTGCCGGTCACGCGCGTCGACAGCAATGCGGACCTGGGCGCGCTGGCCGAGGCCCTCGCCGCGCCGGGGCCGGCGGCGATCGTCGTGCGGACCTCGCTTGCCGCCGTGCTGCCGGCGCCGGTCATGCGCGCGGCGGAGTAGATGGCGCCGCTGCCGCCGCACCTGACGGCCCGGTTGCCGG
>JAFADX010000216.1 GCA_023424475.1 Pseudomonadota bacterium
CCTCCAGTCCGGCCGAGGCCGCCGCACCGGGTGAGGGCGCCGAGCCCTGGAGCGCCGAACGCGTCGCCACGCTGCAGGCCGGGGGCCGCACCGTCTTCGTGAACGCCACCGCGGCCTGGTGCATCACCTGCCAGGTGAATGAGCGGGTCGCATTGCGTTCCGATGCGGTCCGTGCCGCCTTTGCCGCGCGCGGGGTGGCCTACCTGAAGGCCGACTGGACCGGGGGGGATCCGGCCATCACGGCGCTGCTCCGCACCCATGGGCGCGACGGCGTGCCGCTCTACCTCGTCTATCCGGCCGGGGGTGGCGCGCCTGCCGTGTTGCCGCAGATCCTCACCGAAGGCATCGTCCTGCGTGCCGTGGGCGGCTGAGGCATGGACCCGGTCCCGCGCACGCTGATCCGGGCGGTGCAGTGGCTGCGGCGGCCACCTTCGGCCCACCAGGTCCGGATCGTCGTCCTGGTCGTGCTGGGCTGCCTCGCCATCGTCGCGATCGAACGCTTCGTCGGCTGGCCGGAATGGGCACGGGCCGAAAGGGGGGTGATCGTTCCGATCCCCCGATGATCCGACCGCATTGAATTCCGGGCCTTGCCGCGTCGAGCGATCCGCGGAACGGTTCCCCCGAGGCGCGGCCGGGGCGGGCCCGGTCCCGCGAGGCGCCGGATCGATCGACGAGAGACCACCCCGGCCCCGAGTGGAGCCGACGCACCAGGAAGGCCCGCCATGCCGCGCCCGGACGCCGTGACCGATGCCGCCGCGACGGCCGCCTTCCTCAGGATCGCCGGCCGCCGCGCCTGGTCGGCGCGGATCGCCGATCTTCACCGGCGGGCGCAGGCCGGGCCGCTGTCGGGCCGTGCCGCGCAGCAGCGTCACGCGATCGAATTCGCCCTTGCCGGCGCCGCCGCGGCCGGCGGGGAGGGACGGCAGGGCGCGGCGGAGCGCCACGTCCTCGTCTTCGCGAAGGAGGCGGTGCGCCTCTCGCGCACGCTCCCGGAGGGACCGCGCGCCCGCCTGCGCGCCATGATCCTCGAGGGGCTGAGCGGAGAACGGACGCTTATTCCGCTGTTCCACCTGCTGCGCTGCGCGGCCGCCTACCGTGCCCGCGGCTTCGCCGTGGCCTTCGCCGGCCTCGCCGAGGGCGCCTCCCATGACCTTCGCATCGTGCGCGCGGGAATCGCGGCGGAGGTGGCCTGCGAAACCGTCTCGGCCGAGGAGGGGCGGCCGGTCCACCGCGGCGACTGGTGCGCCCTGGTCGATCGCGTCCATCCGGGCCTGCAGACCTGGCTTGCCGCCCATCCCGGCCGCTACCTGCTGAAGATGACCCTGCCCGAAGGTCTGTCGGGGCCCGGCAAGGCCATCGAGCTGCAGGCCCGGATCATGGCGCTGCTCGCTGCCGAGAAGCGGCAGGACGCGAGCGCGGACGCCGTGCTGAAGCTCGACCCCCTGGTGCTGGCGGGAGCCCAGGTGGGCGGCGCGCTGCCGCGGCGGCTGCGCGAGCAGTTCGGGCCGGAGGCGCATCTGGCGGTCACCGCCGATGCCTCGGGAGGGTCCGTCTTCGTCATGGCGGCCCGGGCGGGGCGGGAGAACGGGGTGGCCGAGGCCGTCGCCGCGCGGCTGCGGCGTGCCGCCGAGTCGCGCCTGAGCCGGCAGGCCCCGGGCATCCTGTCGCTGATGCTCGACGACCTCGGCAGGGCCGAATGGCGCATGCTGCGCGAGAGCCTGGCGCTGGAGGGCGCGGTGCGGCGGTTCCTGACCGAGCCGGCGGCGCGCCCGGTGGTCGCCGCGGTCTGCGCCTCGCGCCTCGAGATGTTCGGCGGGGCCCCGCCCGACGCGGCGGCGGAGGGCGAGCTGCGGTTCCGCAATCCGTCCCATCCCGCGGCGCGCTGCGCGGAACTCGCCCCCGCGGTGAGCCCTGCCGCATGAGCGGCCGCTTGCGGACGTCCGGCGGAAGGCCGAGGCTGCGGGCGGGGAGGACACGGGGCGATGGGCATGCGCGCCCGGAGCAGGCCGGGCGAGGACCTCGTGGTCGAGCTGGCGGAGATGTTCCGGCTGATGAGCGACCCGACACGGCTGAAGATCATCCTCGCCTGCCTCGATGCCCCCGCGGCGGTGGGCGAGATGGCCGACCGGCTGGGCATCTCGGGCTCGCTCGCCTCCCACCACCTGCGGCTGCTGCGCGCGGCGCGCCTGCTGCAGGCCGATCGCCGCGGCCGCCAGGTCTTCTACGTCGTCGGCGACGGGCATATCCGCTCGATGCTCACGGACATGCTCGACCACGTGAACGAGGACGACGCGGGGGACGTGGATGCGTGACCCCCGGGCGGCAGCGGAAGTTCGTTCCGCGGGCAATGTATCAGTCCTTGCTCACTTGTGCGGTGCGGGCTGCCGCGATTATGGTCCGCCCGCATCGCATGCCATGGGCACGCGGTGCGCGTGGCCGTTCCGGTTCGCCGGCCGGTCGCGCGGAGTGAGGCAGGATGGTTCAAGTCGGCGTGCCAGCACGCCCGGGGAATGGTGATGCGGTTGAGCGACGGTAAGCGCATCTGGGCCACGATCGGCGGGATCGCCGCAGCGGCCCTCGCGATGGTGGCGGCGCCGGCAATGGCAGAGGGCATGGTGGGCGAGCCGCATGCCTGGGCGATGGGCCTGCAGCCCGCGGCCGGCCCGATCAAGGAACGCATCCACGACTTCAATGCGCTGGTCCTCGGCATCATCGTCGTCATCACGATCTTCGTGCTGGCGCTGCTGACCTGGTGCGTGTGGCGCTACCGCGCCTCGGTGAACCCGACGCCGTCCAAGACCAGCCACAACACGGTGCTCGAAGTGGCATGGACGGTGGTGCCGGTGCTGATCCTCGTGGTGATCGCCATCCCGTCCTTCCGTCTGATCTACTACGAGGACCGGACCCCGAACGCGGACCTCACGATCGGCGTGCAGGGCCGGCAGTGGTACTGGCACTACAGCTACCCCGACAACGGCAACTTCAGCTTCGACAGCTATCCGCTGACCGAGGACCAGCTTCCGCCGGAACGCCGCCACCTGTTCCGCCTCGCGGTGGACAACGAGCTGGTGATCCCGGTGGGCGCCAATGTCCGCGTCGTGACGACGGGCCAGGATGTGATCCATTCCTTCTTCGTGCCGGCGCTCGGCATTCAGAAATACGCGATCCCCGGCCGGGCGCTCGAGACATGGATGCGCGCGGACCGCGAAGGCGTCTTCTACGGCCAGTGCAACCAGATCTGCGGCACGAACCACTATTTCATGCCGATCGCGGTGCGCGCGGTGAGCCGCGAGGAATTCGACCGCTGGGTCACCGAAGCCCGCACCCGCTTCGCCCGCACGGGTGAGCCGCAGGCGCCGGTCCAGGCTGCCGCGCCGGTGGCCGCACCCCAGACCCAGACCGTTCAGATCGCGGAGGCGCGCCGCTAAGGCGCGGCCGAAAGGACAGACGATGGCGACCGCAACCGACGCGCATCACGACGACCACCATGACCACACGCCCGGCTTCGTCGCGCGGTGGCTCTTCTCGACCAACCACAAGGACATCGGCACGCTCTACATCATCTTCGCGTTGATGGCGGGGCTGGTCGGCGTGGGGCTGTCGGTGCTGATGCGCATGGAGCTCCAGGAGCCCGGCCTGCAGTTCTTCGCCGACGGCCAGACCTGGAACGCCTTCGTGTCGGCCCACGGCCTGATCATGGTGTTCTTCGTGGTCATGCCGGCGCTGATCGGCGGCTTCGGCAACTGGTTCGTGCCGATCATGATCGGGGCGCCGGACATGGCCTTCCCGCGCATGAACAACATCTCCTTCTGGCTGCTGGTGCCGGCCTTCCTGCTGCTGGGCTCCTCGCTCTTCATCGGCGAGGGCGCGGGCGCGGGCTGGACGATCTACCCGCCGCTGTCGAGCAACGAATACCACCCGTCCATGTCGATGGACCTGGCGCTGTTCTCCCTGCATCTCGCCGGCGCATCGTCGCTGCTGGGCGCGGCGAACTTCATCACCACCATCCTGAACATGCGCGCGCCGGGCATGACCCTGCACAAGATGCCGTTGTTCGTCTGGTCGATGCTGGTCACCGCCTTCCTGCTGCTGCTCGCGGTTCCGGTGCTGGCCGGCGCGATCACCATGCTGATCACCGACCGCAACTTCGGCACCGCCTTCTTCAAGCCCGACGGCGGCGGCGACCCGGTGCTGTTCCAGCACCTGTTCTGGTTCTTCGGCCACCCCG
>JAFADX010000220.1 GCA_023424475.1 Pseudomonadota bacterium
AGCAGTTCGCGGGTCGGGCGCAGCACCGCCGCGCGCGCGCCGGGTTCGAGGCCGGGCAGGCCCGAGAACAGCACCACCGCGCGCGTCCGTGCCCAGGGCGTGTTGGCGGGCAGCCGGTCCAGGTGGCGCGCGCCGGCGGCGAAGGCGCAGGGCGCGGCGCGCAGCGGTGCCTCCAGCGCAGCACTGGCGGGCAGGCGCTGGACGGCGTCCAGCACCTCCCGCGGCGCCTGGGCTGCGGCGGGGGCGGCGATGGCGCAGAAGGCCATGGCCGCCACCCACCGCATGCGGGTTCTCAGATCGGGTCCCAGCAGAAGACGTCGCCGGACCGCTCGAGCTTCGAGAAGCCCTGCGCCAGCGACGGCAGCGCGTATTCGGCGATGCTCTCGGGCGTCCAGCCGTTCTCGCGGTGCACCGACTTGATCGGGCGGATCTGGCTGTAGACGAAAAGCTCGTTCATGCGCGGGGAGAAGATCTGCCCGGTCACGTCCTTCGCCGCGTCGGAGGCGAGGAAGACGGCGAGCGGCGCGTTCTTGTCCGGCGTCATCAGCATGATGCGCTCCACGCGGCGCTTCTGCTCCGGCGTCTCGGCCGGGATGGTGCCGGTCATGCGCGACCAGGCGAAGGGCGCGATGCAGTTGGACCGCACGTTGAAGCGCGCCATGTCGAGCGCGATGGACTTCGACAGGCCGACAATGCCGAGCTTGGCCGCCGAGTAGTTCGCCTGCCCGAAGTTCCCGATCAGGCCGGAGGTCGAGGACATGTGCACGAAGGCGCCGGACTGCTGCTGGCGGAAATGCGTGGCCGCGGCGCGGGAGACGTAGAAGGAGCCGTTCAGATGCACCGCGATGACGGCATCCCACTCCTCCGGCGTCATGCGGTGGAAGATCTGGTCGCGCAGGATGCCGGCATTGTTCACCACGATGTCGATGCGGCCGAAGTGGTCGAGCGCGGCCTGCACGATCTTCTGCGCCGAGGTCCAGGAGGAGACGCTCTCGGTCGAGATCTCGGCCTGGCCGCCCTTCTGGGCGATGATCGCCTTGGTCTGCTGCGCGGGGGTCGCGTCCTGGCCCTCGCCGGAGACGGAGGCGCCGATGTCGTTGATGATGACCTTGGCACCCTGCGCGGCCATCATGACGGCGATCTCGCGCCCGATGCCGTTGCCGGCCCCCGTGACGATCGCGACCTTGCCCTCGAGCATGTTCGGCATCTGGCGTTACCCTCCGTGGTGTTAAGCCGGTTAAGCTTCTAGACCTGGCCCGGCGGGCCGTGAAGCCGGGTTGCCGCCGCGGGTCCCCGCCCGTAGAGCGGGCCCGGACATGGCAGGCAGGATCGGACGGCATGGGCAAGGATGATCGCCGGGTCGCGGCGCTGCGCCGCTTCGCGGAGCATGTGGCCGGGGTGGCACCGCTCGACCTCTCGGTCAGGCTGTGGGAGGGGACCGTGCTGCCGCTCTCGCCCTCGGCCGGGGATGCGCTGACGCTGTCCATCGCGACGCCGGCGGCGCTGACACGGCTGGTGCGCCGGCCGCGGCTCCCGACGGTCGTGGACCTGATTGCCGAGGGGGCGGTGGACCTCGAGGGCGGCACGCTGCTCGACCTTGCCGCGCGGGCAGGGTCCGGGTCGACGCGCGGGCTGGCGAAGCGGCTCGACAAGGGCCTCGCGCTGCGGGCCTTCCTGCCCTTCCTGTTCGGCCCCGGCGGGGGCGGGCCGCAGCATGCCTACACCGGCACCCAGGCCGCGAAGCACGGCGAGGGCCGCGACGACAAGGCGCAGGTGCAGTTCCACTACGACGTGTCGAACGCCTTCTACGCGCTCTTCCTCGACCCGGAGATGGTCTATTCCTGCGCCTACTTTCCGGACTGGGAGGCCGACCTCGCCACCGCGCAGAAGGCCAAGCTCGACATGTCCTGCCGCAAGCTGAGGCTGAAGCCGGGCGAGCGCATGCTCGACATCGGCTGCGGCTGGGGTGGCCTCGTCTGCCACGCGGCGCAGCACTACGGCGTGCAGGCCCATGGCGTGACGCTGTCCCAGGCGCAGTTCGACTTCGCGACGGAGAAGGTGAGGCGCCTCGGCCTGCAGGACCGGGTGACGATCGAGCTGAAGGACTTCCGCGACCTCAAGGGCATCGAGTTCGACAAGGTCGCCTCGGTCGGCATGTTCGAGCATGTCGGCCTCGACAACCGGGACGGCTATTTCCGGCACATCCGTTCGCTGCTGAAGCCGCGCGGCATCTACCTGCACCACGCCATCGCGCGGCCGATGAAGAAGACCGAGAAGAAGTTCCGCAAGGCGAACCCGGAATTCCGCACGCTGGTGAACTACATCTTCCCCGGCGGCGAGCTGGACCATATCGGCGGCACCACCGACGCGATGGAGCGCAACGGCTTCGAGATCCACGACACCGAGGGCTGGCGCGAGCACTACGGCCGCACCTGCCGGCTGTGGACCGAACGGCTCCACGCCAATCGCGAGGCCGCCTACGCCGAGGCGGGCGAGGCGAAGACGAAGATCTGGCTGATGTACCTCGCGGGCTGCGCGCTGGCCTTCGAGCGCGGCACGGTCGGAATCTTCCAGACCGTGGCGACGAAGCGGGCGCGCGGGGCATCCGGCCTGCCGCCGACGCGCGGCGACCTTTACGCGTGAGCGAGCCTGTCTTCCGCCGCGCCAGCGCGGCCGACGTGCCGGCGATCGTCGCGCTGCTGGCCGACGACGTGCTGGGCGCGGCACGGGAGAAGCCGGGCGATCCCGCCTACGACGCCGCCTTCGCGGCGATCGCGGGCGATCCCAACCAGCTCCTCGCGGTAGTGGAGACCGATGGCTGCGTCGTGGGCTGCCTGCAGATCACCTTCATTCCCGGCCTCTCGCATCGCGGCCTGTGGCGTGGGCAGATCGAGAGCGTGCGCATTGCCGCGAGCGAACGCGGCAGCGGCCTCGGCCGCCGCGTCTTCGCCTGGGCGATCGGACAATGCCGCGCGCGCGGCTGCGGCCTGGTGCAGCTCACGACCGACAAGACGCGCGCCGATGCGCGCCGGTTCTACGAGGCGCTCGGCTTCGTCGCGAGCCACGAGGGCATGAAGCTCAGGCTCTGATACGAGCGGCGCGTAGCGCCGGTGGCATCGCGCAGAACCGAAGGGATGGGGCGGCGGCGAAGCCCGCATGACGCCGGGTCAGGCGGACGCCTCGGCGCGCTCGCGCTCCGCTTCCTCCATCAGCCAGGCGCGGAAGGCGGCGATGCGAGGTTGCGCCTGCGCGCCGTCCGGGCAGACGAACCAGTAGCTGCTCTCCCCCGCCACCTCCTGCGGCAGGGGGCGGACGAGCCGGCCGGCGCGCAGGTCGTCCGCGGCCACGACCTTGCTCGCCAGCGCGACGCCCTGGCCCGCCACGGCGGCCTGCAGGCTCATATGCGTCTGGGAGAAGTGCGGGCCGCGCGAGGAATCGACATCCCCGGCGCCGACCGTGGCGAGCCAGGCGCTCCAGGGCACGTCGTGCAGCCGCCCGAGGCTGTCCGCCCAGGTATCCTCGTGCAGCAGCGTGAAGTGCGAAAGGTCCGCCGGCACGCGCAGCGGCGGCCCGTCCTCCAGCAGCTTCGGGCTGCACACGGGGACGATGATCTCGGGAAAGAGCAGCTCGGCATGCAGGCCCGGCCAGGAGGGGCCCGGCCCATGCCGGATGGCGAGTTCCACGTTCTCGCGCGCGAAATCCGTCGGCAGCGGATTCACCTCCACGCGCACGTCGATGTCCGGGTGACGCGCGCGGAAGCCGCCGAGGCGCGGGATCAGCCAGCGGGCGGCGAGCGAGGCGGTCATGCTGACGGTCAGGACCGGCGAGCGGGCCTGGCGGCGCACGCGTTCGCCGGCGGCGGCCAGGCGGGCGAAGATCTCGCGCAGCTCGCTGCCGTAGAGCTGGCCAGCATCGGTCAGCAGCACGCCCTTGGGCAGGCGCCGGAACAGCGGCACGCCGAGCCAGTCCTCGAGCTGCTTCACCTGCTGGCTGACGGCGCCCGGCGTGACGAGCAGATCTTCCGCCGCTCGGGTGAAGCTGAGGTGCCGCGACGCTGCCTCGAAGGCACGGAGGGAGGCCAGGGGAGGCAGTCTGGATCGCATGGGGATGAGATAGCCAGGCTATGCCATCGGCGCAATCGAATTGGTTTGTCCCGCCGCGTTCCGGCGCCGATCATGCCGGCAAGGAAGACAAGCCGATGACGGAGAAATCCCATGTCTCAGCTTTATGCCGGCGCCGTCGCCTCGACGCCGCGGGCCGGGTTCACCCACCGGTTCGGGTCCGCCCTGCGTGCAGCCAGGCTCATGGTCAGCCGGGCCCGCGAGCGCCGGATCCTCGCGGGTCTCGATGCCCGTGAACTGCGCGACATCGGCATCACGCCCTATGAGGCGGGCATGGAGGCGCGCAAGCCGTTCTGGAGAAGCTGAGGGCGCGCCCGAGCGCGCGCTTCACCGTCCCGCGGCGATGATGCCGCCGCTCTGGCTGGCCGGGATGCGGCGTCGCCAGGCCCCGGCATCCACCTGCGTCACGAAATCCAGCACCGCCCGGTTGAAGGCGTCCGGATATTCGAGGTTCATGGTGTGCCCGCATTTCGGCAGCACCATGAGCGCGCTGGTCGGGATGGTGCGCTTGAGGAACAGCCCGGGCTCCAGCGTCGGGTCGTCCTCGTCGCCGGCAAGGATCAGCGTCGGGGTCGTATAGGCGCGGAAACCCTCGGCAAGGTCGAAGAGTGAGGGGCGCTCCCGCTGCACGCCCTGCATCGTCAGGGCCGAGCCTTCCGTCGAATGCTGCCGGAGTTGGGCCTCGAACTCGGCGAAGCCGCGCGGGTCGGATTCCTCGAAGACGAGGCGCGTCGGGCCATGGGCGTAGGTCCTGCCATAGACGTCCATGCCCTCGGCGCGGAGGCGGGCGATCGCCGCGTCGGTCTCGGCGCGGAACTGTTCGCGCTTGTCGGGCGCCGCGCCATAGCCGACCCCGGCGGCGACCAGGCTGCGCGCCAGGGCGGCGTGGCGGAGGCCGAAATGCAGCGTCGCGAAGGCTCCCATGGAGAGGCCGACAATGTGCGCCGGCGCGAGGTCCAGCGCCCTGACGACGGCGGCGATGTCGTCCGTCGCCCGGTCCTGTGAATAGGCCCTGGGGTCGGTCGGGACCGCCGAGGGCGGATAGCCGCGCGCGCTGAAAGCGATGCAGCGGTAGCGGCGGGAGAAGAACCGCATCTGCGGCTCCCAGGACCGGTGGTCGCCGGCGAATTCATGCACGAAGACCATCGGGGTGCCGGAGCCGGCTTCCTCGTAGTGGAGGTCCACGCCGTCGTCGGTCCGTATGGTGGGCATCGCGCTCTCTCCCGCTGTCTCCGCGGAAGGATGGAAGCCGTGGTGCGGCTCGTCCAGGCGCCTTGACAGCGGAACACCGCGAGCGCATCTGCAAACAGTACCAATCGGGTCCTGATTTCACCGGAGGGCATCGGCCGTGCTGCGGCTGTCCAAGCTGACCGATTATGCCGTGGTGGTCCTGACGCGGCTCGAGGACGCCGAGGAGGGCGGGGTGATCACCGCCCCCGGGCTCGCCGCCGCGACGGGCCTTGGCGAGCCGACGGTCGCGAAGGTTCTCAAGATCCTCGCCCATGCCGGCCTGGTCGAGGGACGGCGCGGAGCCACCGGCGGCTACCGGCTGACGCGGGCGCTCGCCGAGATGCAATTGACCGATGTCATCGCCGCGATAGACGGGCCCATAGCGTTGACCGCCTGCGTGGACAATTCCTTCGGCCTTTGCGATGCGGAGGCGACATGCCCCGTGCGGGGCCGCTGGGATCCCGTGAACGATGCCATCCGCCGGGCGCTGTCCGGCATTTCCATCGCCGACCTCGCGCGCGTGCCGGCCACTGTGCCGCACCCCGAGGTCGCCGCCGCGGAGTAGAGACGATGCCTGCCGTCACCGAGACGATCGAAACCGTCCAGTCCGTCACCGAGTCCGGCTACAAGTGGGGCTTCGAGACGGATATCGAGATGGAGTTCGCCCCCAAGGGGCTGAACGAGGAGATCGTCCGCTTCATCAGCGCCAGGAAGAACGAGCCGGAATGGCTGCTCGAATGGCGCCTGCGCGCCTTCTCCGCCTGGAAGTCCATGGAGGAGCCGCGCTGGGCGGCGGTGAAGTATCCGCCGATCGACTACCAGGACGCCTATTACTACGCCGCGCCGAAGCAGAAGAAGGCGCCGAAGTCGCTCGACGAGGTCGATCCCGAGCTGCTGAAGACCTACGCCAAGCTCGGCATTCCGCTGCGCGAGCAGGAGATCCTCGCGGGCGTCGAGGGTGCGGGCGAGACGCCGGCCGAAGGGCGCATGCCGGTCGCGGTGGACGCGGTGTTCGACAGCGTCTCCGTCGCGACCACCTTCAAGGACCGGCTGGAGAAGGAAGGCATCATCTTCTGCTCGATCAGCGAGGCGGTGCAGAACCACCCGGAGCTGGTGAAGAAGTACCTCGGCACCGTGGTGCCGCAGGGCGACAACTTCTTCGCCGCGCTGAACAGCGCGGTCTTCACCGACGGCAGCTTCGTCTACATCCCGAAGGGCGTGCGCTGCCCGATGGAGCTGTCGACCTATTTCCGCATCAACGCCAAGAGCACCGGCCAGTTCGAGCGCACGCTGATCATCGCCGACGCCGGCGCGCATGTCTCGTATCTCGAAGGCTGCACGGCTCCCATGCGCGACGAGAACCAGCTCCATGCCGCGGTGGTCGAGCTGGTCGCGATGGATGACGCGACCATCAAGTATTCCACCGTGCAGAACTGGTACCCCGGCGACGCCGAGGGCAGGGGCGGCATCTACAACTTCGTCACCAAGCGCGGCGCCTGCCGCGGCGCGCGGTCCAAGATCTCCTGGACGCAGGTGGAGACGGGCTCGGCCATCACCTGGAAGTACCCCTCCTGCATCCTGCAGGGGGAGGACAGCGTGGGCGAGTTCTATTCCGTCGCCATCACCAACAACTACCAGCAGGCCGATACGGGGACGAAGATGTTCCACATCGGCCCGCGGACGAAGTCCACCATCGTGTCCAAGGGCATCAGCGCCGGGCGCGGGCAGAACACCTATCGCGGCCTGGTGCGCATCGGCGCCAGGGCGGCGGGCGCGCGCAACTTCACGCAGTGCGACAGCCTGCTGATCGGCGACCTCTGCGGGGCGCACACCGTGCCCTACATCGAGAACCGCTGCCTCTCGGCCAAGGTGGAGCACGAGGCGACCACCAGCCGCATCGCCGAGGACCAGCTCTTCTACTGCCGCCAGCGGGGGCTGACGGAGGAGGAGGCGGTGGGCCTCATCGTCAATGGCTTCTGCCGCGAGGTGCTGAAGGAGCTCCCGATGGAGTTCGCGGTCGAGGCGCAGAAGCTGCTGCAGATTTCCCTTGAAGGTTCCGTGGGCTGATCATGCTGAAGATCGAAGGACTGACTGCCGAGGTCGAGGGCAAGGAGATCCTCAAGGGGATCGACCTCGAGGTGCCGACCGGTGAGGTGCATGCCATCATGGGCCCGAACGGCTCGGGCAAGTCGACGCTCTCCTACGTGCTTTCGGGGCGCGAGGGCTACGAGGTGACGGGCGGCTCGGCTGTGTTCGACGGCCAGGACATGCTGGCGATGGAGCCGGAGGAGCGCGCGGCCGCCGGCCTCTTCCTCGCCTTCCAGTACCCCGTGGAACTGCCGGGCGTGGGCAATGCGACCTTCCTGCGCACCGCGCTCAACGCCCAGCGCAAGGCGCGCGGCGAGAGCGAGCTGGATGCGATGCAGTTCCTCAAGCTCGCGCGCGAGCGGATGAAGGCGCTGTCGATGTCCGACGACATGCTGAAGCGCGGCGTGAACGTGGGCTTCTCGGGCGGCGAGAAGAAGCGCAACGAGATCCTGCAGATGGCGATGCTCAAGCCGGCGCTCGCGATCCTCGACGAGACGGATTCCGGTCTCGACATCGATGCGCTGAAGATCGTCGCCGACGGGGTGAACGCGATGCGCGGGCCGGCCTTCTCGGCGCTGGTCATCACCCACTACCAGCGCCTGCTCGACTACATCGTGCCGGATCGCGTGCATGTCCTGATGAACGGCCGCATCGTGAAGTCCGGCGGGCCGGAACTCGCGAAGGAGCTGGAGGCGCAGGGCTACGCTGCCGTCCAGGCGGCGGCATGACGGTCCAGGTCGCTGCCGGCGCCGCGGGCTTCCTCGCCCGCTACGAGGGGCTGAAGGACCACCTGCCCGGTGCCCGCAGGTCCTGGCTGAACGCGCTGCGCGCCGACGCCGCGGCGCATTTCGCGGCGCGTGGCTTCCCGACCCGGCGCATCGAGCAGTGGAAATACACCGACCTCGCGCCGGTCGCGCAGGCGTCCTTCGCCGAGCCGCTGACCATGGTCGAGGGCACGATCGCCCTGCCGGTGCCCAACGCCGCGCATCGCGCCGTCTTCGTCGACGGGCGGTTCCGTGCGGATCTTTCGGCTCTCGGGGGGCTCGCCTTCCGGGTCTGCGGCCTGGCGCAGGACCTCGGGGCGGCCGAGCCGTTCCTGGGCGCGCTCGCGAAGCCCGGGAACGAGCCGCTCGCCGCACTGAACACGATGCTGTTCGAGGACGGCATCCTTCTCGACGTGCCGGAAGGTGTCGATGCGGGGGTGCTGGAACTCGTCTCCGTCGCGCTCGATCCGGGCCGTCCCTTCGCCTTCCATCCGCGGCACCTGATCCGCCTCGGCGCGGGGGCAAGTCTGACGCTGATCGAGACCGCGACGGGCCGCGGCCAGTGCCTGCACAACCCGGTCTTCGAGATCGGGGTCGCCGAGGGCGCGAGCTTCACCCACGGCCGGATGCTGCAGGAGGAAGCGACCGTCTTCCACCTGTCCACCATCTACGCGACCATCGCCGCGGGCGGTACCTACGACAACTTCACCGTCGCCGCCGGGCCGCGCCTGACGCGCAACGAGATCCACGCCGCGCTGACGGGCCCGAAGGCCGCCTGCCACATGAACGGCGCGCAGATGGCCGCCGACGGCCAGCATGTGGACACGACGACCTCGCTCGATCACGCCGCGCCCGACTGCGCCAGCCGCCAGACCTACAAGACGGTGCTCGCCGGGCGCTCGCGCGGCGTCTTCCAGGGCAAGATCCATGTCCACCAGGTTGCCCAGCGGACCGACGGCTACCAGATGAACCAGGCGCTGCTGCTCTCGGAGGAAGCCGAGATCGACAGCAAGCCGCAGCTCGAGATCTATGCCGACGACGTGAAGTGCAGCCATGGTGCGACGGTGGGTGCTCTGGATGCCGACAGCCTGTTCTACCTGCGCTCCCGCGGCATCCCCGAGAGCCAGGCCAAGGCCATGCTGGTCGAGGCCTTCCTCCATGAGGCTGTGGAGACCGTGACCGACGAGACGCTGCGCGCCGCCCTGACGCGGGCGCTGGACAACTGGTGGTCAAGGCAGGGAAAGGCTGCGTGATGGATACGCTGGCCCCGTCCGGTTTCGACGTCGCGCGCACCCGGCAGGATTTCCCGATCCTGTCGCAGCCGCAGGCGCGCGGGCGGCCGCTGGTCTTCCTCGATTCAGGCGCTTCGGCCCAGAAGCCGCGCGCCGTGATCGAGGCCATGGCCCGCTGCATGGAGACGGCCTATGCCAACGTCCATCGCGGCGCCTATCGGCTGTCCGAACTCGCGACCGATTCCTACGAGGCGGCACGCGCCGCGACGGCGCGGTTCCTCAACGCCGCCGATATGCGCGAGATCGTCTTCACCAGGAACAGCACGGAGGCGATGAACCTCGTCGCCCATTCCTGGGGCCGCGGCGTGATGAAGCCCGGCCAGGCGGTGCTGATCTCCGAGTTGGAGCACCACGCCAACATCGTCCCGTGGCAGATGCTGCGCGACGACAAGGGCATCGAACTGCGCGTCTGCCGCGTGACCGACGCGGGCGAGCTCGACATGGAAGACCTCGGGCGGAAGCTCGCCGACGGCAAGGTCGGGCTGGTCGCGGTCGCGCATATGTCGAACGTGCTCGGCACCGTCACGCCGGTGGAGCGGATCGTCGCGGTCGCCCATGCCCATGGCGCGAAGGTGCTGCTGGACGGTTCCCAGGCCGCGGTGCACCGGCGCGTGGACGTGCAGGCGATCGGCTGCGATTTCTACTGCTTCACCGGACACAAGCTCTACGGGCCGACGGGGATCGGCGTGCTCTGGGCGCGGCTCGGCCTGCTGGACCGCATGCCGCCCTTCCTCGGCGGCGGCGACATGATCTCGGCCGTGACCTTCGAGAAGTCCGAATGGGCCGCCGTGCCCGCGAAGTTCGAGGCCGGCACGCCGCCGATCGTCGAGGCCGTCGGCCTGCACGCCGCCATCGACTATGTCACCGCCATCGGCATGCCGGCGATCGAGGCGCATGAGCGCGCGCTGGTGGACCATGCGATGGGCGCGCTGTCCGAAGTGCCGGGGCTGTCGCTGCTCGGCCGCGCGCAGGACCGCGGCGGGGTCTTCGCCTTTACCCTCGATGCCGCGCATCCGCACGACCTCGCGACGCTGCTCGACCGCGCCGGCATCGCCGTACGCGCCGGGCGGCATTGCGCGGAGCCCCTGCACGCCCGCTTCGGGCTGGACAACGGCACGACCCGCGCCTCCTTCGGTCTCTATACGACGACGGAGGAGGTCGACCTGCTCGCACGCGCGCTGACCGAGGCGCGGGAGTTCTTCGGATGAGCGGCCTCTTCGACGACCTGCGAGACCTGTATCAGGAGGTCATCCTCGACCACGGCCGCAAGCCGCGGAACTTCCACCGGCTCGAGGATGCGGACGCGACCGCGCGCGGCGACAACCCCATGTGCGGTGACCGCATCGAGCTCTTCCTCAGGATGACGCCCGACCACCACATCGCCGAGGCTGCCTTCCTGGGCCGCGGTTGCGCCATCTCGACCGCCTCCGCCTCGTTGATGACCGAGGTGGTGAAGGGCAAGACGGCGGAGGAGGCCAAGGAACTCGGCGCGAAGTTCCGCGAACTCGCGATGACCGGCGCCTGCCCGGATTGCGGGACGGCGCTGGCGGACGAGATGGAACGCCTGGCGCCGCTCTCCGGCGTGCATGAATTTCCGTCCCGCGTGAAGTGCGCGACGCTGGCCTGGCACACGCTGAACGCCGCGCTCGATGGGACCAAGGAGGCGAGCAGTGAGTGAACCCGCCACCACCGAAACCCGCGCTGCATGGACGCCGGACGGCGAGGTGAAGCCGCCGGTGCCGAAGGTCAGCGAGGATGCGGTCATCGCCGCGATCTCCACCGTCTATGACCCGGAGATCCCGGTCGACATCTACCAGCTCGGCCTGATCTACGCGATCGAACTGGCCGACGACGGCAAGGTGAAGGTCGAGATGACGCTCACCACGCCGTCCTGCCCCTCGGCGCAGGAGCTTCCGGGCCAGGTGGAGGAAGCGGTGAGCGCCGTCGAGGGCGTCACGGATGTCGATGTCGAGGTCGTCTGGGACCCGCCCTGGGATCAGTCGCGCATGAGCGAGGATGCCCGCCTCGCGCTGAACATGTTCTGAGGAGGCCAGCGATGAGCATCACCGTCGACGCCCCCCGCCCGAAACGTTCGCTGCCGCCGGTCATGACGCTGACGGAGGCCGCCGCCGATCGCCTGCGCGGCCTCTATGCGAAGGGCGAGCACGGGAAGTTGCTGCGCATCGGCGTGAAGACCAAGGGCTGCTCGGGGCTCGCCTACGACCTCTCCTGGACCGACGAGGCCGCGCCGACCGATGAAGTGATCGGCGACAAGGGCGTGACCGTGCTGATCGACCGCAAGGCGACGCTGTTCCTGATCGGCACGGTGATGGACTACGAGGTGAAGGCGATGACCGCCGGCTTCACCTTCACCAACCCGAATGAGAAGGGCCGCTGCGGCTGCGGCGAATCCTTCCACGTCTGATCAGGCGCGCCGGCCGGGGCGGAGCGGCATCCATATCCCGATCCTGCGCGGGCCGTCCGGCAGCCCGGGCAATGCGGCATGCCTGGCGGCGCGGCAGGGGTGCCCCAACCGCACGTCCGGGACGACCTCGGGGGTCACATCCGGGCCGCGGCGTCAGTCCAGCGTCTGCCGGTAGCGCATCACCGCGAGGATCGAGACGGCGCCGAGGAAGGCCAGCATCGGCCAGATGTCCGGCCAGGTGTCGGCGAACGAGTTTCCCTTCAGCATCACCCCGCGCACCACGCGCAGGAAATGGGTCAGCGGCAGCGCCTCGCCGATCGTCTGCGCCCAGTCCGGCATGCCGCGGAAGGGGAACATGAAGCCGGACATCAGGATCGAGGGCAGGAAGAAGAAGAAGCTCATCTGCATCGCCTGGAGCTGGTTCCGCGCCACGGTGGAGAACAGGAAGCCCACCGCCAGGTTCGCGATGATGAAGATGAGAAGCCCCGTGGCCAGCACGCCGGGCTGGCCGACCATCGGCACGCCGAAGAGCGTCGTCGCCGTGCCCAGGATGACCAGCACCTGCACCGCGCCCACGACGATGAAGGGTGCGAGCTTGCCGATCATCACCTCGGTCGGGCGCACCGGCATGGCGAGCAGGTTCTCCATGGTTCCGCGCTCGCGTTCGCGCGTCACGGCGAGCGCGGTCATGATGATCATGGTCATGGTCAGGATGGTGCCCATCAGGCCGGGCACGATGTTGTACTGGGTGATGCCTTCGGGGTTGTAGCGGCGCTGCACGCGGACATCGACGGCGCCCGGCCCCTGCTGCAGGGCGATGAGCGGCCCTTCGAGCAGCGGCGCCAGCGCCGCCTGGACGATGCGGTCGAGCGCGCCGACCGCATTGCCCGTCGCCGCCGGGTCGGTCGCGTCCGCCATGACCAGCAGGGCGGGGCGGTCGCCGCGCATCAGGCTGCGCCCGAAGTCGGCGGGGATCTCGACGGCGAACTGCACCTCCCCGCGCGCCAGCATGTCGTCGAGCTGCGCCGCGCTCTCCGCTGCGACCGTGACGCGGAAATAGGTGCTGGTCTGCAGCCCGGAGACGACCGCCCGGCTGAAGGAGGAATTGTCGAGGCTGAGCACCGCCGTCGGCAGGTGCCGCGGGTCGGAGTTGATGGCGTAGCCGAACAGCAGCAGCTGGATGATCGGGATGCCGACCATCATGGCGAAGGTCAGCCGGTCCCGCCGCATCTGGATGAATTCCTTCACCACCATCGCGACCAGGCGGTGCCAGGCGAAATGCGCTCCGCTCCTCATCGGTGCGGCTCGCCGTTGGGCGACGGCGCCGCGGCCATCAGGTGGATGAAGGCGTCCTCCAGCGAGGGTTCGGACCGGCTCCAGGCGAGGTCCGGCTCGGCGCGGAAGGGCCCGATCGCCGCGACGAGCGCATCGGCATCGGCGCCGCTGACATGCAGCGTCGCGCCGAAGGGGGCGACCATCTCCACGCCGCGCCGGCCGGCCAGATCGCGCGCCAGCGCGCCGATCCGCCGTTCCGGCCCGCTGACATGCCAGGTCGACAGGCCGGAATGCCGGATCACCTCCTCCACCGAACCGACCGCGAGCAGCCTGCCGTAGGCGAGGTAGGCGATGCGGTGGCAGCGTTCCGCCTCGTCCATATAATGGGTGCTGACCAGCACGGTCATGCCGCCTTCGGCGAGGGTATGGATCTCGTCCCAGAATTCGCGTCGCGCCTTGGGGTCGACGCCGGCGGTCGGCTCGTCCAGCAGCAGCAGCTCGGGCTCGTGCAGCACGCAGGCGGCCAGCGCCAGGCGCTGCTTCCACCCGCCCGAGAGCGTGCCCGCGAGTTGCCCGCTGCGCTCCGCGAGGCCGAGGCGTTCCAGCGCCGCGTCCACCGTCGCATGCCGCCGCGGCAGGCCGTAGAGCCGCGCGACGAAGTCGAGGTTCTCGCGGATCGTGAGGTCCTCGTAGAGGCTGAAGCGCTGCGTCATGTATCCGACGCGGCGCTTGATCTCCCACGCCTCTGTCAGGATGTCGCGCCCGAGGCAGGTGCCGGTGCCACCATCGGGCACCAGCAGGCCGCAGAGCATGCGGATCGTCGTCGTCTTGCCGCTGCCGTTGGGCCCGAGGAAGCCGTGGATCTGCCCGCGCGCGACATCGAGGTCGAAGTCGTCGACCACCGTCCGCTGGCCGAACCGCTTGGTCAGGCCGCGCACCGAGATGGCGGGCGCGGTCATGGGCGGGCCCGCACCGTGACCGGCTGCCCCGGCGTCGGCGCGCCCGGCATGTCGGCGAGGACCGCTTCCATGCGCCAGACCAGTTTCGCGCGGGTCTCGCGGCTGTAGATGACGGGCGGCGTGTATTCGGCTTCCTGCGCCACGCGGCTGATGCGCGCGGTGAGGTCCTGCGGACAGCCGTCGCAGGATACCGCGACGGTCTCGCCGGGATGGAAGGCGGAACGCTGCGCCTCGGGCACGAAGAAGACGACCTTGATCGCCTCGGGCGGCAGAAGGCTGATGACGGTGCCGCTTGCTGGCGCCCATTCGCCGGGGCGGCGCAGCACGTCGTCGACGATGCCCGCCGCCGGGCTCGCGACGCGCCGCTGCGAAAGATGCCATTCCGCCTGCGCCAGTGCGGCGCGGGCGGCCTCGGCGGCAGCGCGGGCGGAAGCGACCCGGTCCTCGCGCGCGGGCAGGCGGGCGGTCGCGAGGTCGGCGCGGATGCGGTTGCGCTGCGCCTCGGCCTGCTGGGCGGCCGCGCGCGCCTGGTCGAGCGCCTGTTCCGAGGCGACGCGCGTGCGCGCCAGCTGCTGCTGGCGCTGATACTGGATACGCGCGAGTTCGAGCGCCGCCTCCGCCTCGGCGAGCTGCGCCTCGATCGAGGCGATCTCCTCCGGCCGGGCGCCCTTCAGCAGGTCCGCGAGATCGCTTTCGGCCCTTTCGAGCGTCGCGCGCGCCTGGGCGACGGCGGCGCGCTGCAGGTCGTCGTCCAGGCGGAAGAGCGGCGCACCGGCGGCGACCGTCGCGCCCTTGGCGACATCCACCGCGGCGACCCAGCCGCCTTCCGGCGCGGCGATGCGCAGGTAGTCGGCATCGACATAGCCTTGGAAGTCGTTGCCGGCGGGTGGCTTGTCGCAGCCGGCCAGCGCCAGGGCGAGCATCAGGCAGGCGAGGCGCCTCATGACGGCGTCTCCGGTGCGATGGCGCGCAGGAAGAGGTCGAGGTGCTGCGTCAGGAGCGTCTCGGGCGGCAGAGGCGTCTCCTCGATCGGCGCGAAGGTCGTGCGCCAGAGCGCCGCGAGGATCATCGGCGCCACGAAGAGCCGCGCCGTCACGTCCGGATCGAGGCGCCGGAACTCGCCGGCTTCCATGCCGCGTTCGAGGATGCCGCAGACCAGCGCGAGGCCGCGGCCGATCACCTCATGGCGGTAGAAGCGCGCGAGTTCGGGGAAGTTGCCCGCTTCCGCCAGCACCAGCTTCGGCAGGGCGGCCAGCCGGGCATCCGCCGCGATCTGGGCGAAGGCCGCGACGAGCATCCGCAGGCGGTCCGTCGCCGAACCCTCGGTCCCCGTCATGATGGCCTGGATGCGCTCGATGCGCGGGACCAGGTTGGCGCGGACCAGCGCCTCGAAGACCGCCTCCTTGGAGGGGTAGTAGAGGTAGATCGTGCCCTTGGAGACGCCGGCGCGGGCGGCGATGTCCTCCATCCGGGTGGCGGCGAAGCCCTTGCGGTGGAAGGTGTCGAGGGCCGCATCGAGGAGTTCGGCCGGGCGTGCTTCCTTGCGCCGCTGGCGGGCGGGGGCCTTCATCGGGCCTCCTTCTGACTGAACGGACAGTCATTAATATAGCCGGAGCCGCGCCGTCAAGCGGGATGTGTGGCGCCCGGCGCAGCACCCGATCAGGCGGGGTTGCCTGATCAGGTGAAAAGGCTGGCCACGGCGGAAGTTGCAGAGGTCGCCATGGGCTGCAGCGAATGGGACTTCTCTAGAGCCGTTCCCGCTCGCCCTGGCTGACGGCAACGTCCCTAGAGCTCCTTTCGATCAGACGGCACCGGCCCGCACCCCCACCC
>JAFADX010000222.1 GCA_023424475.1 Pseudomonadota bacterium
GCAGCGTCGCCGATGCCCTCCCAGGCGGTCACCGCGTGACGAGCGAGCGACTTGACCAGGAAGGCGAAGGACAGGCCGCGCGACATGTCGGGGTCGAGGTCCGGGTCGGCGAGGCGGATCGCGGCCAACCGACGCGCGGCGGCGGCCTGCGCAGCGGCCATCACCGCTGTCGTCACGGGGCGGATCTCCACGCGGACGCCGCGCGGCAGGTCGAGCCAGTACGGCTCGGCCGGAAGGTCGAGGGTGAGCATGGGGTTCTCTCTTGGGTTCGTGGGGTGGCTTGGTGGCGTAGCGACGCGGCAGGAAATCGGATTGGCTACTGCCCAGAGTTCGGGCAGCGAACTCCATAGCGCTGATCCGAACCTAATTTAGGTTTTGACAAACCTACCGTAGGTTTGCTTTATTGTTCCAGGCAAGCTCGCAGGAGGTTTTGGTGACCCACTCCGCAGTCCTCACCTTCACCGCACGAGGCCCGCAGCGCATCATTGGCGAGGGTGGATCACAGGCGTGGCGGCTCGACGCCGATCGGGCCAAGAAGTGCGAATTTCTCGTCTGTGCTCAGAATCGGCACAATGGAGATTGGGGTGGCGCGACGGAGCCGCACGCGGGTGCGTTCATAGTCGGCCGCATCTGTGATGTTGTTCCGTCTACCGACCAGCCGGCGAGACCCGATCGCTGGCTCATCCAGATTAGTGAATATGCTCGGGTAAACATACCGGAGGTTTGGCAAGGGTGGCGCTACCCTGTCCGATACACCTCGCTTGAAGACCTGGGGATTGACCTTGCCACGCTGGCCTTCGAACCTCTTCCCGAGCCAGATGAGCTATTCGATTTCGTCGAGGAAGGGCCGATTTCGGAGAAGAAGCGACCCTTCACGATCGCCGATGCAAAACGCCTGCTGGCTGCATCATTCGGGGTCCCCGACACTGCCGTAGAGATCACCATCCGTGGGTAGAGCGGACACCGCTCGTCATCGCCGCCGGATATCCAGTTAGCACCGCACCTCACGCATACTCCGAACCGGCCTGCTGGTTTTTCAGCACTGCGGTCATCATCCGCGTCGCCGTGGCGCTGTGGGCCGCGCGGAACTCGAAGCTCGCCTCGACGCCGCCTGGTCCTTCAACCGGCGTCTTCGCCAGCGCCAAATAGACCTCGTGCAGCGTGAAGGTCAGGCTGCGGTTCGCATCGATCGCATAGCTGAAGGCGAACTCCGCCGCTGTGTTGTTCTGCGCCTGGGTCAGCAGCGTCGTGTCCGCGAACCGCGCCGTGATCTGGCCGGTGGCGCGCGCGATGCCGGGATCGACGCCCTCCACCTTTCGGTCGGCGCGGATGGTGCGAACCATCTCCATCCCATTGGCGTAGGTCAGCCGCGCGCCGGTCACCTGGGCGAGCGCGGTACCGTTGCGACTGATCGCCCCCTGCGCCTTGTTGAAGGCGCTGTAGGCGGCGCTGGTCGGCGTGCCGCCCGAGCTCGAGGCGCCGCGCGTCGAGCCCTGCCCCATCAGCCCGAAGGTCGCCGTCGCGGGGCCGGTCGGCGAGAAGTCGATCTCCAGCGTGTCGGCACGCACGCCGGTGCAGAGATCGTGGTTCGGCACGTCCGGATAGCCGATCTCGATGCTGTTCGATGGCAGCGCCGCGGCACCGGACTCGAAGCTGTGGATGAAGTTCGGGCTGGTGCCGGTGGTGGTCGGCGGGCCGAGCAGCAGGCGCAGCCAGTGGCCGATGTTGACCAGATCCACCGGCACCACCGCCTGCCCCTGCACGGTGACGGTGTCGAGGAAGGGTGCGGCGGGATCGCGGCTGCTACCGACGCCAATGACGTCGGCATCGAGCAGCGGCTGCTCGGCGCCGAGATCGCAGGAGAGGAAGGGCAGGCGCAGCCAGTCGCCCGCGGGCGCGGTGCCGTAGGTCGCCTCCGGGATCATGAGCAGACGGCAGTTGGCGCCGATGGCACGGGGCATCGGAGATCTCCGGGATCAGCGGGAGGGAGAAGCGTCAGGCCAGCGGCGAGCCGGCGACGGTGAAGAACAGGGCGACGGGGACGGAGGCGGCACGGGCGGCCGCGGCGCCCTCGAACTCGACATCCTCGAAGTCGGGGGCGCCCGGCTGTGCCCATTCCACCGCGCCGCCGAGGGTGCGGTCGGCGGTGATGGCGGCGGCGATGTCCACGAGCAGGGCGTCGAGCAGCTCGGTGCGCGCGGCCGGCGTCGCCCCGGCCACGGTGACCTCGATCTCGGCGCGGTGCTCGATGGCCCAGGCAAGCGGCGAGAGGATTGCCGTCTCCTCGACCGTCTCACCGTCGCGGATGACGACCAGCCCGCCCGGCGGCAGACGCTGCGGCACGGTCTCGCCGCGTAACACAAGGGGTGCCGGGCTCCTGCTGGCCAAGGATGTGGCCAGACGGCTGTGCAGCGACGCAATGGCAGCCTCCCGCATGCTCACGGCGCCGCCCTCCCGCTCTCGCGTTCCCAGGCCGCGACGAAGCGCCCGGGCAGCCGGCGCAGGCCGCGCTCTGCGGCACCCTTTACGTCCAGCCGCTTGGCGAGCTTCACCTGCGGCAGCAGCAGGAACATCGGCACCATGCCACGCTGGAGCATGCCGCGCGCCCAGGCCTCGCGGCCCTTGCGGTTGCCGGTGCCGATCTCGGCGAGGCCGCCCGCGACGAGGCGGGTGCGGCGGCGCCGGCCGGTCTGCTCGCCCTGGCGCAGCGGCAGGCACCACACGAAGCCGCGCCCCGACTGGAACGGCCGCAGGAAGCCCTGCCCGGAGGCGACCATCTGCGCCGGCGTGACCCGCAGGCCCTTTTCGCCGCGGCCGCGGCGTCCCCGCGCCGCATTGAAGCCGGTCGGGATGGCGAGATACTTCGCCCCCTTGGCGCGGATCAGCGCACCACGCTCGAAGGCGTCGATGACGTTCGGCACCTTGGTCCAGACCAGGCCGGCGGGCCGCAGCGACTGGCCGGAGCGGGGAAACACCTGCGAGCGCCAGGCATTGGCGATGCCGCGCGCATTGCCGCCGAAGCTGCCGATGACCTGCCCCCGCAGCTCGCCCTTGACCTGCTGTGTCTCGGCGCGGATCGCTGTCATCGCCGCGCGCTCGCCGGCGCGGACCTCGGCGGCGAGAAGCTGCCGCAGGTCGCCGACGATGCGGGCAGCCAGCCTCACGGGGTGCCGCCATCGCCGGGCGGCAGGCCGGTGCGGTGGCGGATGATCGCCACCGCGAGGTCGTGCAGCGCCGCCTGGCCGAGGTAGCCGAACACGAAGGCGAAGAGGAACCGGCCGTACTCGTTGAGCTCGAGGAAACCGCCGAGCGCATAGCCGGCGCTGCCGACTAGGGCGGCGGAGGGCACCTCCCAGGCCAGGCACCAGCCGAAGCGGCGGCGCTCGGGGTTGTTCCACCGCACGAAGCCACCGGCGAGACCGGCTGCGGCGCCGAGCAGCAGGTCGCGCAGGATCTCCAGCAGGGTCAGGGCGTTCTGCGGCATGGCGGGAATTCCTATCGCTGGCAGAGGACGCGCCAGGCGGTGCCGGAGGCGTCGTGCTCGGCGTGGGTGACGGTGAGCAGGTCGGGGCCAAGGACGAAGCTGTCGCCGGCGGCGACGCCGGGCAGGAGGGCGATGGCGACCGAGAGGATGTCGGTGGCCGAGAGGATCTCGGTGCCGAAGGCGTCGGCCACACGGTCAGGGGACGACCGCAGGACGCGGACCGGAACTGCCGGGCCAGTGCCGCCCTGCCGATAGACCGCCTCTGTGCCGAGGTTCGGATCGGCGACCAGCGTCGCCATCGCATCGGTGAAGGCGCTCACTGCTCGCCCCCGTCGGCAGGGTTCAGCCGACGCACCGCCGCGAGCCGGCCGGCGCAGTCGGCATGGGCGGCGTCATAGGCCAGCAGCAGCTCCGCTACTTGGCCCTGCGTCAGCTGATCCGTGCCCGGCAGCGCCGGCACTTCCGCGCAGACCAGCAGGGCGTCAGGGAGGCGCAGCGGCAGCAGCCGGATCTCCGGCGGTGCGGCCGGCGCGCAGGCGCTCGACAGCATCGCGCAGCACAGGGGCAGCGTCGGCAGCATGGCTCGGATCACGGCGGACGGCCTCCAGATTGGCGCCAAGGCGCGCGGCCTGGGCGCGGGCGCGTTCGGCCTCGCCGGTCAGCGCGGCGATGTGGCGCGCGTGCTCGGCGGTGACGCGGGCCAGCGCCGCCTCATTGGCCTCGGCGGCGCGGGTTGCCATCGCCGCATCCAGCCGGGCGGCGTCGCGCTGCGACCGGAAGTGCCAGGCTGCGGTGGCGGAGAGCACCACCGCCGCGACGAGCGCCAGCGGCAAAGCGTGGCGGGACAGCAGCCCAAGGATGGCCGGGCCCATCAGGGATAGGTCGTGCGGTTGAGCTCGAAGTGCGGCCCGTCGCGGAAGGAGGCCCAGTCGCCGCCCCAGACGATCGCCACACCGAGCTCTTTCGCCGCAGCCTTCATCGCGGCGCCGATCTGCTCGTACAGCATCCAATCCCAGCGGATCTCGCCCTGCTCCACCGCGCCGTCGCCGTCGTCGAGCCAGTAGGCGAGATCGACCGCGTGGCCGGTGAGGTGTCGGCTGTTCATGGTGCGCGAGGCACCGATCGCGACGAGGCGAGCCTGGCGCTCGCGCGAGCGCAGCCCCTCGGTGACGATGAAGGGCACCGCCTGGCGGGCCCGCTCGACGACGCGCACCAGGTCGCGGTGCACGCCCTCAAGGCGCACGCGGTCGCGCGGCAGCAGCGTGGCCATCACGCCCCCGAGGCCGGCACGCGAACCAGCATCACCCGCACCGTGGCATCGGCGGCGAGTGCCGCGACCGTGCAGAGGCCGACCTGGTAGTTGCCGGTGGCGGTGGTGGTGATGCGGCGGTTGGTGTTGTCCCAGAACACCCGGGCGCCCTGGGTAATGGCGAGCGAGGGCTCCTTGGTGAGCTCGAACTCGCCGCGGGTTTCGCACTCGACGCTGGCGTTTGGGGCGCCGTCGGACGCCGCCACCCCGAAGAAGGCGCCGACCAGCATGCCCTGGCCGGAGAGGATGCCGCCGGCATACGGCACCACCATCGGGATGGAGCGCGCGTCGGGACGGATGCAGTTGCGCATGGGAGGGTCTCCTGAAACGCCGAAGGCGCCCTGCAGGGCGCCCTCGACGAAGCTGCTGCGGTGGTGGGAAGGGTCAGGTGCCCGGGTTGAACCAGGCGCCGCGCCAGTCGATGGCGCCGACGCCGAAGTCGAAGATCACGCTGACCTCGACGCCGTCTGCGCCCTGCACCGGCCCGGTGGTGACCTGCGGCCCCTCGGCGCCGTTGAGATAGCCGTAGACATAGACGGGTGCCGCGACCGGGTCGGAGAACAGATACCAGCGGTTCGCCTGGATCAGCGGCTCGATCACCGGCTGCACGAAGCCGGCAAAGACGTTCGCCTTGCCGATCTCGCTCGCGGCAACGGTGACGGTCGCGCGCCGCGCCGCCAGCTCCTGGTTCGGCCCGACCAGCAGGCGCATGGCCTGGCCCATCGAGATCGGCAGCCCGTCCAGCGTGCGCTGCTTCATGATGGCGGTGCGGCCGGCGCCGATGGTGTCGGTGTCGAGCACGGTGCCGGTGCTGGCCTTGTTGGCGCGCGCCGCACCGGTGGCGAACACGGGCGCGCTGCCGGTGGAGAGCGTCGGGCCGTCGCCATTGGCGCTGTTCAGCAGGTTGTAGGCGGTGGCGTTCTCGAACTCGGCGACGCGGCGGCCGATGGCGGCGGCGAAGTCGGTGAAGGCGCCAAGGTCGTCATTGACCAGCATCGGCCGCGTGACGCGGATGCGTCGCGCGAAGGTCTGCAGGAGGACGATCTCCTGGCTCTCGGACATGGTGCCGACCTGGATCTCGCCGTTCTCGGCGAGGGGGAGCAGGGTCGGGAAGTCACCGATGCGCAGGTGCCGGTGCGGCTTGAAGTCGCGGAAGTCGCGCGGGAGGAAGATCTGGCGGTAGGTCGGCTGCGCCGGCTGGTAGGCGGCGAGCAGCATCTTGTTGGCGGCTGCCGCCAGCAGCAGCGGGAAGTCCGAGCTGGTGTGGAAGGCGCGCTCGGCGAGCAGCGTCGGGTTGCGGGGCACGCTCCGCTCGCCGCGGGCGCGGAGCAGCTCGCCGATCATGTCGGAGGGGCGCCAGCCCATGAACTCGGCGTGGCGGCCGGAGCGACCATTCTCCCCCTGGGGCTGGTAGCCGGGCATGGCACGGGCGGCGAGCGCCTCGGCCATGGCGTCGAGGACCTGCGCCGGGTCGTCGTGGCCGGGGCCGGTCTCCGGGCGGGCGGGAATGGACGGGCGCGGCCCCTGCGCCACCAGGGCATCGAACAGGGCGCGACGGGCCTGGTCGCCGGTCCAGCCCTGGGCGATGGCCTCGGCACGGACCGGGGTGATGCGGTCCGCCGGCAGCAGGGCGCGGGCGGCCTCGACCGCGGCGTCGATGCCGGCGATGCGCTCGCGCTCGGCGCGCTGCGCCTCGGCGCGGACCGCGTCGAGATCAGGCGTCGCAG
>JAFADX010000234.1 GCA_023424475.1 Pseudomonadota bacterium
GTCTGGGCCGGTTCGGCCGGGCGCGGCACCGGCGGGGGCAGGCTGCCGGCCTGCTGCGCCAGGTCGGGCGCAACGGCCATCGTCAGGATCACCGCGGCAGGGGCAAGTCGCATCGGAGCCTCCGGGATCGGGTCTCGTGCCGCTGACATGATGGTGCGCGACCGTGGCGACAACGGGGCGTGCGGCGTGTGCCGGGCGTGGCACCGCCGGCGCCTTCGTGCCCTTGCCGTCAGTCCCCGAAGGCCCAGCGGCCGGCGCGGCGGAGCCGCTCGCCGGTCCAGTTCGCGGCGCGTTCCAGTGCCGAACCGGTGCGCCGCGCGCCGCGTTCGACCGCATCCCCGGTGCGTTTCGCGCCGCGCTCGATGGCGCGGCCCGTGCGCTGCACCGCGCCTTCGGTGGCCACCGCCGGCAGGGCGGCGGCCGAGGCCATGAGGCCGAGGATCCAGGCTCGCCGTGTCATGGGCACTCGAGCTCCTTTCGATCAGACGGCACCGGCCCGCACCCCCACCCCGCCACCCATCCAGGATACCGTCGTTGGGTGGCCGGGTGGGGGTGCGGGTCGGTGCCGGTTCCGACAGATCGGAACATGTTCTAGATCGCGCCGACGGGGCCCCCGGGTCAAGAATCCAGTCGGATGCCGAGGTCGCGGATCAGCGGCCGCCAGGTCGCGTTCTCCCGCGCGACGAAGGCGTCGAAGGCGGCGGCGTCCCAGTCGGTGGTCTGGATCCCGAGGCTCCGCGTGCGCGCCTGCAGCGCGTCGGACGCCACGGCGCGGACGAGTTCCGCGTTCAGCCGCGCGACGATCGGCGTCGGGGTGCCCCTGGGCACGCTGAGGCCCTGCCAGCCGAAGGCGACGGCATCGTGGCCGAGTTCGCGCATGCTGGGCACGGAGGGGCCCTCGGGCGTGCGCCCCTCGGTCAGCACGGCGAGGGCGCGGACGCGGCCATCGCGGATGAAGGGCAGGCCGGTGGCGGTGTCGATCATCACGAGGTCCAGGTTGCCGCCGAGCAGGTCCTGCATCGCGGCCTGGCCGCCGCGATAGGGCACGTGCTCGGCCGCGAGGCCGGAACGGCGCTTCACGAGTTCCATGGCGAGGTGGTGGGGGGAGGCGACGGCCGGGCTGCCATAGGTCGGCGCCCGCCGGCGGGACGCGGCGAGCAGCGCCGCGAAGTCGGCGAAGGGCGCATCCGCGCGGCAGACGATGTAGAGCGGAAAGAGGCCGACGAAGCCGACACCCGTGAAGTCGCGGTCCGGATCGTAGGGCAGGCGCGCATAGAGCGCGGGATTGTAGACCAGGATGCCGTTGTCGACATGCATCACGGTCAGCCCGTCGGCCGGCGCGCGGGCCGCGGTTTCGCTGGCGAGCACGGCGCCGCCGCCGGGGCGGTTCTCCACCACGAAGCTCTGGCCGAGGCGCGGGCCCATCTGCCCGGCGACGAGCCGCGCGAAGACATCCGAGGGACCGCCGGCGGGGTAGCCGACGATCAGGCGCAGCGGCCGGTCGGGCCAAGTCTGCGCCAGGGCTGGCGTGGCCAGGGCGGCGAGGCCGAACCCAAGGGCGGCGCGGCGTCCGGCGCGGGTGAAGGCGTCTTGCATGGCGGCGGACTGTGCGCCCGCCCCGCCTGTGCGCCAAGGGTCCCCCCCCTCGGCAGGCCACGGCCGGCGGAAGCCCCTTGCGAAGCCGGGGCCGTTCGATCCCTGGCGGGGATGGAGAAAGGTCGCCCCCTCCCAGCGCCGCCCCACGCTGCTACATCGCCCGCATGCCTGCCGCGATCCTGCTCGCCTTCGCCCAGATCGGCGACCCTGCCTTCCGTCGCCCGCTGATCCTCGGGGTCCTCGGCGCCGCCATGGCGCTTGGCCTGCTCACCTGGGGCGCCGTCGCTGCCGCCGCCTGGGCCGCGGGCGGCCAGGGCTGGCTGTCCTGGCTGGCCGAGATCGGCGGCGGGGTCGTGGCGCTGCTGCTGGCCTGGTGGCTGTTCCTGCCGGTTTCGGCGGCGATCGCCGCGCAGCTCGTCGAGCCGGTCGCGGCCGCGGTGGAGCGCAGGCACTACCCCTTCCTGCCCCCGGCGAAGGGTGCGTCGGTCGCCGCGCAGGTCGCCTTCGGCCTGGGCTTCGGGCTGAAGCTCCTGGCCCTGCAGATCCTGCTGCTGCCGCTGTTCTTCATCCCGGTGCTGGGCTTCGGCCTGGCGCTGCTGATCGCAGCCTATGCGCTGGGTGCGGGCATGGTCGTGCAGACGGCGATGCTGCGCATGGATACGCGGACGGCGAAGGTGGCGTGGCGGTCGCGGCGCTGGTCCGGCTGGCTTCTCGGCCTCGTCCTGGCGGCGATGGCGCTGGTGCCGCTGCTCAACCTCCTGGTGCCCGTGATCGGCACGGCCGCGGCCGTTCATCTGCTGCAACGATCCACGGCATCGTGATTGCGTGAATCCTGGGGATAAGCCGGGGTGCAGCGTTGTGGCCCGTCGAGTCCACATGCTAGCCCCAAGGCTTCATGCAACCCGAGGGTTCCAAAGGGGGCTCCACCATGTCGCTGTTCCGCCGCAAGGATGAACCCGGTGCCGCCGCCGGGGGCGAGGGCACGCCGACCACGGTCGTCGCGAGCCGTGATCCCGATCTGGCC
>JAFADX010000255.1 GCA_023424475.1 Pseudomonadota bacterium
CCTGGAATGCCGTGGGCGAGGTCTTCGCCATCGATGCCCTGCGCGTCGCAGTGGCGGCGACGCCGGCGCCGGGCGCCTTCGGCCCGCGTGCCCGCATAGCCCTGCTCGAGGACGTGGCCGCGGCACAGGCGCGGCTGGCGGCAGCCCGGCTTTCCGGCGACATGCCCGACGCGGCCGGCATCGCCGCCCTGGTGCAGGAGGCGGCGGCGGCCCGCGACCTTGCTGCGGTCACCGTGGCCGTGCGGACCCTCGCGCAGCGGGCCCAGAGCGGATCCCGATCGGGCGGCATCGCCTGATCGGGTTGGGGTGCGGGCCGGTGCCGGTTCCGACGGATCGGAACATGTTCTGGCCGGGTCTATCCGCTGCCGCTCCCGGCCAGGAAGTCGCGCAGCACCACGGCCTCGTTGTGCTGCTCGTCGCGCGCGCCGAACAGCAGCGTCACCGGCCCGGCGCGCGCGAGGTCGCGGATCGGGCGCAGCGCGGCTTCCCTGGTGCGCAGCTCGGCGACGTAGCGGCGGCGGAATTCCGCCCAGCGTTCGGGATCGTGGCCGAACCACTGGCGCAGCTCGGTGCTCGGCGCCGCATCCTTGCACCACAGTGCAAGCGCCGCCCGGGCCTTGCTGACCCCGCGCGGCCAGAGCCGATCGACGAGCACGCGCGCGCCGTCCTCCTCCGTCGCGGGCGCGTAGATGCGGCGGACGCGGATGCGCCCGGCCGGAGCCTCGGGCGCGCGGGTCATGACGGGGGCACGAAGGCATCACCTTCGCGCTCCCCGGCAGCAGGGCGGCAGGCCCTCGCGGCATCGGCCGGGGCGCCCGGTCCTGCGGGCCGGGGGCGGGAGCCTCCAGCGCCGGGCATCACAGCACCAACTGGTCGTAGGGCAGGAAGGGGTCGGTCATGTCGCGCACGCCCTTCACGCCGGGGACGTGCTCGGCGAGCACACGCAGGGCGCGCTGCACCTCCGGCCCGCGGGCATAGCCGTGGAATTCGACGATGCCGCCGCGCACCTCCACCAGCGTATGGAAGGTGTCGGCCCAGGCCTCCCGGCGCATCGCGGCGAGGATGGCGCTGCGGATGCGCCCGTCGGGCAGATCCGCCACCTCCGTCGTCTCCGGCGTGACGGCGCGCAGCAGGTCGGACCGGCTGACGATCCCGAGCAGGCGGCCCCCCGCTGTCACCAGTACCCGGCGGATGCCCTTGCGCTCCAGCATCGTGACGATCTCCGCAGCGGTCGCTTCGGGCAGCACGGCGTCGATTTCGGTGCTCATGACGTCGGCGGCGACGAAGCCGTGGGCGCGGGCGTAGCGGCCGGCGGCACGGGACGGATCGCCGAGCAGCCGCCCCAGCCAGGAGGGCCCTTCCTCCGGCCCGCACAGGCGGGAGGTGAGGTCCGCGGCGCTCACCAGGCCGAGCAGCGCGCCGTCGTCCGCGACGACCGGCGCGGCGGTGATGCCCCGGTCGGCCAGCAGGCGCGCCACCTCGTCCACCGGCATGCCGGGCGGGACAGTCACGACCTCGGCCGTCATGAGGTCGCGCGCCAGGGGGACGGTCATGCTGGGTCTCCTTCGCAGGCCCGGCGCCGCCTCGCGCCGGGATTCGCCTGGATGGAAAATGGTGGTGCGTTCAATGGCAGACAAACGCAATTTATTGATGGTTCAATGCGGCCTCATTGCTGAATGGGAAGGCTCGCATGGATATCCAGCTCGTCCGCACCTTCCTCGCCATCGTCTCCGCCGGCAGCTTCATCCGCGCCGGGGAACGGCTGCATGTCAGCCAGACGACGGTCAGCGCGCGCATCCGCACGCTCGAGGACCAGCTCCGCCGCCGCCTCTTCGTACGCAACAAGGCCGGCGCCAGCCTG
The DNA here is from genome assembly GCA_023424475.1 of Pseudomonadota bacterium. Taxonomy (GTDB): domain Bacteria; phylum Pseudomonadota; class Alphaproteobacteria; order Acetobacterales; family Acetobacteraceae; genus Neoroseomonas. The sequence continues at coordinate 1,862 of JAFADX010000255.1, forward strand.
ACCCCTGCCGGCGAGCAGTTCCTCCGCCACGCGCCGGCGCTGGTGCAGCTCTGGGAACGCGCGCGGCATGAGGTCGCGGTGCCGGAAGGCCGCCGTGCCGTGCTCGGCATCGGCGCGGAGCAAAGCCTTGCCGACCCGCTGCTGCTGCGCTGGCTGCTGTGGATGCGGGGCGCGCAGCCTGATGTCGCGTTGCGCGCCCATGTGGGCCTGCCGGAGACGGTGGTCGATCAGGTCGCCGGCGGCATCATCGACATCGGCGTGGTCTACGCGCCGCGTCACCGGCCGGGCCTCAGGATCGAGCTGCTGATGGAGGAACGCCTGGTCATGGTGCGCAGCGCCGGGACCGCCGGGCCCGTCGACTACGTGCTGGTCGACTGGGGGCCCGAACTCGCGCTGCATCACGCCGCCTCGGGCGTCGGGCATCGCGAACCGAGCCTCGTGGTCAACCTCGGGCCGCTTGGCCTGGGCTTCCTGCTGGAGGCGGGCGGCACGGGCTATTTCCGCCTCAGCATGGCGCGGCCGCATCTGGAGGCCGGGCGGCTCGAACTCGTGCCGGACGCGCCGGAGTTCCTCTACCCCGCCTATGCCGTGTTCAGCGAGACGAGCGCCGATCCCGCCCTGGTCGCGACGGCGCTCGACGGCCTGCGGCACGTCGCCTGGTCGCAGCCGGGCTCCGCTGGCGGCGGCGGGCGTGGTCCGGATTTTCCAGCAGATATCCGGGATTGAACAACCAATAAATCGCGTTTGTCGATGGGCGTCCGCATCCCCAGGATCGAGGCATGGGGATGATGGAAACGGGCAGGCAGCCGATGGCGGAGGCCGCGAGGCTCATTCAGCGGATGGCGGAGATGGTGCGGCGGCGCGAGCCCTTCGCGCTCGCGACCGTGGTCGGGACCGACGGCTCCACCTCGGCCCATGCCGGCGACAAGGCGCTGATCGACGCCGAGGGGAGGATGCTGCACGGCTGGATCGGCGGCGGCTGCGCCGAGAGCACGGTCCGCGAGGCGGCGCTCGAGGCGCTGCGCGACGGCACGCCGCGCACGATCGGCCTCGACCTCGACGACGAGGTGCTGGGCGTCGGCATGCCCTGCGGCGGCACCATGCGCGTCTTCGTCGAGCCGCACCGGCCCCCGCCGGCGCTGTGGATCGTCGGCCACGGGCGCGTGGCCGAGAGCCTGTGCCGGCTGGGCGCGGAACTCGGCTTCCGCGTCGTGGTCAGCGACACCCCCGCGCCGGAGGCCGCGCGCTTTCCCGGCGCGGCCGAGATCATCGGCGACGACTACGATTTCTCGCGGCTGCTGCCCGCGCGCGAGGACAGCGTCGTCATCGCGACGCAGCACAAGGGCGACCACCTTTCGGCGGTCCGTGCGCTGCGTTCGCCGGCCGGGCATGTCGCGATCATCGCCAGCCGCAAGCGCGCCGGCCTGATGCGGGACTTCCTGCGCGGCGAGGGCCTCGGCGCGGAGGCGCTGGCACGGCTGCGCGCGCCGGCCGGCCTCGATCTCGGCGCGCGCGAGCCCGAGGAGATCGCGCTTTCGGTCATCGCGGAGATCGTGATGCGCCGGCGCGGCGGCCGCGGCGGTCCGCGCGACGCGGACGGCGCCGGACTGCAACGGGAGCCTGCGCCGATGGAGGCGACGCCATGACCGAACGCATCCCTGTCGCACCCCCGGACGAGGATCCGAACGCCGAGATCCTCTGCGCCTCCCCGCCCTGCTTCATGCATGAACTCGATCCCTCCTGGCTCGGCCCGCCGGACTGGGAGGCGGTGCGTGCCTGGCGACGGACGGAGCGGGCGCGGCTGATCGCCCTGCGCGCCGCCGTGCCGCTGGCCGGGCGGCGCGCGCGGGACCTCGTCATCACCGCCCATCTGCGCGCGGCGGTGCCGGATCTCGGGCAGCGGCATGTCGGCTTCTATTGGCCGTTCAAGGGCGAGTTCGACCCCCGGCCGCTGGCCCGGGCGCTGCATGCCGCGGGCGTGCGCCTCGCGCTGCCCGTGGTTCTGCAGCGGGCGCAGCCGATGGTGTTCCGCCCCTGGTGGCCCGGCATCCGCATGACCCGCGGCATCTGGGACATCCCGGTCCCCGCCGAAGGCCGGCCGGTGCGGCCCGACACGCTGCTCATCCCGCTGGTCGGCTTCGATGCGCGGGGCTACCGGCTCGGGCACGGCGGCGGCTACTACGACCGCACCCTCGCCGCGATGCCGCGGCGGCCGCTGGCGATCGGCATCGGCTTCGAGAGCCTGCGGCTGCAGACCATCCATCCGCAGCCGCACGACATTCCGATGGATCTCATCGTCACCGAACTCGGTGCCGTGCGGGCCGTGCCATGAGCGCCGCCGGCCACGCCGCCCTTTGCGAGGCCATCCTCGGTTCGGCCGCCGATGCGATCGTCGTCTGCGGCCGTGACGGGGCGATCACCCTGTGGAACCCCGGCGCAGAGCGGATTTTCGGCTTCAGCGCGGCCGAGGCATTGGGCCAGTCGCTCGACATCATCATTCCCGAGCGGCAGCGCGCGCGGCACTGGGAAGGCTTCGACCGCGTCATGGCCACCGGCCGGTCCCGCTACGGGGAGGGCGACCTGCTCGCGGTGCCGGCGCTGCATCGCGACGGGCGGCGCATCTCGGTCGAGTTCACCATCGTGCCGATCCACGACGGCACGGGCGCCATGACGGGCATGGCTGCGATCCTGCGCGACGTCACCGCGCGCTTCGAGGAGATGCGCGACATGCGCCGGCGCCTCGCCGCCGCGGCCGTGCAGGCCAGCCAGCAGGCAGGAGGGGAGTAGGGCATGTCGGCTGTCACCGCGGACCATCACGACCACAGGCCGGGCTTCGTCGCCCGCTGGTTGTGCTCGACCAACCACAAGGACATCGGCACGCTCTACATGATCTTCGCGACCTGCGCGGGGGCGATCGGCGTGGCGCTGTCGGTGCTGATGCGCGTGGAGCTCCAGGAGCCCGGCCTGCAGTTCTTCGGCGACGGCCAGATGTGGAACGTGGTGGTCTCCGCGCACGGGCTGGTGATGGTGTTCTTCGTCATCATGCCGGCGCTGATCGGCGGCTTCGGCAACTGGTTCGTGCCCCTGCTGATCGGCGCGCCGGACATGGCCTTCCCGCGCATGAACAACATCTCCTTCTGGCTGCTGGTGCCGGCTTTCATGCTGCTGGTCTCCTCGTTCTTCGTCGGCGAGGGCGCGGGTGCGGGCTGGACGCTCTATCCGCCGCTGTCGAGCAACGAATACCACCCGTCCATGTCGATGGACCTGGCGCTGTTCTCCCTGCACCTCGCCGGCGCTTCCTCCATCATGGGCGCGGCGAACTTCATCACCACCATCCTGAACATGCGCGCGCCGGGCATGACGCTGCACAAGATGCCGTTGTTCGTCTGGTCGATGCTGGTCACCGCCTTCATGCTGCTGATCACGCTGCCGGTGCTGGCCGGCGCGATCACCATGCTGATCACCGACCGCAACTTCGGCACCGCCTTCTTCAAGCCCGACGGCGGCGGCGACCCGGTGCTGTTCCAGCACCTGTTCTGGTTCTTCGGCCACCCCG
>JAFADX010000279.1 GCA_023424475.1 Pseudomonadota bacterium
CGGTGGGGCGGCGCTGGGCGGCGACGAAGCCGCCCGCGAGCTGCTCGATCAGGCGCAGCTGCGCCGCCTGGGCGGCGAGCGCCGGATCGAAGGCCTGCACGGCCTCCTCCGCGTCCCTCAGCCGGGCCTCGAGCGCGGCCCGGCGGGCATCGACGGCGCTGCGGTCGAAGCGGGCCTGGCGCAGTTCGACGCTGCCGATCGCGACCGCGCCGGTCGCGCGGCCGCGTGCGGTGACGCTGTCGCGCAGCACCCCGGTCGGGATGCCGGGCAGCACCAGCAGGCTGTCGCCGGCGGGAATGGCGACGGAGCCGCGCCGCGTCACCGTCGCCTGGTCGGGATAGACGGTCACCGCGGCCGGCGGGGCCGCGACCTCGATGCGGGGCGGCGCCGCCTGCGCGTCAAGGCGGTGCGGCGCCAGCGCGCCGAGCAGCAGAAGGACGGCGGTGATCCAGCGCGGCATGGCATCCTCCGGCGTTGCGCCGGGAGCATCGAGCCAGCGGCCGGTCCGGCGCAACCGCGCCGGATCACAGTCAGTACAGGCGGTGCTCGGCCCCGTAGGGCACCACGATCTCGTCGCGTCCGACCATGTTCAGCAGCGACCGCGCCCGCTCGTCCAGCTGGTCGCGGTCGAGGCGGTCGCCCCGCAGGCCCGCGACGCGGCGTTCCATCCGGTCCCGCTCACGCTCCGCCTCGCGGAGTTCCTGCCGTGCCGCCGCGATCTCGTTCACCCGTTCGGCACGCGCGATCAGCCCGCGCTCGCCGTGCATGGCATGCCAGACGAAGTAGCCCGAGACGCTCGTGAAGAGCACGGGAAGGGCAAGGACGTGAAAGGCACGCTTGAGGAACCGCAAGGCAGAGATCCAGGAGCGACGCGACGGAGGATTCTAGACGCCTCCGCGACTCGGTGTCACCCGCTTCGTCGCGGGCGGGCCGCTGCGATCGCGATTTTTTTCGCACCCGCGACGTGCCGGGCATCCGTCCGTACGCTTGCGGTCCAGGCCGCGCGCCGCACATGCTTTCCGGCACGCCGCCAGGACCGAAGGAACCCATGATGGCCAAGCTCGATATCGCCGTGATCGCCGGCAGCCTGCGCGCCGGCTCGCTCAACCGGCGCCTCGCCGGGGCGCTGACCCGTCTGGCGCCGGCGGATCTCGGCCTCTCCGACGTTCCGATCGGCGACCTCCCACTCTACAACCAGGACGAGGAGGCGAACCCCACGGCGGCGCTGCAGCGCTTCCGCGACCAGATCCGCGCGGCGCAAGGCGTCATCTTCGTCACGCCGGAATACAACCGCTCCATTCCCGGCGTGCTCAAGAACGCCCTGGACCAGGGCTCGCGGCCGTCCGGCAGGAGCGTCTGGGCGGGCAAGCCGGCGGGCATCCTCGGCACCTCGCCCGGCGCGATCGGGACAGCCGCCGCGCAGCAGCATCTGCGCCCGATCCTCGCCGCGCTCGACATGCCGACGATGGCGGCGCCGCAGATCTACCTCCAGTCCAAGGAAGGCGTGATCGCGGAGGACGGCACCATCACCAACGAGGCGACGGCGAAGTTCCTCCAGGGCTGGATGGACGCCTGCGCCGCCTGGATGCGCCGCTTCGCGGGCTGACGGCGCGGGGCGGCGAAGGCCGCGGGATCACCCGCGGCCTTCGCGACGCTCAGCGCCGGATTGCGCCGCGCCCCGCATAGCGCGCGGCGGGGCCGAGGTCCTGCTCGATCCGGATCAGCTGGTTGTACTTGGCGAGGCGATCCGAGCGCGACAGCGAGCCGGTCTTGATCTGCCCGCAATTCGTCGCGACCGCGAGGTCGGCGATGGTCGCGTCCTCGGTCTCCCCCGAACGGTGCGACATCACCGTGCGATAGGCCGCGCGATGCGCCGTTTCCACCGCTTCCAGCGTCTCGGTGAGGGTGCCGATCTGGTTGACCTTCACGAGGATGGCATTGGCCGTGCCGGCCTCGATGCCGCGCCGCAGGCGCTCGGGGTTGGTGACGAAGAGATCGTCGCCGACCAGTTGGACCTTGCCGCCGAGGCGGTCCGTCAGCGTCTTCCAGCCGGCCCAGTCGTCCTCGGACATGCCGTCCTCGATGGAGACGATCGGCCACTTGGCGCAGAGCGCGGCGAGGTAGTCGACCATCCCCCCGGCATCGAGGGTCTTGCCCTCCCCTTCCAGCACGTACTTGCCGTCGCGGAAGAACTCGGTCGCGGCGCAGTCGAGGGCGAAGACCACGTCCTCGCCGACACGGTGGTCCGCCGCCTCGCAGGCCTTGGCGATGAAGCCCAGCGCCTCGTCGGCCGAACCGATGTTGGGTGCGAAGCCGCCCTCGTCGCCGACATTGGTGGAATATCCGGCGTCGTGCAGCGCCTTCTTCAGTGCCGCGAAGACCTCGGAACCGATGCGCACCGCATCCGCCACCGTGCCGGCGCCGACCGGCATGATCATGAATTCCTGGATGTCGATCGGATTGTCCGCGTGCTGGCCGCCGTTGATGATGTTCATCATCGGCACCGGCAGGGTGCGGGCGAAGACGCCACCGACGTAGCGGTACAGCGGGATGCCGAGGTCCGCCGCCGCCGCCTTGGCGACCGCGAGCGAGACCGCGAGCAGGGCATTCGCCCCGAGCCGCCCCTTGTTGGGCGTCCCGTCGAGCTCGATCATCGCCTCGTCGATCTTCACCTGCTCGAGCGCCTCGAGGCCCGAGATGGCGTCGAAGATCTCGCCCTCGACATTGGCAATGGCCTTGAGCACGCCCTTGCCGCCGAAGCGCGCCTTGTCTCCGTCGCGGAGCTCGACCGCCTCATGCGCGCCGGTCGAGGCGCCGGAGGGGACGATGGCACGGCCGACCGCGCCGCTGTCCAGCACGACCTCCGCCTCCACGGTCGGGTTGCCGCGGGAATCGAGGACTTCGCGGGCGATGATGTCGGCGATGGCGGCCATGCAGGAGGGTCTCCGTCAGGAAGGGATCGGATGCGGCGGCTGGCTACACCGCGGCGGCGCGCGGGGAAACCCCCGGGGCGGCCTTACCGCGCCTGGGCGAGCACCCCCTGGACCCGCGCGACGGCGGCGGCCAGCACCTCGACCCCCGCGGCATCGCCCGCCCCGGCCGCGGCATGGGCCGGGGGCAGGGCGGCAAACAGGCGCACCAGTTCGGCTGCGGGCACGTCCATGCCGTCGGCTGCCAACGCCGCCTGCACCCGGTTCCACAGCGCCATGCGCTCGGTCGGGTTGAGGCTGCGGCCGGAGGCGAGGAGGCCGCGCTGCGCCCGCCGCCAGGCCTCGTGCCGCTGGGCCAGGACGCCGCGCAGGCCATGGCGTTCGTCCAGACCCGCCACTGCCTCCATCAGCGCCGCGGCGGCCTCGATGGCGCCCTGCCGGTCGGCGGCGAGGCGCGATGCGTCGAACCCCTGCGGCGCCGGCCCGGAGAGCACCCGGAATCCTTCGAGGCCGCGACGGCGCACCGCTTCGGACGGCCAGTTCGCGGGCACCGCCCGCAGGCCCTGCAGACC
>JAFADX010000320.1 GCA_023424475.1 Pseudomonadota bacterium
ACAGTATCCTGGTTGGGTGGCCGGGTGGGGGTGCGGGCCGGTGCCGGTTCCGACAGATCGGAACATGCTCCAGCCCTTTGTTTCTGCGAGCATCTTCACCCGATCAGGTGATTCCACCCGATCGGGATCTGCTCGAAAGGCGGACTCCCGGGTTCCGAGGGCCTTTCGGCCCTCGGCGGGGAGAGCGCGAGAGGGGGGGGCGCTTATCCGGGGAGGAAACGAACCGGATATTCGACGAACTGGCGAATTGGGAGCAGGTGCTCCGGGATACGTCGCTAGCGAGACCGCTTCCGCCTTCCTTGTGACGGGGGCGGTCCATGTCCCTGATCCTAGATTTCAGCGCCGTTGCCAGCGGCGATTCCATAGGCCTCCCGAGGCGGCGACCGCCGCCGTTTAGCCTGCGCCTATCCGCCGATGAGCGCGCCCGCCTGGCGGTTGAGGCCGCAGGCGCGCCCCTCGGCTCCTACATCAAGGCGAAGGTGCTGGGCGGGACGATCCCCGTTCGCATGCGGCGGAGCGGCCTCGCGGTCGAAGACCGCCAGGCGCTCGGTAAGGCATTGGCCCTGCTGGGCCAGTCGCGCCAAGCCTCAAACCTCAACCAGCTCGCGCACCTGGCCCATATCGGCGCACTGCCTGTCTCCCTGGAAATCGAGGCCGAACTCGCGGCGGCGCTCGCCGATATCCGCGAAATCCGCCGCCTGCTCGTGAGCGCGCTCGGCCTTAAAGAAGGGGGCGGCGCATGATCCTCAAAGGCTCGCAGCGCGGCGGCGGCCAGGATTTGGCCCAGCACCTCCTTCGCATCGACGACAACGAACATATCGATGTTGCCGAACTGCGCGGCTTCGCGAGCGATGATCTGCGCGGGGCGTTCAAGGAAGCGGAGGCGATCAGCCGGGGCACGAAGTGCCGCCAATATCTGTTCTCACTGTCCTTGAGCCCGCCTGCGCAGGCGAATGTCTCGGAAGAGACGTTCCGGGGAACGATTGACACAATCGAGACGCGGCTCGGCCTGGAAGGCCAGCCGCGCGCGATTGTCTTCCATGAAAAGGAAGGCCGCCGCCATGCGCATTGCGTGTGGTCGCGCATCGATGCGGACACCATGACCGCGCGCCCGGTGCCGTTCTTTAAGAACAAACTCATGGCCGTGTCGCGAGACCTTTATCTCGAACATGGCTGGAACCTGCCGCGCGGCCTCGAAACGCCGTCTGAGCGAAATCCCACCAACTTCACTCTGGCCGAATGGCAACAGGCGAAGCGCCAGGGGATCGACCCGCGCTGGATCGAGCAGACGGTCCAGGGCTGCTGGGCAGGCTCCGACAATCGCCAATCCTTCGAGCGCAGCCTCGAAGAAAAGGCGCTGTTCCTCGCGAAGGGGGATCGGCGCGGCTTCGTCGTGTTGGACCATGGCGGCGAGGTCTATGCGCTGCCGCGCCTTCTCGATGTGAAGACGAAGGACGTCCGCGCCCGCCTGAGTGAAGGCGATGGCCTTTTCAGCGTCGATGAGACGAAGGCGAAGATCGGCCAGCGGATGACGCCCGCAATCAAGCGGCATGTGGAGGAAGCGCGAAAGCGCTTCCGGGGCAAATCAGCCGAACTCGGCGCGGCGAAGGAAGCCATGACGCGGGCGCACCGCAAGGCGCGCAGCGAATTGCAGTCTCGCCAGACGCAGGACTGGGAGCGCGAAACGAAGGAACGCGCAGGCCGCCTGCCCAAGGGCTGGCGCGGCCTGTGGCAGCGATTGACTGGCAGATACCAAGAAATCCGTACGCAGAACGAAACCGAGGCAAGCCGAACCCAGGCGCGCCATGCGGGCGAGCGGCAAGGCTTGATCGAGAGCCAACTCGATCAGCGCCGCACCCTGCAATCTGACTTCAAGGCGCTGCGAAGCGCGCAGGCCGCGCAACTGAATGAGCTTCGACAGGACATAGGCCGGTACTTCCGCTTCTCGCGCGGGCAAGGCGAAAGCCAAACCCGCCAGCGCGAGAGGTCGCGCGGCCTAGGCCTGTCCCGGTGAGTGCAACGGAAGGAGGTCTAGGACATGTCAAACCAGAACAACGATCAATCGGGCCTGGCTATCGCGATTGCCTTTGTAGGCATGGCGATGTTCATCATGGTCGCGGCGATCTTCGCCATCGCGGCCTTCGCGGCGGTGGTGTTCACCATCATCGCACTATGCGCCTGGGATAAGCCGCTCACGCTGTTCAAACTGACCATCTATCCCGACGAAGCGCGGGCCTTCGTCTATCGCGGTCTGCTCGGCATGGTGCTGGCCCCGGTCTTCGTCATCTTCTGCGCGGTGCTGTTCAAGTTCCAGATCGTCCCCGAGGCCTGGGTCTACATCATCATCGGGGGCTACACGGCGGGCTCGGTCGGGATCGAATATCTCAAGGCGCAAGCCGAAGAGGAAGCGGCGGCGAATGCCACCTATATCCCGCCCGCGCCTCCGGCGGCGCTGCCGCAGCCGGAGCAGCCGCCGCGCCCCACGGGCAAGCCCGATGAGCGCTTCACCTTCGCGGATTGGGATGATGAGGAGGCGCAGCGGTGAGCCTCTCTCGCATCTCGGAGATTTATCAGTTCTTCTGGATGTTTGAATCCCACGCGCAGCAGCGTTTCGCGTGGCAGGATGCCGCCGAGGCGCGTGTTGCGCGGGTCCGGGCGGAGATGCGCGCACAGGCACAGCTTCATGCGATGCTGAGCGCCAATCCCAGCGGCCAGCTTGGCCATGCGCGGCTGAATGATCGGGACCGCCTGATCGCGGCGGGGCTGCTGTGAATGAGGTGTCCATCCCGCGCCGGATCGTCCGGCGCGGGATCGAGATGGGCTTCTTCGAGGGACGCCCGGTCATCTATGACGGGACGGAACCCGTCGCCATCGACGCGCAGGCGGGAAAGGGGAAGCTGACACGCTTCCTCGGCGTCAATCTCGTCTCGCCGCGCACGGCGCACCTCTCCAAGATCATGACGGACCCGAAGGACGGTGAACTCGCCTGGGTGTCGTGGAAGACATTGGAGCGCCAGGGATACAAAGTGCGCTTCCTCAATCCCGGTCGTCACTACGGCTATCCGACCGAAACCTTCAACTTCAACACGCGGCTTCTGGAGGTCGCGGCCAAGCCCGCGCTGCGCTCGCTGGTGTGGGATACAGCCTATGACGCGGCGAGCTATCTCATTCCGGTCGAGCCGCATCCGGCGCATCGCTGGATTGGCCAGGGCGTGCGCACCTGCTGCGCGGTCTATTGCAAGCGCGCGGCTCTGTATCCGTCGCCGCGCTGGCCCTGCACGTCGGGCGGCCTATGGGACTTCTATGGGCGCGGCGTCGAGGATATCCGCGATGATTTGCGGGTGTGGGCAAGCGATGGGCGGGCGCAGGACGATGCGGGTATGTGCCTACAGGTCGAGAGCCTGACGCACTCCCGCGATCAATGGAATGCGTATTCCTCCTCGCTCATCGAACGGCTCCAGGGCTTCCAGCCGGGATCGGCGGCGCGAATGGCGACGGATAGCAACTCCTTCGATCCGGCGGATATGAAGCGCGAGCGCACGGCTCTCTTCATCATCGGCTCGGCGCGCAGCGATGCCAGCCGGGCCTTTGTCGGGTCCATGGCGGCGGCGGTGATCGAGCGCTTCGCGGATGCGCATGGTCCTCTTCGTGCCCTGGTGGTCGGCGAGGAATGGGGGCAGCTCTATGTCTCGAACTTCCACGAGATGCTGACCCTGTTCCGCGAGGGCGGGGTGAACTTCCTCGGCGTGTTCCAGAACGCGAGCGCCCAAATCGAAACCCGCTATGGGCGGGAGACGGCGCGCATTTGGAAGAAGGCGGTGGCGCATACGCTCTATCGGGGCCTGCCGGACACCGACACGCTCAAGGATATCGAGCACCGCTCGGGTAAGACGAGCGTGATGGTTCGTGGCTTCAATGTCTCGAACAACCAGGTGAACGGGTCGGGCGATAACCTCGTCGAGCAGTCGCGTCCACTGCTTCAAGTGGAGGATATCCGGGAGGCCACGGGCGGCGAGCATGGGCTGCTCGATGCGCGGGATAGCGGGTTCTTCGTGGTGGAGATGCCGAACTTCTGGGAACGGCCTGAGATGGCGGGGATGCTCCGCGATGTGCGGCAAAGGCCGGACAAGCATGCATGGCTTATGCGCGGCGACGGCGATCCCGCGCCTGTCCGTCGTCAATCCGTGCGGGAGGGCTGAGGATGGGAACCGTCATCAGCTTCGCCGGGCGCTTCGAGGCGCATGTCCGCCGCCAGATGGAGGAATGGTCCAGCGAAGATCCTGCCCGATACCTCGGCACGGATTGGTGGCAGCTATCCTCCGCCGAGGAAGAGGCGTTCGAGATTGACCGGGAGCGCTTCCCGGTCATGGCCTGTGCGCTCTACGCCTATGAGGCGTTCAAGGACATCGCGCAGGTCGATGACTTCGGCCCCGGCGCGGTCCTGCACGATGCACGATTGCGGTTCCCGCAATGGGCGCGGCTCCGGGTGATCGAGGTCGATGAGTTCATTGCCTTCGCGGCTCACTTCTGCGGCCTGAGCGCGCGGGAGGCGCATGCGATCTACTGGAAGCACGACTTCTGGAATGTGCGGGCCAGAATCACGCACTTCGTCGATGAGCGGCTGGATTGAAACAGAGATTCAGGTTGGTCATTCGACCTCTGCTTCATCGGCAGCGTCATTCACTGACCTTGGCGTATCCTCTCTGCGCTTGCGGACCTTCTTGCGCCCTTCGGTGGCTGCGGATTCGTCCCTAACAAACGTGAATTCCGCTTCGATCCCCATACGCTTGAGGTCTTTGATCGCGCGCATCAGGCTGATGCGCGAGAAGAGCGGGAAGTTGGCCGACTTGGCGGCTGGATCCTTGTGAGTGATCACATCGAACGCGACTTTCAGCGCATCTGCATCTATAGGCGCTGTATATCCATCGGCGACATTGGCGGGCACTCGGTCGGTGATGAGTGCTTTCAGTTTTACACGCGCCTCATCGTCATCGCGGAGAAGGTGCACGGAATTGGTGCCCTGGTTAAACAGGTGACTCAACTGCGCCGACATCGTGGAAATCTTGACGTGGTGCAGGACGGCTCGACCGTCTTTCACCTCGAACAAGTCACAGGGCTCGACAGCTTTCTGTCCAGCAGGAGCGATACTAGTCGTATCAAGGCAAACTAAGGCAGGGAAAATTGCAGCACAGCCTTCGTTAAATGCCCCCTCATTCTCGTGAGCGAAGGTGGGTAAGATGGTCTCTGCACAAAACGGATCTAGATAAGTCGTCATGCGCGTGATGAAGTTCGCTTCAACTAGGTACCACTCGCCATCGCACAGATGATAGGTCTGCCCGCCATCAAGAGCCGTGTCGAATATCAGGCTCTTGAAGATCGAGTGCCGCTCACCGCGTGATTTTCCATTCTCATCGGTGAGCACCAGGCAATGACGTTTCAGCGTTTCGATATCGATAGTGTTGAGGTCCTGTTCGCGCTGGTCGAGGTACTCGTAGTAGCGGGCAAGGAACACATCGTCATAAACCTGCCCATGCCCCGCTCCTGTGAAAGTCACCCAGAGGCCATCGTGAAAATCCAGAATTTCGGGCACGCTCAGCAACAGGGCGGGATCGTTCTTGGAGCGGACGGAAGAGATCAGCTTGGCGTTGAGCTGTTCCTTGATGATAGGGTCGCGCACCGGCGCGATGTTCTGGATGTCAGGGAAATTCGTCTTATAGCTCTCGTCCTCATAGAGTTCGAGCAACTTAGAGCATTTTCCGATCATGCTGGGTCGTAGCCGGCGGCGCTGAAGTAGTTGGCGCATTCGGTTGGATTGAAGGTATCGATGATCCTGGCGATGGCAGACCAAAGGCCATCGATGGTTCGCGCGGCGGCCTTGCGCAGCATGGCCTTAAGCTTGGCGAAGGCGTTTTCGATGGGGTTGAAGTCGGGGCTGTAGGGCGGCAGGTAGAGCAGGCTTGCGCCGGCAGCCTCGATGGCGGTGCGAATGCCGGGCCGCTTGTGGCTGCCGAGATTGTCCATGACGACGATGTCGCCAGGTCGCAGGTCGGGGATCAGCACCTGATCGACGTAGGCCTGGAAGGCGATGCCGTTGATCGGCCCGTCGAGCACCATGGGTGCCACCATGCCGCTGTTGCGCAGGCCGGCGACGAAGGTCATCGTCTTCCAGTGGCCGTGCGGGATGGCGGCACGCAGCCGTTCGCCACGCAGTGCCCGGCCGCGGGTACGGGCCATGTTCGTCGAGGCCCAGGTCTCGTCGATGAACACCAGGCGGTCGGGATCGAGGTCGATCTGGCCTTCGAACCACTCCCAGCGCCGCGTCAGGATGTCGGGGCGCTGCTGCTCGGCCGCGTGCGCCGACTTTTTTTCAGCGTGATCCGCCGCCGCGCAAAGAACCGCCACAAGGTGGCGACGCCGACCGGCAGGCCCGCCCCGGCCAGTTCCACGCGTAGCTCGCTCAGCGTGATGTCCGGCGTCCGCTCCAGTAGCCCAAGGATCAGCGGCGCATGCGCCTCGATCCGCCCCGAGCGGCGATCCCCGCCCAGCGGCCCCGGCGCCACAGAGCCCGCCGAACGCTTCAACGACGCCCAGCGGATGGCGCTTGAGATGCCGACACCAAAGCGTGCGGCCGCTGCCCGGCACGACGATCCTGCCTCGACCGCCGCCACAACCCGCTCCCGAAGATCCACCGACAGCGCCTTCGACATGCCTGTCGGCCCCCTCTCCGACAGGAAGCTTGAATCAGATTCACGCCGCGTCGGGGAAGGACTTTCGCGATTCAATCAGGTCGGACGCCGCTCTAGGTCTTTTGGGCCGTGTAGCGACCTTGTGCACGGTCGTGCCTCACCCGGCTCCGAACCCGCCACCGCCCGGCGTCGCGATGGTGACGCGGCTTCCCTTTGACAGCGTCTGCTGGCGCCTCGCATCCACCGGCGCACCATCGATGAGAACCTGCCCGGGTTCTCCCTGCTCTCCGTCGAACAGGCCCGGCGCACCGAAGCGGATCCGCTCGGTGACGAAGACGGCGGCGACGCCGTCAGCCTCGCATTCGATTACCGTCTCCTGGCCACGGCCGCCCCGATGCCTGCCCGCGCCGCCGGAGTCTGCCCGCAACGCCTTGCGATGGACGAAGACAGGCGCGGTGCGCTCGGCGACCTCGATCGGCGTCGCCGAGATGTTGGACGGCCAGGAGATGCAGTCCACGCCGTCCTGCGCCGCGCCCGCGCCCGTGCCGCCGTTGAAGAAGAAGACATTGGCGAAGGACCGCCCCGATGGATCGGTCCCGGCGATGTTCATGATCCAGAGCGGGCTGCCGGGCGCAGCGCGCACCTTGTCCGGCAGCACTTCGGCGAGGGCACCGAAGAGCAACACCGGGACATAGTGGCCCGTGGCCGCGCGCCCGCCCACGGCGGCGGGCCAGCGCGGGTTCAGGATGGAGCCTTCCGGCGCATGCAGGCGGATCGGGCGGAAGATGCCTTCATTGTTCGGGACCTCCGGCAGCAGCAGCGCCTTCAGCGTGAAGGCCGCCATGGCCTTGGTGTAGGCCAGCACGCAATTGACCGCGCGCGGCTGTTGCGGACTCGTGCCGGTGAAATCGACATGCGCCTCGCCGTTCCCGATCGCGACCTCGACGGCGAAGGTGAAGGGCGCGTCGAGCCCGTCGGTCCGCATCGTATAGCGCCAGCGCCCAGCCGGCAGGGCTGCGAGGCGCTGGCGCATCTCCGCTTCCGAACGGTCGAAGATCTCGTCTGCCACCGCGGCGAGATCCCGAAGGCCGTGGCTTTCCATCGCGCGCCGCACGCGGTCGTCGATCAGCGACACGGCACCGACCTGCGCCCAGACATCGCCCTCGGTCTGGTCGGGCGTGCGGACATTGCTGCGCAGCAGGGTCAGCAGGGTCTCGTCCACCGCACCGTCGCGCATCAGGCGCATGGGCGGGATGTGGAAACCCTCCTCGAACACTTCCCGCGCCTCGGTGCTGCGGATGCGGCCGCCGATGTCGGGCACATGGCTGGTGGTGGCCGCGTAGCCGACGATCGTCCCATCCAGGAAGATCGGCCGCACGATCGAGATATCGTTCAGATGCCCCGTGCCGATCCAGGGGTTGTTCGTGACGAACACGTCGCCCGGCTGCATCCGCTCCGGCGGGATGGCGGCGCGCAGCGCCCGCACCGTGCCGGGCAGCGTGCCGATGAAGCTCGGGATGGAGCCGGTGTTCTGCGCGAGCGACCGGCCCTCGCTGTCCGTCAGCACGCAGGCGAAGTCGTTCGCCTCATTGGACAGGGTGGAGAAGGAGGTGCGGACGATGGCCTTCGCCGCCTCGTCCACCGCGGAGATCAGCCGCGTCCAGACGAGTTCGAGGGTGACGGGATCGAGCCGCGCCATCAGTCCAGCTCCACGAGGATGTTGCCCGAAGGCAGGATGGTGAAGCGGCCCGCTGGGCCGAGAACGAGGGTGGAGCCCGCTTCCTCGACCAGCGCCGGCCCCCGGGCCGAAAAGCCCGCCGGCAGTGCGGCGCGGCGATGCACCGCAGCCTCCGCCGCAGCGCCATCGACGATGATGCGGCGGCGGCGCGCCTCCGGCACCCCGTCGCCTGCCGCCGGCGCCTGCGGCGCGAGCCCGCGCGCCTGCCCGCGCAGCACGATCCGCGCATGCACGAGCTCGATCGGCACCTGCGGCGGCGGGCGGCTGTAGCGCGCGACATAGGCGGTGCGGAAGGCATCGCCGATCAGCGTGCGCACGGCCTCGTCCTCCTTGGGCCAGGGCGCGGGCGGCAGCGGCACGGGCATATGCGCGCCCTGGCCGACGCAGCGCGCATCCACCAGCCGCCCGGCGGACAGGCCGCCCTGATCCAGGCCACTGCCTTCGAGCACCGCACGCGCCTCCTTCTCAAGGGCATCGAAGGTGTCGGCCAGGCTGGCCGCGCTGCAGGCATCGAGGCGGCGGCCCAGGCTGACGACGCGATCCACGCGCGGCGGCGCCGCCAGCATGCCGAGGGCGGAGGCGACACCCGCCTCGGGCGGCACGATGAGGCGACGGATGCCGAGCTTGCGCGCCAGGTGGTAGCCATGCACCGGGCCGCCGCCGCCGGTGCAGACCAGGGTGAAGCCGCTCGCATCCCGCCCACGCTCGGCCAGATGCGTGCGCGCGGCGCCGGCCATGGCCTCGGTCGCGACATCATGGATGCCCCAGGCCACCGCTTCGTCGGCAATGCCGAGAGAGGCAGCGAGCGCGCCGATGGCGGCCGCCGCCGCGCCGCGGTCGAGCGGCAGCCGCCCGCCGGCGAATCCCGCCGGGTCGAGATAGCCCAGCAGCAGGTTGGCATCCGTCACCGTGGGCTGGGTGCCGCCATGGCCGTAGCTCGCCGGCCCGGGTTCCGAGCCCGCACTGTCAGGGCCGACCTTGAGCAGCCCGATCGCATCGCGGCGCGCGATGCTGCCGCCGCCCGCGCCGATCTCGATCAGGTCCACGGTGGAGATGCGGATGGGCAGGCCGCTGCCTTCGATGAAGCGCGCCTGGCGCGCCGCTTCGAAGCCGAAGACGATCTCGGGCTCGCCCTGCTCGACGACGCAGAGCTTCGCCGTCGTGCCGCCGAGGTCGAAGGCGAGCAGCCTCTCCTCGGGCGGGCCGGCAAGGAAGGCGCTGGCCAGCGCGCCTGCGGCGGGCCCGGATTCCAGAAGCTGCACCGGCGCGCGCCGCGCCTCCGCCACATGGGTCAGCCCGCCATTGGACAGCATCAGCAGCAATGGCGCGCTGACGCCGAGCGCCGCGAGTTCCGAAGCGAGACGCGCGAGGTAGCGTTCGGCCAGCGGCGCGACATAGGCATTTGCGGTGGCGGTCGAGCCGCGGTCGTATTCGCGCACTTCCCGAACGATGGAGGAGGACGCTGTGACCGGCAACCCGGGATGGCGCGCCGCGATGTGCGCGGCGGCGGCTTCCTCATGCGCCGGATGCAGGTCACTGTGCAGGAACAGGATGGCGAGGGACTGCGCGCCGGCCGCGACGGCGGCATCCGCTTGCGCTTCCAGCGCCGCAAGGTCGAGCGGCACCAGCACCGTGCCGTCGGCCTTCACCCGTTCCGGAACTTCGAGCGACAGCGCGGGCGGCACCAGCGGCTGCGGTGGGCGGAGCTGGAGGTCATAGAGCTCGTAGCGCCGTTCCCGGCCGATATGCAGCACGTCGCGGAAGCCCGCCGTGGTGATCAGCGCCGTCACGGCGCCCTTGCGTTCGATCAGCGCGTTGGTGAAGAGCGTCGTGGCGTGCACCACGCGGCCGAGCTCGCGCGGCGCGAAGCCGGCTTCCCCGAGCAGGCGCCGCGTGCCCTCGAGGATGCCGAGCACCGGATCCGCATGGGTGGTCAGCACCTTGATGTTCGCGGAGCGCCCGCCCGCGGGGTCGTGCAGCACGAGATCGGTGAAGGTGCCGCCAATGTCGATGCCGAGGGAAGGAAGGTGATGCGCGGCGCCGGCGGCGTCCTGCGAAGCGGTTCCAGTGCCGTCCACGGCTATCGGTCTCTCGTCGTCATGGCCCGGAGGCTAGGCAGGGGAAGCAGGGGCGTCCAATATCAATCCCTGCCGGTGTCATATCCGGGGGGAATAAGCAGATGGAACTGCGGCACCTCCGCTATGTCGTGACCTTGGCCGAGGAGTTGCATTTCGGCCGCGCGGCGGCCCGCCTCGGCATCTCGCAGCCGCCGCTGAGCCAGCAGCTCGCCGCGCTCGAGGCGGAGCTCGGCGTGCGCCTCTTCGACCGGAACCGGCGGGGCGTGGTGCTGACCGCGGCCGGCAAGCAGTTCGTCGAGGCGGCGCGCGTGGCGCTGCGGGCGGTCGAGCGCGCGCGCGCGGTCGCCGTGCATGCGGGCCGCGGGGAACTGGGGGAACTGAGGCTCGGCCTCTTCGCCTCGGCGCCGCTCAGCCAGGGCGTTGCCGCGACGATCGGCGCCTTCCGTGCCGCCTATCCGGGCGTGCGCCTGGTACTGACCGAAGCGCCCAGCGCTCGGCAGGTCGAGGCTATCGCCGCGGGCACGCTCGATGCGGGTTTCCTCCGGAGCCCCTGCCGGCCGCTGCTGCCGCACGGGCTCGACGCGGTGGAGGCCGTGCGGGAGCCGCTCTGCGTCGTGCTGCCCTTCGGCCATGCCCTGGCGAGGCGATGCGGACCGGTGCGCCTCGCCGAGCTCGCCGGCGAGCCGATGGTGTTCTTCTCGCGAGCCTTCAGCCCGGCGATGCACGACCATGTCCACGCGCTCTGCATGACGAGCGGCTTCATGCCGTGCATCGTGCAGGAGGCGAATGCGAACGCCATGATCCTCGGCCTGGTGGCCACAGGCATCGGCGTGTCGATCCTGCCTGCCGCCCAGTGCGGCACGCGCCCGGACCGCGTGCAGATCCGCCCGATCGCCGACGGCGCGGCAGTGACCGCGAGCTGGGTGGCATTCCGCGCGGACGATTCCAGCCTGCCCGCGCGGAATTTCGTCGCCCTGGTGGAACACCGGGGCATCAGCCTCGAACCCCTGCCGAACCAGGCTCACGGCCCCGTGGGGCCGTGACGCCACTTTCAGTTCACCTGGATGTTCGCGGCGCGCGCGGCCTGCACGTAACGCGCGATGTCGGCCTGCAATGCCGCGGCAAAGGCTTCGGGCGTGCTGCCCACGGCCTCGGCCCCGAGCCGCGAGAGCTGCTCGCGTACCGCCGGCTGGGCGAGGGCCGCCGTGACCAGCGCCTGCAGCCGCGCGATGCGCGGAGCCGGCGTGCCGGCGGGGGCCATCAGCCCATACCAGGGGTTCACCTCGAAGCCCGGCATGCCGGCCTCCGCCATGGTCGGGACGTCCGGCAGCGCGGAGCTTCGCGTGGCGGTGGTGACCGCGAGGGCACGCAGCGTGCCCGCGCGCACATGGCCGATCGCTGCCGGCAGGTTGGCGAAGCTCATGGACAGCCGACCGCCGATGAGGTCCGTGAGCGCCGGCCCGTCGCCCCGATAGGGCACATGGACCATGTCGAGGCCCGCCATGCTCCGGAACATCTCGCCCGCGAGATGGCCGGAGGCGCCGTTGCCGGCGGAGCCGAAGCTCGACTGCTGCGGCCTCGCGCGCACGTATTCGATCAGTGCCGCCACCGTCGTCACCGGCGTGGCGGACGGCACCACGAGGACGAGCGGCACGGAGGCGACCATCGTCACCGGCGCGAAGTCGCGCACCGGATCGTAGGGCAGGTTCTGGAAGAGGCCGACATTGATGGCGTGGGACCCGTTGGTCGCCATCAGCAGGGTATGGCCGTCCGGGGCCGCGCGCGCCACCAGCTCGCTGCCGATGACGGCGCCGCCGCCCGGGCGGTTCTCGACCACCACGGGCTGCCCGAGGTCCGGCGCGATGCGCTCGGCGACCATGCGAGCGAGGATGTCGGTGGACCCGCCCGGCGCGTAGGGCACGACGATCCGTACCGGGCGCGAGGGGAAGGTCTCCTGCGCCCGGACCGTCATGGCGGGGGCGAGAAGGGCCGCGGCAACGAAGCCGCGGCGTGCGATCAGCATCGCCATCACCGCGCCCTCACGCGGCCTGCGCGGCGAGGCTGCGCTGGAACAGGCTCCCCGCCCGGATGTCCTGCATCGGTACCCCCATGCGGGCGAGCCCCGCCCAGAGCGAGGCCTGGTTCGAGGACACGACGGGCCGGCCGCTGCGTGCCTCGATCGTCTCGATCCGGTCCATGCACAGCAGGTTGGTGCAGCTGATGAAGATGGTGTCGCAATCCCCGATCGCCTTGGTGTTGGCGAGCACGAGGTCGGCGACCTGGTCGGAGGAGATGCGGCGGATGTCCTCGCTCGTCGGGCAGCGGAAACTGTCGAGACCCACGACCTCAAGGCCGTAGTGGCGGCAGAATGCCAGCTCGTGTTCGTTCACCGCGTCCGGATAGGGCGTGATCATGAAGATCCGGCGCGCGCCCTGCGCCCTCAGCGCCTCGACCACGGCGGTTGAGGTCGTTACGGCGGGGATGCCGGTGCGCCTGGTGATGCGCTCCGCGAGCCTAGCCTCCTTGCCGACGCCTTCGAGGAAGCTGCCGCTGGTGCAGCCGTAGACGATGACCTCGGGGTAGGCCTGGGCGAGATCATGCGCCGCCTGGTCCACGGAGTCCGCCATCGCGAGCAAGGATTCCCGGCTGATGGAGCTGTCCGGCCGGGAGAGGCGGTTGTGGTTCATGATGATGCCTGGCGGCAGGAACACCGGGAGTTCGCGTTCCAGCGCGACGTTGCCCGGCGGAGCCAGAATGCCGATGCGTCGTACATTGTTGTCCATGAGCCTGCCCTCCGGGTGGACGCTTCCGCGCCACCATGATCGTGAAAGCTGCTGCCGTGATTCGTGTGCCGGCACCGCGTCACGGCGATGTTACGGGCGCGGGCAGATCGCCGTCTAATATCGAATCCCATCAATGTGATTGGTGTGGGCAATGAGACATCCTTTCCCCGGGGCGCCCGTGTTCGGGCAGGCCTCCTCGGGGATGTTCGGTTCCGCGGCGCAGTGGCACGCTCCCCGCATCGGCACGCGCGTGGGCGCGGCTCCTTGCGACGCGGAGGCTGGAGATGAAGGGTTGGCGCGCACGCATCGGCTTCCTGGTTCCCCCCGGCAATCCCACGGTGGAACCGGAGATGTTTGCGCTATGCTCGCCGGGCGTATCCCTGCACTTCACCCGGATGAAGGCGGATGGTTCCGCCGGCACGCATGCCGGGCTGGAGGAGCGCATCCTCAGCCAGGTGGCCAATCTACCGGAGGCGGCGAAACTGCTGGCGATGGTATCCCCCAATGTCATCGTCCTGGCGCACACCGCCACGAGCTATACGCTGGGCCGGGAGCGCGAGGCGGCGCTGGTCGCCGAGGTGGAGGCCCTGAGCGGGGCGCGTTTCGCAACCGCCTTCGGCAGCACGCTGGCGGCGCTCGAATGGTTGGGGTGCAAGCGTATCGCCTACGGCACTCCCTATTCCGAGGCGATGACCTTGCAAGGCATGCGCCATCTGGAAGCGCATGGCATCGAGGTGGTCAGCCATGGCATCCTGCCCGATGTCCGCAATATCTACGAGGAGAACGACGAACGCGCCTATGCCCTGGGGCGCGCCGTGGATCGGCCGGAGGCCGATGCCGTGTTCCTGAGCGGCACGGGGATGCCCACCATCGGCGCCATCCAGGCACTGGAGGACGATCTGGGCAAGCCCGTGGTTTCGGCCGCGTCAGCCATGATGTGGAACGCGCTGCGGCTGGCCGGCGTGACGCGCGCTCGGCCGGGCTACGGTCAGCTCTTCGCCTGAGACCATTGACCAAAGGCGTCGGAGGGCCGTCAGCGGAGATAGGTCTCGCGAATCGCATCATCGGCGGCCAACGACGCAGCGCCGCCCTCCAGACGAATGACGCCGGTCTCAAGGACATAGCCGTGGTCGACGACATCGAGCGCGGCTGAGGCGTTCTGCTCGACGAGCAGGATCGCCGTGCCGCTCGCGCGGATCTCGACGAACTTGCGGAAGATCTCCGCGATGAGCAGCGGGGCAAGGCCGAGCGAAGGCTCGTCCAGCAGCAGGTAGCGCGGGCGGGACATCAGGCCGCGGCCTATGGCGAGCATCTGTTGCTCGCCACCCGAGAGCGTGAGGGCGTGCTGTTGGCGGCGTTCCTTCAGGCGCGGGAACAGCGTGAAGACCATCTCGAGATCGGCGGCAATCCCGGCGCGGTCGCTGCGCGTATAGGCGCCGAGGGAGAGATTCCCGGCGACCGAAAGGGAAGGGAAAAGCTCACGCCGTTCGGGCACCAGCGCAAGCCCACGCCGGACCACTGCATCCGCGGCCAGGCCATCGATCCGATCGCCATCCAGCATGACGCTTCCACTACTCGGCTTCACAAGGCCGGCGATGGCGCGGAGCGTCGTGGATTTTCCTGCCCCGTTCGGGCCAAGCAGGGTGACGATGCTGCTATCGGGCACCGAGAAGGAGATGCCATGCACGACACGGACGTTGCCGTAGCCCGCTTCCAGCCCGGCGACCTCAAGCGTCATGGCTCGTGCCTCCGAGATAGGCGGCGATGACGTCCGGGTTGCGGCGCACCTCCTCAGGCGTGCCCTCAGCGAGTTTGCGGCCGTAGTTCAGCACCGTAATGCGTTCCGAGACGCCCATCACCACGCGCATGACATGGTCTATAAGCAGTAGTGTGAGGCCAAGCTCGTCACGAAGGCGCAGCAGCACGGCGGACAGGTCCTCGGCCTCCGCCGCGCGCAACCCGGCCGCGGGTTCGTCGAGCAGCAGGAGGCGGGGGCCGACGGCCAGCGCGCGGGCCAGTTCCAGCCGCCGCTGCTGGCCGAGGGCGAGGTCCCCGGCGGCGGTGTCCGCCTGCGATTCAAGATCGACCAGGGCGAGAAGCTCATTCGCGCGGCGCCCAGCACCGCGCTCAGCGTGGCGGAACCCGGGCAGGCGCAGCGTGCTCGCCAGCAGACCGTAGCCGAGATGGCGATGCAGGCCGATCAGCACGTTCTCGCGCGCGGAAAGCTCCGTGAAAAGCTCCGTGTTCTGGAAGGTACGCGCGACGCCCTGCGCCGCGATGCGATGCGGCGGCTGGCCGCTGAGAACCGCGCCGTCCAGCAGGACGCGGCCGGTCGTCGGCGCATAGATGCCGGTGATGAGGTTCACCAGCGTGGACTTGCCGGCGCCGTTTGGGCCAATGACGGCGTGGATGGAGCGCGGGGCCACATCGATCGAAACCTCGTCCAGCGCCACGAGGCCGCCGAAGTGGATGCCGAGCAGCTCGATGTTGAGGGCGGCGGCGGTCATCGCCGTGCCCTCAGCCTAGCGGGGAGGCCGGCGATGCCCCGCGGCGAGACGACGATGAAAAGCAGCAGCAGCAGGGAAAAGACCAGCGACATGTAGCGGCCGAAGGCGCCCATCGTCTCGGGCAGCAGCACGAAGACGGCCGCGCCGATCACGGGACCGAAGGGATTCAGAACGCCACCGATCACCGCGATGGCGATCAGGCGAACCGATTCCAGGATGCCGAACTGCGCGGGATCCAGATAGGTCGTCTGCAATGCGAAGAGCCCGCCGCCGAATGCGCCGAAGAAGGCGGACAGCGCGAAGGCCAGCGCCTTGTAGTGGAGCACGGGGATGGCGACGGCAGCCGAGGCGACCTCGCTCATCCGCAACGCGGCGAAGGCGCGGCCGAAACGCGATGTCGAAAGGGCGTGCAGGAACCACACGGTGAACGCCGCGCAAGGCATGATGACAGCGTAAAGTTCGGTGGGGTGCGTCAGCACCCGTGTGCCGAACTCGAGCGGTGGTACGGCAAGGCCGACCGCTCCCCCGGTCCAGTCCTCCAGATGGATCAACAGAAGCTGCATGATGGCGCAGAGCGCCATGGTGGCAAGCGCGAGGTAGTGGTCGGCGACGCGCAGCGACATCAGACCGAAGAGGTATCCCACCGCCGCTGCGACCAGCGCGACGGCCGGGAGGCCGATCCAGTGCGGCAGCCCGGCCATGGTGGCGAGTTGCGCCGTTCCGTATGCGCCGATGGCCGCGAAACTCGCCTGCGCGATGGAGATCTGGCCGGTCAGGCCGACGGTGATGGTGAGCCCCGCCACCATGATCGAGGTCGACCCAATCATCGCCACCAGGAAGATGATGTGCGAGGAAGCCAGGAAGGGCAGTGCGACGAGTGCGACGGCAAGGGCAAGGATCAGCAGGCGCGCCATCATACCTTTCGCGCCTCCACCTTTCCGAAGAGACCCTGCGGCATCAGGAGGACGCAGCCGATCACCAGCGCGTAGGAGATGATGTCCTTCATCGCCGTGGAGACGTAGACACCGGTCGAGGTCTCGGCGATGCCGAGCAGGATGCCGCCCGCGATCGCACCCGGCAGGCTGTTGAATCCACCGAGCAGCGCCGCCGCGAAGCCCTTGATGCCGATGGTACCCATATCCGGCGAGAGCGTGATCAGCGGCGCGACGAGGATGCCGGCAATGGCCGCGAGCACGGAGGAGAGACCCCAGAGCCGCGCATGGACACCGGGGACGGAAATGCCGACGATCGCCGCGCCGGTTGGGTTCTCATACACGGCGACGATGGCCCGCCCGAAGCGCGTGAAGCGCAGGGTGATGAAGAGGCCCAGCATCACGGCAAGGGCCACGCCGACGACCGCCAGATTCGCCGGCACCAGCACCACGCCGCCCAGCGTGAAGGGTGCCGGCGTCAACAGGAAGGGCACCGGCCAGGGCAGCGGACCCATGGAAGCGCGCAGCCCCTCCCGCAGCGCCGCGCCGATCGCGATGGTCGCGATCACCATCACCAGCAGCGGCGCGCGCGCCAGCGGGCGCATCACGCCGCGTTCGACCGCGACGCCGAAGCCCGCGGAGAGCAGGAGCGACAGCAGGATCGCCGCCCAGAAGGGAGCGCCGAGGAAGACCTGCGCGATGACGACGAGGTAGGCGCTCATGGTCATCTGGTCGCCGAGGCCGAAATGCACCACGCGCGTGCCCCGGTGCAGCACAACGAAGCCGAGCGCGACCAGCGCATAGACCGCGCCGGCCGTGATGCCGGAGACGAGGATCTGGCTGAACACGCCCGTGCCTTCAGCCGCGGACGGTGTCGAGGAGCGCGATGCCCTTGATCTCGATCAGCGCCTCCGGCCGGATGAGTCCCGCGACCTGAACGCCGGTCGCGGCCGGAAAGGGATGGCGAAAAAACTCGCGCCGGACATCGGCGGTCTTCGAGTAGCCTTCGAGGGTGACGTAGTAGTCGGTGGTCTCGACGATGTTGTCGAAGGTGGCGCCGGCGGCCTTCAGGATCGGCTTCCATTTGCGGAAGATCTGCCGCGTCTGCTCGGCGATGTCGCCGACACCCATGATCCTGCGGTTCTCGTCGGTCGCCGTCGTGCCGCTGATGAAGAGCAGGTTGCCCACGCGGATCGCGGGCGAGAAGGTCAGCCTCTCCGACCAGGGCCCTGGCATAATGGCGTCGTAGCGGGTCATGGCGTCTGGCCTCCTGGATGGCTAGCGGCTTCCTGCTGGCGCAGCACGAAGCGCTGGATCTTGCCCGTGGTGGTCTTGGGCAGGTCCGTGACGATCTCGATCTCGCGCGGGAAGGCGTGGGCACCGACCTCGCGCCGGGCGGTGGCGACCAGCTCCTCGCGCAGCGACTGGCTGTCGACGAAGCCCGGCTTCAGCACCACGAAGGCCTTGATGAGCTGTCCGCGCGCGGCGTCGGGCTTGCCGACCACGGCAGTCTCGGCGACCGCAGGGTGGGTGAGCAACGCGCTCTCGACCTCGAAGGGACCGACGCGGTAGCCGGCGGACTTGATGACGTCGTCCATTCGGCCCTCGAACCAGTAGTAGCCTGCGGCATCCTCGTGGCCGATGTCGCCGGTGACGATCCAGCCCTGGCGGCGCAAGGCAGCCTCGGCTTGCGGGTTGTTCCAGTAGCCGAGCGCATAGATGCCGTCCGGTGGCGGCATGGCGGCGATCAGGCCCGATGTCCCGCGCGGCTGCACCGTCCCGGCCTCGTCCACGATGGCGATGCGCTGGCCGGGCAGTGGCTTGCCCATGGACCCCGGGCGCACCGCGTCGCGATCGACGAAGCGGTTGCCGATCGGCAGGCCGTGCTCGGAGGATCCGAACTGGTCGAGCGGCGTGACGCCCCAGGCGCGACGGAAGAACGTGACGCACTCGGCGTTCAGCGGCTCGCCGCAACTCATGATGCTGCGCACGGCGATGCCGGGACGCCGCACCGCGTCCTCGCCCAGCGCCATCAGCCCGCGCAGCAGCGTCGGCACCGTCCCGAGCATGGTGATCCGGTGGCGGGCGAGGAAGTCGAGCGTGGACTCCGGCGTCGGGTTTGCCTCCCACATGTGCACCGCATCGCCCGCCGCCAGCGCGACGGCGTAGCAGACAAGGCCATAGCCCCAGCCGGGATCGCCCGTGGGCCAGAACACATCGCCGGCGCGCAGGTCCCCCGCATGGCGGATCGCAGGCCAGATGGCGGCGGGGAAGTTGGTCGCGATGGCCACGGCCTTGGGCGGGCCAGTGGAGCCGGAGGTGAAAAGGAGCACCGCCGGATCGGTCCGCAGCCGGAGCACGGGCGGGACGTCGGGTGAAGCCGCGGCCAGCGCGGCGCGGTGGTCCACGTCGCCGGCCGGCACGCCGCTACCATCGGCGCGCGGCACCGTCACCACCGTGACGGGATGCGGCCAGGCCTGCGGCATGCGGTCGCGCACATCGGCATGGGTGACGACGACCCGCGCCCCGGCATCGCCCACGCGGCGCGCCGTTGCCTCGGCACCGAAACCGGAGAAGATCGGGAGGTGGATCGCGCCGATGCGGAAGGCGCCGAGCAGGGCGACGATCGCCTCGGGCACGCGCGGCAGGATGCAGGCGACGCGGTCACCCGCCCTGATGCCGAGTCGGCGCAGCATGTCCGCGTGCCGCGCGGAGGCCTCGGCCAGTTGGGCGAAGGTGAAGGCGCGCGGCGTGCCGTCGCGTCCCTCCCAGTGCAGCGCGAAGCGGCCGGATGCGGCGTGGCGATCAACCAGGGTCTCCGCCAGGTTCACCGCCGGCCGGCCGGTCCAGCCCAGCTGCCCGACGATGCCGGCCCAGATCGCCGCTGCCTCGCTCATGCTGGCTTGCCTCGGGCGCGCATGAGATAGAGGTGGCTGCCTTCGACCACGGTCTCGCCCGCCTGGTTAGTCAAAGTGACCTTGAAACGGATCCTTCCAGCGTCCTTGCCGGGATCCCGCGTGACCTCGGCCACCTCGAAACTGCTGGTCAGCACGTCGTCTGCGAAGACAGGCTTCCAGTAGCGGAAGCCTACTTCGAGCATCGCGACCATGCTCTCCTCGAGCAGGGTGGATAGGCTGGTCGCGCCGAGCGCACTGTACCCGGCGACGAGCAGGCCGTGCGCGAGCGGCCGGCCGAAGCGCGTCCGCGCCGCGTATTCCGCGTCGTAGTGGATCGGGTGCGCGTCGCCGGTGATGCGCGCGAAGTCTAGGAAGTCGCGGATCGTGCAGGTCGTGCTCGCGCCGGGAAACGACTGCCCCGGCGCGAAGTCCTCGATGTAGAGCTGCCGAGCCTGGGCCATGGCGGTCAGGGTTGCGCCTGCAACCGCTGCTCGATCAGCTTGCGCGTCAGGTCAGGCTGGAATTCCAGCACCCGCGCCTGGAGGTAGCCCTCGTGGCGGTTGGGGCCGAAGGTCGTCGGCAGGCCGACACCCGTCTCGAAGTTCGAAAGGCCCTCCAATGCGCGGATGAAGCCCTCCCGCGAGAGATCGCGACCGGCCTTGCGCAGTCCCTCGACGAAGACCATGGCGCCGTTGTAGCCGAGGCAGTCGCCGAGGTCTGGCCGGTTCTGCCGCGCAAGGTCGGGGAAGCGCGTGGTGAACTTCTGCACATAGGCCTGCATGCGCGGATCCGTCGGGCGCTCCGGCAGGTCGGCAAGAGTGATCACGTTCATCACACCAACGGCGGCCGGCCCGACCGTCGCCGGATAGGTGCGGTTGGACGTCGCGTTGGAGCCGATGATCTTCGCGGTCAGGCCGAGCTGCCGCGCCTGGCGCGTGATGGTCGCGGCGGGGGCGGGGAAGCCGTAGATCACGATGACGTCCGGCTCGACCTGCTTCATGCGCAGGAGCTGCGCAGTAAAGTCCGTGTCTGTCAGGTTGAACACCTCGGTCGCGGCGAGCGGCTTGCCGCGGGCGCGCATCTGCTCGGTCATGCTCTGCCCGCCGCGGCGGCCGTATTCGTCCGTCTGCTGCGCCAGAGCGACCTTCTGGCCGTGCAGCACGTCGAGGACAAAGTCTGCGAGCGCCTTGCCCTGCAGGCGGTCGTTCAGCGGACCGGTGCGGAACACGTTCTTCTTGAAGGGCTCGGTCGCGGCGGGGCTCGAGAAGATCGAGATCAGGACAGGGACGGCCGATGCCGCGCGCAGCGTCGGTTCCATCGCCTGGCCGATGGCGCTGGACGAGGGGCCGAGAACGGCGAAGACGCGTTCATCGTCCACGAGCCGGCGGAAGCCAGCGATGGAGCGTGCGGGCGTGCTTTCGTCGTCGATCGAGAGGATCTCGATGCGCCGTCCGTGGATGCCGCCGGCGCCGTTCACCTCGTCGAAGACGATCTGGGCGCCGGAGAGGTTGCCCTGGCCGAACACCGCCTGCACGCCGGTGAGGCTGCCGAGGACGCCGATCTTCACGGTGTTGTCGGTGATGCCGGTCCGGTCCTGCGCCATGGCCTCCTGCGTGCCGGCGGTGACGAGGGCGAGGCCAGCGGCGCCGGCCGCGAGCTCGCGACGCGTGATCATGACGTTGGTCTCCCTTCGGCGTGAGGACGGTTGAGGACGTGGCGGCGCGCGAAATGCCCGCCATAGGCGTAAGGGGGCGGCCAGGGCAGCGGCGCGCCGAGCACGCGCGTCCAATGCCTGGCCCACCAGGGGTCGTAGAGCGCGGCGCGGCCGATGGCGACCATGTCGGCGGCCTCCTCCGCGATGATGCTTTCGGCGTGCGATGGCTCGATGATGCCGCCGACGGCCATGGTGGGGATCGCCGCCTCCGCCCGGATCCGGCGCGCGAAGGGCACCTGCCACATGGCGCTTGCCGGCGGCCTCGAATGCGGGTCGGTCTGGCCGGACGAGGCGACGACCAGGTCGCAGCCGGCATCGCGCAGCGCGATCGCAACCTGCACGGCGTCCTCGGGCGTGATTCCGCCGTCGATCCAGTCACTGCAGGAGAGGCGCGCCGTGACGGGCATGCTGTCGGGCACGGCCGCGCGTACGGCACGGAGGATCATCGAGGGGAAGCGAAGACGGCTTTCCAAACTGCCGCCGAAGCCATCCGAGCGACGGTTCGACAGCGGAGAGAGGAAGGAGGAGGCGAGATAGCCATGCGCGAAATGCAGCTCGATGAGATCGAAGCCGGCCGCCACGGCACGGCTCGCCGCCGCGCCATGCTGCGCTGCGACGGATGCGATATCGTCGGCCGTGGCCTCGCGTGGCACCTGGTTGGCAGGCGGCCACGCGATGGGCGATGGGGCGAGAAGCGGCCAGTTCCCGTCCGCAAGCGGCTTCGAGAAACCCTCCCATAGCGGGCGCGTGGAATCCTTGCGGCCCGCATGGCCGATCTGCACGCCGATGCGCGCAGGCGTGTGGGCATGCACGGCATCGGTGATCCGTCGCCAGGCCGCGACCTGCGCGTCGTTCCACAGCCCAAGGCAGCCGGGCGTGATACGGGCCTCGGGCGAGACGCAGGTCATCTCGGCGACGACGAGGCCTGCCCCGCCCAGCGCGTGCATGCCGAGATGCGTCGCGTGCCAGTCGCCCGGCACGCCGTCCTCGCACATGTATTGCGCCATGGGCGAGACGACGAGGTGATTGGCGAAGATGGTGCCGCGCAGGGTGAAAGGCGCGACGCAGCGCGGCGCGGCGGCACGCGTCCGTATCGCCGGTTGAACTTCGGTCGCTGTGCTCCCAACAGAGGGAAGCATTCGCCACGCCCTCGTTGCCCAGGTCATTCCAGGACCGGGCGGCGCGATCTGTAAAGGGGGCTTTCGAACAACGCCTGCCGTTGCAGGCTTCCCTCCCGGCGAGAAGCGGGGGCTGCATGGCGGGCTGGCGCGTCGGCATCGACATCGGAGGCACCTTCACCGACATCATCGTCATGCATGACGGTGGCGAGGCGCCGCGCAGCACGAAAGTCCCGACGCGCGCCGCGGACCCGGTGGGCAGCATCACCGCGGCGCTGACCGCGGTGATGCTGATACCGGAGGAAGTACAGGAGCTGATCCACAGCACGACCCGCGTGACAACGCGATCGTGGAAGGGCGGCTCGAGCCCGTCGCGCTGATCGCGACGGAGGGCTTCGAGGACATCATCGAGATCGGGCGGCAGAGCCGGCGCGACCTGTATCGCCTCGACGTGCCGCGCGAGCGGCGGATCCCAGCCGGCGGGCGGATACTGCACGACGGATCGGAGTTGGCGCCCCTGACGCTCGAGCAGGCGGAGGGCGCCGCAGTGCAGGCGATCGCGAGCGGCGCGCGCAGCGTCGCGATCTCGCTTCTGCATGCCTATGCCAATCCGGCGCATGAGGAGCCGATCGCGGCGCGGCTGAAGGGGCGCATTCCCTATCTGTCGCTCTCGCACGTCATCAACCCCGAGGCGCGCGAATACGAACGAACCATCGCGACGGTATTGAACGCGGCGGTCATGCCGCGGGCCGCGGAATATCTGGCGAGGCTGCGCGCCACGCTGCCAGCGGAGACGCGGCTTTTGGTGATGCATCGGCGGGTGGCATGGCATCGCCCGAGGCGGCCTCCGAGCGTCCGCTAGTCATGGCGCTGTCCGGGCCGGCGGCAGGTGTCGCTGCCGCGGCGGCAGCGGCCCGCGAGGCGGGCGAGCACGCGCTCCTCTCCTTCGACATGGGCGGCACGACGACGGATGTCGCCCTCATTCTGGACGGCCAAGCCGAGATCACGGCGGATGCGAAGCTCGCGGACCAGCCGCTGCGACAGCCGATGGTCGCGATCGAATCCATCGGCGCCGGTGGTGGTTCCATCGTGCGGCACGGCCCGGGGGCCTGAGCATCGGCCCGCAAAGCGCAGGCGCCGACCCGGGACCGGCGTGCTACGGCCGGGGCGAGGTGCAGCCGACAGTGTGCGATGCGAATGCGATCCTCGGCTACCTGAACTCGCGGCGGAAGCTGGGCGGCGAGATCATGTTGGACCGTGCGAAGGCGGAAAGTGTCTTCGCGCCCCTGGCGCGGACGCTCGGCGTCCCGGTGGTGGAACTCGCGCTCGGCGTGCTGCGCGTGGCCGATGCGACCACGGCGCGCGCACTGAACAAGATCACGGTGGAGCGCGGCGTGGATGGGCGCGGCGCCATGCCGCTCGCCTTCGGGGGTATGGGGCCGATGCATGCGGTGGGGCTGGCGCGGTCCTACGGCATGTCGCGGGTGCTGGTACCCGCCTTCTCCTCGGCCTTCTCGGCGCTGGGCTGCGTGGCGGCGGAGACGAGCTACACCCGCCAGCGCACGCTGCGGCTTCTCGGAAATTCCTTCGACACCGCCCGGCTGGCTTCCGTGCGCGGGGCATTGGCCGAAGAGTTGCGGGCGCCGTTGCTCGATCAGGGCTACGCGGCCGAGGCGCTGGTCATCGAGGAGACAGAGCTGATCCGCTATCGCGGGCAATCCTATGCCGTGGACGTCGCGATGACCGGCATCGGCACTGCGGAGCAGCTCGCCGCTGCCTTCGAGGCGCGGCACCAGGCATTGTTCGGCTTTGCCTCCGGCGAAGCTTGGGAACTCCTGGGCCTGCGCGTGCGCGTCCGCGCGCCCCGCGCGGCGCGAATCCCCGGCGCCGCGGCGCGCGAGGCATCGGCGAAGCCCTTCGCGCTCGACCATTGCTGGTTTACCTCGGGCGATCCGGTGCCGACGCCGCGTTACGATCGCACTGCACTATCGACAGCCGACGTGATCCGCGGGTCGGCGATCATCGAGGGCGACTGGCCCACGACCGTCGTCCCGCCGGGTTGGCAGGCGGCGCCCGACGAACGGGACAACATCCTTCTGACCGAGGAGGCCGCGTGACCATCCCCGTGCCCGATCCCTTCCAGCTCGAGGTCCTCCGCCATGCGCTCACCGCGATTGCGGAGGAGATCTCCTTCGTCGTCATGCGCGCCGCACGCTCGCCACTGCTGCGTGAGGCAGGCGACCTCTCCTCGGCGCTGACGGATGCGCGCGGGCAGCTCGTCGCGCAGGGGCGCGACATCCCGGTGCATCTCGGCGTCATGTCGTTCACCGTCGGCGCCTTCCTGCAGCGCGTGCCTGCGGATCGACTGCGGCCGGGCGACGTATGGTTCACCACCTGCCGGAGATGGGCGGCAACCATCTGCCGGATGTGAAGGCCATCCGCCCGATCTTCGCCGAGGGGCGGATGGTCGCCTTCGCGGTCGCCTCGCGCATTGGGCGGATATCGGCGGGGCTGGCCGGGCTCGTATCTCGCCGGTGCGACGGAATCCTTCCAGGAAGGGCTGCGCACCCCGCCGCTGCGCGTGGTGACGGCGCACGGCGTCGATGACGAGAAACTCACCGTCATCATGCACAATGTCCGCGGACCCATGGAACGGGAGGGTGACCTTCTCGTCCAGGTGGCCGCGACGCGCGCGGCCGAGCAACGCCTGCTGGCCCTCTGCGCGACGCATGGCACGGCGGTGGTGGAGGCGGCCATGGACGCGCTGCACGGCCGCTCCGAGGCCGCGATGCGCATGGCCATCGCCTCCCTGCCGCAGGGCGTGTTCGAGGGTGAGGATTTCCTCGACGATGACGGACCGGGCGGCGCACCCACAGCTGTCCGCGTTCGCATCACGGTGGAAGGGGACCGGGCGGCTTTCGACTTCTCGGCAACCGACGATGCGCTGGCGGGCCCGTTGAACACGACGCCCTATGTCACCGCGGCCGCGGCCTATTATGCGATGAAGGCGATCAAGGAAGCGGGGCCGCTTCGCCACCTGCCATGATCACCCGGCGCACCGCGTCCGGATCACCGGGCCGGCCCTCAATCAGGTTACGCAGGTGCAGGGCGCAGAGTTCGTCCTCGTCAGTGCGCTCCGTACCCTCATGCCCCATCGAGACCAGAGTGATGCCGTCGGTCCCGGCAGCGCGCAGGGCCGCAGCCGTGCTACTTGCCGTCATCAGCGACGCGGCGTAGAGCGCCGCGGCGCCACGTGCCGCCACCACGCCTTGTGTGCCCGCGCTGGTTCGCTGCGCGACGACCGCGCCGCGGAAGGACCTCACGGACACTTCGAAAGGCGAATTGCCGAAGTCGAACTGCGGCGGTGCGACGCCCCTGACCTCACCCATGCAGGCCTGGACTTCGCCGCTGTCGCGCAGCGCCAGCGCTTCCTCGACACTGCCGACCATGATGATCCGGGAGGCCCCGTTCGCCAGCGCGACGGCGGCGGTGGTGAAGGCCCGGAAGACATCGATGACGGCGACTGCGCCGCTTGCTCTCCCGGCCCCCACGAGAAGGCTTTCGACAGTGACCGTCACGGCCGAACGTCCTCATCGGCTGGTGTGTGGTTTCGTGGCACGCCGTCGGAACGCGCCGCGACGAGGTACGGGCGGGAAACGCCCTCCCCTCATTAACCGATCAGGCCGAAAGCACGAACGGTTTGGCCGCCGCCTCATAGGCGCGATAGCCGAGCGTCTCGCGGAACTCGGCCGGCGGCAGCGCGCCGTCGGCCATGGACTTGCCCGCCTTCAGGGCAGCGAGCCCAGCTTTCATCCCGGCCATGGCGGGCGACAGCGTGCCGGTCGGAAAGGTGCCGATCTTTAGGCCCAGCTCCGCTGCGCGCGCCTGCGTCGGCGTCTCGCGATCCGCCCCCGGGGAGAGCACAGCGAAATGCGGCCGGCCCTTCGAGGCCGCGACGGCGCGCTTCACCTCGTCTTCGTCCTTCGGGCTGTCGAGGAACAGGATGTCGGCGCCTTCCTCGGCATACATCTCGATGCGCGCGATCGCTTCCTCGATACCAGCAGTCGGGCGGCAGTCAGTGCGGGCCATGACCAGGATGCCGCTGTCCTTCGCGGCCGCGACCGCGGCGCGGATTTTCATCCGCATCTCCTCGCGCGGAAGGCCCGGCTTGCCGACGGCGCTGAGCGCGCGGGGGGTGATCTTGTCCTCGATCAGCACGGCAGCAGCGCCGGCACGGCCGTAGGCGCGCACGGTGCGTTGTACGTTCATCGCATTGCCGTAGCCATGGTCGCCATCGGCCAGCACCAGCAGGTCCGGCGCGGCGCCGCGCACCATCTCGAGGCTGTTCAGCATCTCGGCGAAGGAGATCAGGTCAAGATCCGGCCCGCCCAGGCGGCTCGCCGCGACGCAGGAGCCCGAGAGGAAGGCGGT
Source organism: Pseudomonadota bacterium (assembly GCA_023424475.1). Classification (GTDB taxonomy): domain Bacteria; phylum Pseudomonadota; class Alphaproteobacteria; order Acetobacterales; family Acetobacteraceae; genus Neoroseomonas. The sequence continues at coordinate 26,885 of JAFADX010000320.1, forward strand.
GGCGAAGCCCGCTTCATGCGTCAGCTTCGCGGTCAGGCCATCCCAGACCGCCGGCATGGTCACGAAGTCCGGCTTGGCCAGCAGTGCGCGCAGTTTTTCGGGGGCTGTCATGTGATCGGACTTTTCCATCGGTCGGTTCGAGGCAGTGTCAGCGTCTCAAGGCATGCCCGCCAGCGCCGGCACGTCAGGTTTCGTCAGTCAGAATAGATTTTCAACATACGGAACGTCAATGCAGCGCCAGGGCGTGCTTATCCCGATCGCGACCTGTGCTGCGCGACGTCGCTGCGGTGAAGGCTGATTCTCCATGCATCCGCATGTGGATGCTGAAAATTTCGTTGTACGGGATGACATTTCGATTAATGGTACGCATCGAAGACGATGCCGCCTACCGCATCGCGCTTGGTCGCGCGCGCTTCCCTGAGGACCCCGTATGGATCTGGCCAAGATCAAAGCCCTCATTGACCTAGTATCCCGATCTCAGGTCACCGAGCTCGAATTGACCGAGGGCGCCACCACGCTTCGCCTGAGCCGCTCCGCCACAAGCCTAGCGCCGCACCCCGTCGCTCCGACCGCTTCAATTGCCCCGACGGCTGCGGCGGTGCCACCAACGCCGTCCGATTCGCCGGAAAGCCTCGACGTCGTCCGCGCGCCGTCGTTCGGCGTGTTTCACCGCACGCCCGCGCCGGACGCGCCTCCCTTCGCCACCGTCGGCGCATCGGTGGAAGCCGGCCAGACGCTCTGCCTGATCGAGGCGATGAAGGTGTTCACCGCCATCGTCGCGCCGCAGGCCGGCACGGTGGAAGCGATCCTCGTCGAATCTGGCGAGGAGGTGGAGGCGGACCAGCCGCTCTTCCGGATTGGCGCATGACGCGTTTCGACACGGTGCTCGTCGCGAACCGCGGCGAGGTGGCACTGCGCATCATCCGTGCCTGCCGCGCGCTCGGTCTGCGCAGTGTGGCGGCGTATTCCGCGGGCGATCGCGGCGCGCCGTGGCTTGCCGCGGCCGATGCGGCGATCTGCATCGGCGGCGCGCCGTCTCGCGACAGCTACCTCAACATCCCCGCACTAATGCTTGCCGTGGAAGCCTGCGGCGCCGGCGCCATACATCCGGGCTACGGCTTCCTCAGTGAGAATGCCGACTTCGCCGAGGCGGTCGAGGCGGCGGGTATCGTCTTCATCGGCCCGACGCCGCGATCGATCCGCACTATGGGGGACAAGATCGCCGCGAAGCGCGCGATGATCGGGGCCGGCGTCCCCTGCGTGCCCGGCCCCGACCAGCCGCTGCCGGACGATACGGAGGCCATCGCGGGCATCGCGACCGACATCGGCTATCCCGTCATCGTCAAGGCGGTGGGCGGCGGCGGCGGCCGCGGCATGCGCGTGGTGTCCGACGCCGCCTCGCTGGCCGGGGCGATCGCCGTGACGCGCAGCGAGGCAGGCCGCGCCTTCGGCCGCAGCGACCTCTACATGGAGAAGTTCCTGCAGGCGCCGCGCCATGTCGAGATCCAGGTCCTGTGCGACACGCATGGCAACGCGATCTGGCTCGGCGAGCGTGATTGCTCCATGCAGCGCCGGCACCAGAAGGTCGTCGAGGAAGCACCCGCGCCCGGCATTGCGCCGGAGATCCTGAATGCCGTCGCCGAGCGCTGTGTCGAGGCTTGCCGCCGCATCGGCTATCGCGGCGCGGGCACCTTCGAATTCCTCTACGAGGCCGGCGCCTTCTACTTCATCGAGATGAACACGCGCGTGCAGGTGGAACATCCGGTGACCGAGATGATCACTAGCATCGACATTGTGCGCGAGCAGATCCGAATCGCGCAGGGGGAGGCGCTTAGTATCGCCCAGGCTGATGTCGCGCCACGCGGCCACGCGATCGAATGCCGCATCAATGCGGAAGATCCCTTCAGCTTCGTCCCTTCGCCCGGTCGCATCACCGATCTGGCGCTGCCGGGCGGCCCGGGCCTGCGCGTCGATACGCACATCGCCGCCGGCTACGCTGTGCCCTCGCACTACGATTCTCTGATCGCCAAGGTGATCACCTACGGCGTGACGCGCGACGAGGCGATCGAACGCATGGGCGCGGCCCTCGCCGAGCTGCGGATCGAGGGAATCGCCACCAATGCGCCGCTATGCGCGGCGATCATGCGGGACGACGGCTTCCGCGCTGGTGGCACGGATATCCACTACCTCGAGCACTGGCTCGCCGCGCGCGGGGCGGAGGGCGCTCATGCTGGTCGATAACCACCGCTCGCGCCCGCATGTCAGCATGCTCGGCACCCGCGCCCTGCTTTTCGAGGCGCCGGGCGATTTCGACCTGGCCAATCAGCGCCGCATCTGGACCTTGTCGCGTGTGGCCTCCACCTGGCCGGGGGTGCGCGAGGCGGCACCCTGCATGACCAATGTCATGCTCACCTTCGATACGCCGCTGGAAGATCCCGGCAGCCTGGAGGCGGCGCTCATCGCCGCCTGGGACGCGTCGGAGCCCGACCAGACGGAAGGCCGCGTGGTTGACGTGCCGGTCATCTACGGCGGCGAGTACGGTCCGGACCTGCACGAGATCGCCGCGCACGCGAAGCTGCCGCCAGAGGAGGTGGTGCGGCTGCACACCGGGAGCCGGCTCATCGTCTTCGCCATCGGCAGCCATCCGGGCAATGCCTATCTGGGCGGGCTCGATCCGCGCATCGCCATGCCGCGTCGCAAGGTGCCCCGGTTGCGCGCCGAGGCGGGCACGGTGTCCATCGGCGGGCTGCAGGCCGGAATGGGCGGCACGCCGGGGCCGAGCGGCTGGAACTGGCTCGGCCGCACCACCGTTCCGCTCTTTGATCCGCGTCGCGACCCGCCGGCGTTGCTCACGCCCGGCGACATCGTGCGGTTCCATGCCGAGAAGGTGATCCTGTGATCGAGGTGTTCGACGCGGCGCCGCTCGCCTCGGTGCAAGATCTCGGGCGCGAATCCTACCTGCGCTATGGTGTCAGCTATTCCGGCGTAATGGACAGTCTCGCGCTGCGGGCCGGCAACGCGATGCTCGGCAATGCGGAAGATCTCGCCGGGATCGAGATGCAGGCCTTCCCCTGCCGCTTCCGGTTTCGCGAGGCGGCCGACTTCGCGGTGACCGGCGCCGGTTGCGCCGTGACCCTCGACGACGCGCCGCTGCTGCCGTGGTGGGCCAGCCACGCGGAAGCCGGACAGGTGCTGACGATCGCGGCCCCGCGGCGCGGCGTGCGCGGCTACTTCACCATCAACGGCGGTATCGACGTGCCCCTCGTGCTCGGATCGCGTAGCACGCAGTTCCGGGGCTCCTTCGGTGGGCATGAAGGGCGGTGGCTCGAAGCCGGCGATGTGCTGCCGGTCGGCCCGGACAGACCCAGGACGATAGTCGCCCCCGGCTTCGGCGCCCAGCCGCCAGATGCAGGCGTGCCGACCGACTGGACCCCCGCCGACCTGCCGCCGGGCACTACTGCCGTGCGTGTGCTGACGGCCGCGGAATACGGCCTGTTCACCGAGGAATCGCAGCAGCGCTTCTGGAGCACCGGCTGGAAGATCTCCGGACAGAGCAACCGTGCGGGATACCGCCTCGCGGGCCAGCCGCTCGACTTCGCGCGGCGGATCGAGATGCGCTCCCACGGCATCGTCCCCGGCGTGGTCCAGGTGCCGCCCTCCGGCGAGCCGATCATCCAGCTCAGCGACGCGCATACCGCGGGCGGCTATCCGAAGATCGCGACGGTGATCGAGGCCGATCTCTGGCGTCTTGCGCAGGCGCCGCTCGGCAGCCGGCTGCGCTTCGTGCCGGTGGCCTATCCGGCAGCTCTCGCGGCACTGCGGGAGGCGGATGCCTGGATCGCCTCGCTGCGCCGCCTTGCCGGGCACTACCGGTTGCTCTGCGGCACGGGACGGCGGCCATGACGGTGGATGAGGTGCGGCAGATCGTCGCCTGGCTCGAGGCCGCGGGGCTCACTGGCTTCGAACTCACGACGCCCCAGGGCCGGCTGCGCCTGCAGCTCGCGAGCCCGGGGCACTTGGTGCCGCAGTCTTCGTGGGCGGAGCCCGCACCCGCTACGCCGGCTATCGCAGCGCGCGGCACGGGTGTCTTCCTCGATGCCCATCCCTGGAGCGACACGCCGCTGGTCCGTCCGGGCCAGCGCGTTCAGGCCGGCGAGACCGCCGCGCTGCTGCGCACCGGGGCGCTGATCCAGCCGGTCACCGCGGCCGAGGCCGGCGTGGTGGGCGACCGCCTCGTCACGCCCGGCACGCTGGTCGGCTTCGGCACCCCGCTGTTCGCCTTCACCCCCGAGGATCCCCCGGCCAGGAGCACGCCATGAAGATCGATCTCAACTCCGACATGGGCGAAGGCTTCGGTGCGTACCGCATGGCCGAGGACGAGGCATTGCTGGATATCGTCTCCTCGGCGAACCTCGCCTGTGGGTTCCATGCCGGCGATGCGGTGATCATGGACCGCACCGTGCGCATGGCGCAGGAACGCGGCGTCGCGATCGGGGCGCATATCGGCTTCCCCGACCTCATGGGCTTCGGGCGGCGGCTGATGCAGGTCGATCCGAAGGAGATGGAGAAGTACGCCATCTACCAGCTCGGCGCGCTGGAAGGCATCGCGCGGGCGGCCGGGGCGCGCATGACGCATGCGAGCTTCCATGGTGCGCTCGGCAACCTGATCGCCGTGGACCAGCCGATGGCCGACGCGATGGCGCGCGCGGTGCGCGCCTTCGACCCGACGCTGCTCGTCTCCTCCGCACCCGGCACCGCGATCGGACGGGCGGCCGAGGCGGAAGGGCTTCGCGTCTACACCAAGTTCCTCGCCGACCGCGCCTATGACGACAAGGGGCTGCTGGTGTCGCGCAAGCTGCCCGGCGCCATGGTCAAGGATGTCGAGGCAGTGCGCGAGCGCGTGGCGCGGCTGCTGACCGAAGGCACCGTCGTCGCCATCACCGGCGAGGTGCTGCCCATGAAGGTCGATTCCATCCTGGTCCACAGCGACACCGCCGGCGCCGTGGCGTTGGCGCGCACCATCCGCGCCGCGATCGAGGCCGCGGGGGGCACCGTCGCGCCGTTCGCGCAGACGCTGGGCTGAGCTTCGGAGGGAGGGCCAGTTGGCCCGCAAGGCACACGGAAGCGAAGGCGACGCACCAGAACGTCGCCCCGCGCAGACAAAGGGACGCCGGTCCTTCGCGGCGCCCGACAATGTTCAGGAGAAGCTTATGAGACGTATGATTTGCGCCGCCGCGGCGCTTCTGGCGATCAGCGGGGCGCTCCCTGCGGCTGCGCAGGCGCCGTTCCCCGAGCCGGGCCGGCCACTGACGGTGATCGTGCCTTATCCGCCGGGCGGCGGCAGCGACGTCACCGCGCGTGCCCTGGGGCCCGAGCTGGAGCGCGCGCTGGGCGTTCCGGTCGTCGTGGTGAACCGCGCCGGCGCCGGTTCGCAGATCGGCATGGCGGAACTCGCCCGGTCACGGCCGGATGGCTACACCGTCGCCTACGGCCTCTGGCCCTCCACCTTCACCCTGTACCTCGACCCATCGCGGCGCGCGCCCTTTAACCGCGACAGTTTCGTGCCGCTGGCGCTGCACGTGATCGACCCGGGCACCATCCTGGTGCCCGCCGCGAGCCCGATCCGAACCTTCTCCGACCTGGTCGCCGCGGCACGCGCCCGGCCGGGTGTGGTGTCGATGGCGGATCCCGGCATCCTCGGCTGGGAGCACATCACCACCATCCAGTTGCAGAAGTCGCTCGGCATTGAGTTCAACCAGGTGCACTACCAGGGCGCGGCGCCGGCGATCACCGCGCTGATCGGCTCACAGATCGATGTGATGATGTCTTCGAGCAGCACGGCGATCACGCAGAGCCGCGCGGGGACGGTGCGCGTGCTGGCCGTGCTGTCGCCGCAGCGGAATCCATTCCTGCCGGACGTGCCGACGCTGGCTTCGCTCGGCACGCCGCTCGCCGCCGGCTCAGCGCGCGGCTTCGTCGCACCTGCGGGCACGCCCGAGCCGATCGTGCGCCGGCTGGCGCAGGCGCTGGAGACCGCGATCACCAGCCCGGCGCACCGCGAGACGCTGCGGCGTCTCGGCCTCGACATCAGTTACATGGGACCGTCGGAATTCAGCGCCTATTGGGCGCACGAAGAGAATGCGATGCGTCCGGTGGTCGAGGAGATCGTCCGCCAGGGCCAGAACAACTGAGCAGCCTGCCTCGAGCAGACCCCGATCAGGTGCCAGCACCTGATCGGGCGAAGATCCTGGAAACCAAAACGCGCCGAAGACCCTGTCGCAAGTCGTGGCGAGCGGCTCAGCGTGCTCCGGCCTTTGATGCCTGGGGCGCGCGCCGATCCCGGCGCGGCCCCGTGCTGCGCGAAGGCGGCATCTCGGCACGGTAACCCAGGCTCGCGGAGAAGGCCTCGGCCTGCGCTGCGAGCTTCGGCGCGTGCTGCCGGGCGACGTCGGCGGTCAGCCGGTAGGCAGGGCCGGAGACGGTCATCGATCCAGCGATGTCCCCCTCGGCGTCGAAGACGGGGGCACTGAGCGAGGCGGTCTGCGGATCGGTCACGCCCGAGGTGAAGATCGGCCGGAAGGGCGAGTCCGCCGGACCGACCCAGTCGCCCTCCATCCCGCGCAGCACCAGCCCGGACGACGTATCGTCGAGCGCGAGCGGCAGCAGGCGCCGCGCGCTGTCGCGCACGCTCTGCTCCGCCTCGACGCGGACCAGGCAAATGCGCGCCTCTGCGTCCCGGATGAAGAGTGAGGCGCTCTCGCGGCATTCCTCGGCGAGCGTCGTGAGGAACGGCAGGGCCTCGCGGTCCAGTCGCTGCGACGCGCGCAGAATGGCCGAGAGCTTCAGGATATTGGCGCCGAGCCTGAACTCGCCGCCGGGCGAGCGCGCCAGCATGCCGGCGGCCTGCAGCGAGACGGCCAGGCGCAGGATGGTGGTCTTGTGTAGGCCGGTCCGGCTCGCGAGCTCAGCCAGCGAAAGCCCGTCATCGCCCCACTGAAAGGCGTTGAGCAGGTCGATCGCGCGGTCCACGGCAATGACGCCGCCCGCCATCTCGGCGCGAGATCCGGGCTTGTCGCCAGCGTCTGTCATGCAGCAGTGCCGGTAACATGGGCGCCCGGGCGCGAAAAGGGGACTTGACGAGCATATTTCATTGTTCGAAACACACTACCGTCCATCGGCACGCTCTGATGGCGCACCTCTGATCTTTCCGGAACGTGCCGAATGCCCGAGCTTGCTGACCGTCTCGACAACGTTGAAATCTCGGCCAGCGCCGCCATGACGGCGCTGGCCCGCGACATGCGCGCGCGCGGTGTTGCGGTGATAACCCTTTCCCAGGGCGAGCCCGACTTCCAGACGCCGAACCATGTCGTCGAGGCCGCGCACGCCGCGGCGCGCGCCGGCGACACCAAGTATCCGCCCAACGAAGGCACCAAGGCGCTGAAGGCGGCGATCGCCCGCAAGTTCAAGCGCGACAACGGGCTGGATTACGCGACAGACGAAATCCTGGTCGCCAACGGCGGCAAGCAGATCATTTTCGACGCGCTGATGGCGACGGTGAATCCCGGCGACGAGGTGGTCATCCCGCGCCCGTCCTGGATCAGTTACGCCGACATGGCACGCTTCGCCGGAGGTGTGCCGGTCGGCGTCAACTGCCCGCAAGACAACGGCTTCAAGATCCGCGCGGCGGACCTCGAGGCCGCCATCACGCCGCGCACCAAGTGGCTGATCCTGAACTTTCCGAACAATCCGACCGGCGCCGCCTGTTCCCGGGCGGAGATGCAGGCCATCGCCGACGTCATGCTGCGGCACCCGCATGTCTGGATCCTGACGGACGACATGTATGAGCACCTGATCTACGACGGCTTCGCCTTCGCCACGATCGCCGAGGTGGAACCGCGCCTGCGCGACCGCGTGCTGACCGTGAACGGCGCGTCGAAGGCCTATGCGATGACCGGATGGCGTATCGGCTTCTGCGGCGGCCCGGCTCGGCTGATAACGGCGATGGCGAACGTGCAGGGCCAGTCGACCAGCGGCGTATCCACGGTCGGCCAGGCGGCGACGATCGCGGCGCTGGACGGGCCGCAGGACCTGCTCGCCGAGCGCGCCGCCGTCTATCGCGAACGCCGCGACCTGGTCGTCGACATGCTGAACGCCGCGCCGGGCATAACCTGCCACCGCCCCGAGGGCGCCTTCTACGTCTTCCCGAACATCGCGGGCTGCCTGGGCAGGACCTCGAAGGGCGGACGGACGATCGACAGCGACGTCGATTTCGTCACGGCTCTGTTGGCCGAGAAGCAGGTTGCTGTAGTGCAGGGCTCGGCCTATGGCATGAGCCCCTACTTGCGCGTCTCCTACGCGACCGACACGGCAAGCCTTCGCGAAGCGTGCGGCCGGATCCAGGAGTTCTGCGGCGAGCTTGCCCGGACGTGAACAGCATCAGGCTGCGTCGCTTGTAGTCTGGGTGCAGATCACCCCATCGCGGCCAGAATTTGCCTTCGCCGCCGTACCTCAAATAAGCACGAGTGCGAGCGTGTCCACCGCCAGACCAATCAACGTCGCCGCTTGCTACACCAACAGCAGGCAGCGCAACCCGCAACCCGGATGAGCCAGACGTTCCAATCCTAACCCGCCTCTACCAACCGACACCATCCGACACCATCCGACAACGGACACCGGAGGGTGTCATGTCGTCGGTCTTGCGCCGCAGGCGTCAGGGCCATCGTCGCAAACGGTCAGGCGGCCAACGATCGACTGCCGGTGGCATCACGGAAGATCCACACATCCTCGCGGCGCAGGGTTACGTGGACTATTGCGCCTGGCTCAGCCGGCACGCTGCTTCGCGCGCGCAAGAGAAGTTGTCCGTGTGCCAAGCGGTACTCCCAATGGTCACCAAGGTACAGGCAGGCCTCGACACGCGCTGCCAGGCGCTCCGGTCCTGGTCCATCGGCAATCGACACGCGCTCGGCTCGGATCACGCCTACCGCGGCATCCCCCTCGGACATCGGGTCTCGTGGCACGCCCGGCAGGCTCCAGTCGGGTCCGGCGAGCGCATTCCCCGCGGCAAAGAGTCCCGCCAACACGATATTCGTCCCCAGGAACTCGGCCGTGTAGAGATCTGCCGGCTCTTCGTACAATTGCTTCGGTGTGCCGTCCTGCACGACGACCCCGGCGCGCATCAGCAGCACGCGGTCGGCAATCGACAACGCCTCGCCCTGGTCGTGCGTGACGATGACAGCGCAGATGCCAAGGTCGAGGATGAGCTGGCGGATCCAGAAGCGCGCCTCTTCCCTCAGCTTGGCGTCGAGGTTCGACAGGGGTTCGTCGAGCAGCAGCACGGAAGGATTGTAAACGAGGGCGCGGCAGATCGCGACGCGTTGCTGCTGGCCGCCCGAGAGCTGATCCGGGTATCGGCCCCTCAAATGACCAAGCCCCAGGCGCGTCAGTGTCTGCAGGACTCGCCGCACGATCTCCGCGGACGTCTCGCCGCGCAAGCGAAGTCCGAAGGCGACATTGTCGAACACCGTGCGGTGCGGCCACAGCGCGTACGATTGGAAGACGAACCCGATCCCGCGGCGTTCCGGCGGCACCCACAGACCAATATCGGCATCGAAGACGGGCGTGCCGCCGATCTCGATGCGTCCGGCTTCCGGTCGCTCGAGCCCCGCGAGGGAGCGCAGAAGCGTGGTCTTGCCGCATCCGGATGGCCCGAGCAGGGCGACGATGCGTCCGTGCTCGGCGGTCAGCGAAACGCCTTGCAGGATGTGCGCGTTGCCGAGGGTCTTGTGCACGCCGTGAACGACAAGGTCAGCCATGCATCCGGGCTCCGAGACGCAGCGCGAGCCCCATGCCGACGGCCGTGAGCGCAACGCTGACAAAGGACAGGGCGGCGATGACGTCCATCGCGCCGGTTGCGAGAAGGGAGACAATCAGTGAGCCGATCACCTCGGTTCCGGCGCTCAGCAGGTAGACGCCCGTCGCGTATTCTCGCAGGAACACGATCATGATCATCGTCCAGGCGCCGACCAGGCCGGGGCGGAGCAATGGTGCAAGGATACGGGTCCAGGTCTGACCTATCGTGGCGCCCGCGGTGCGCGCGGATTCCTCGAGTTCCGGGGCCACCTGCAGCAGGGTCGATTGGATCAACCGAAGCCCGTAGGCGAGCCCGACCACGATGTACGCAATCATCACGCTGAACAACGTCGGGCGCAGTGGGGTCAGGAACGGCACGAACAGGAACAGCCAGAAGAAGGCAAGGCCGATCACCAGGCCCGGCAGGGCTCGCGGCAGCAGGACCATGTAGTCGAGCGCCATGGCGCCAGGTCCCTGCCAGCGATGCGCCGCAAGGGATACGACCAGGTAGATGACCACGGCGAGCGCGCCGCCGAAGGTCGCGATGAGGACGCTGTTGATCAGGCCGCGAGTGAGGCTCGGCACCTGAAGCAACTGGTCAAAATTCGCCAGGGTCAGGTGGTCCGTGAGGTTTACGCCCTGGCCCCAGGCGTCGACAAAGGCCCGCAGGGCTATGCCGCCGACTGGCAGTACGACGGAGACGAGGAACCAGAGACCTATCGCGAGGACGGCCAGGAGTTGGCCCGTGGGACCCAGACGCAAGGGCGTGGCGCGCGCGCCCTTGCCGCCCAGGGTCGCAAATCGGCGCGCTCGCCCGAGGAGTCGGCGCTGGATCCAGACGAGAGGCAGGGTGAGACCAACCAGAATGACGGCCACGACCGCCATGAGGTGATAGGTCGGCAGCCCGAACAACGTGGTGAGCTTGTAGATGTACGTGGTGAGGACGAGTAGGCCGCCAGGATCCCCAAGCACCAACGGCAGGCCGAAGCTCTCGAAGCCGAGCAGGAGGTTCAACGCAACCGCAAAGACCAGCGCCGGAAGTGCCAGAGGCAGCGTCACCTCTAGCGCAACGCGCCAGATCCCCGCTCCCGTGGTTCGCGCCGCCTCTTCCAGGTCCGCCGGCAGTGAGCGCATGGCCGATGCCGCATAGAGGTACACATTCGGTACGTGGCTCAGCCCGCCAATGACGATGAGACCGCCGAGGCCATAGATATCCCAGGGCGCGGGTATCCCGAAAAGCCTCTCAAATCCGAGGGAGACGAAGCCGGAAGGACCCATCGAGACCGTGTATCCGAAGGCGAGCACGATGGAGGACAGGAACATGGGTACGAGCACCAGCGGCTCGATCCAGCGTCGGCCCGGGATGTCCGTGCGAGTCAGCAGGAAGGCGAGGCCTGCCCCCAGAGGCACCGCAATCAGCGTCATGCCCACGGAGAACAGTGCCGTCGTGCCGAGCGCGTCCCAGAAATCCGCATCCGACAGAACATAGGCCCAAGCCTGCAGGCCGAGCGTTGAGGTCGCGTCGAAGAATGGTCCGGTGAGAAAACTTTGGTAGGCGATCAGCCCGACCGGGGAGAGAACCGCCAGAGCGAGCAAGACAGTGACGGCGATGCGAAAAGGCAACGCGTCGCCCCCGCGTGGGCCACGACGACGCGCGGACCCGGCGCGAGAGGCTGTGGTGGCACTCACCCTGATCAGCCGCGGAGAGCGCGGCGCCAGTGCTGGAGAAACTCCACGCGGCGCTGGGTCTCGAGATTAGCGGCTGTCGTCTCGTCGACCGGGAGGGGCTGCAGGTTCCCTCCCACCCGGTGGCGGATGCCATCGAGACTCATCTCGCCGGCCACATCGGTGCGGATGGACGGCACCCCGGCGTTGCCCAGTGCCTCCTGGCCAACCTTCGAAAGCATGAAGTCCAGAAGGAGCTTCCCCCCATTCGGGTGCGGCGCGCCGCGCGGGATGAGCGCCACCCGGGAAAAGGCCGGGACGTAGTCGGTGAGGAAGGCAACGCCGAGGACCGGATTCGCCTTTGCCCATTCGAGCGCGTAGGAGCCTATGACGCTGAACAGCAGACTATGCTCGCCAGAGACAGCCTTCTCGCGCATCTGGCCGGAAGAGCTGTAGACCTTCCCGCTGGCCGCTCCGAATGCACGCACGATATCCCAGAACTGCGGCACGTTCCGCTGCGTCGCAGTGTGGAACAGGAAGCCGGTCCCGGACTTCTCCGGATCGAAGGTCCCCACCTTGTTGCGCAGCGCGTCGCGACGGTCGCGCAGCAATGCCAGCAGCGCGGCATGCGTCCGAGGCACGGCATCGTCCGACAGCTGGTTCTTGTTGTAGAGAACGCAGGCGGGCTCCACCGAGGTTCCGAAGGCCTGATCCTTGTAGACCGCCCAGGTCGGCAGTTTCGCCGCCTCTGGCGAGCGGTAGGTCTGGGTCAGGTTCCGGTCAACGAGGCTCAGCAACTGATCCATCGCCGAGGTCCAAACGAGGTCGGCACCCATCTGGTTCGCTGCCGCTTCGCTTATGACGCGATTGAAGGTTCCATTGGTGCCGAGGTCGTTCCAGTCGACGGTGATGCCTGGATAGGCGGCCCGGAACGCGTTCACCAGGCTCTGGCCCTGCGCGCTGTCGGTCGAGGTGTAGACCGAGACGCGCCCCTCCCGCTGCGCTGCGGCGATGAGGTTCGCATAGTCGGCGGGATAGCCCGACGGCACGGACTGCGATGCCGCTGGCCCGACCGGCAGGCTCCATGCGGCCACTCCGGCCGCAAGCACACTCCGTCTGCCGAGCATCATGGACACCTCTCCCCTGGTGATTCGGTCCCTGTCGATCACGCTGCAGGGATGACCCTGCTGAGATTTGCTTGGGAAGGATGCTTTGATCAATTGAAAAATGCATTCCTTTGCGCGGCATCATGTATCGCGGCGCCGGGGTGGTCGATCGCGCTGGCGCTCAGCGACTCGCCCGGCCGGGCGCCGGCGCGCGGGCCGCGCTGAGGCGCCGACGCCGCCTCGCGGGATGGGAAGCGACGTCGAGGCCCGCCCTCTAACGCTTCTTGGCGCGCAACTCCTGCCAGAGGTGGGCGCGCAGGAAGTGCGAGGCGCCCTCGCGGTCGCCGGCCTCGATCATGTCGAGGATGCGCAGATGGTCCTCGGTGGTGCGAATTTGCCTCGCCCTATCGGTACTGCCCGCGATGCGTCGCTCGAGGAGGAGGCGCATCCGGTTCACGCGGCGGATCGATTCCAGCAAGAATGGGTTCCCCGAGGCCGCCACGATCGCCTCGTGGAACTCGGCGCCGACCCGATGGGCCTCGCCGCGCGGCCAGGTCTTCCAGCCGCCGTCGAGCACTGCCCGGAGCCGGGCGCGCAGGCGGGCCGCGGTTTCAGGGGGCAGGTGGTAGGCCGGCTCCATCAGCGCTGCGGGCTCGATGAGGGCACGAAACCTATATCCTTGGTCATAGGCCTCCGGGGAGCGGAGGATCGGCTGGAACTCCCAGCCGTGCCCAGGCAGGCGCTCAAGAAGTCCCTCGCGCACGAGGCGCGCGAGCGGCCGCTGGAGGCGCGCCCGGGTGACGCCGTAGCGTCTGGTGAGGTCGCTCTCGGTAACGCGGGCCGGCAACGCGTCATCGAGGTAGTCCTCGGCGATCCGGACATAGAGCGCATCGTCGCCGGCCTCTTCCCCGGACATTGCCGGCATGGCGGCCGCGACAGGCGCCTCCGCTGCCCTCAGGAAAAAGCCCCGGTTGGGGCGACGCTCGACGAGGCCCCGCTCCTCGAGGACGCCCAGCGCCTGACGAATCGGTGTACGGGAGACGCGAAACGCCTCCGCAAGGGTCTGTTCTCGCAGGTGAGCGCCCGGCGCCAGGCCTTCCCTGCGTGTCAGCTCCAGGATCTCGCCGGCGAGTTGCGCCGGAAGTGCGCCACGGCCGCGGCCTTCGCCGTCGCGATCGTCAGTGCCGGCGCCTTGCCTCATCGGCTGACTCCTCTGTGCGGGCCGACAGCGAGCACGCCAAGGACGCTGTCGACAAGACGGTGAGCTGCGTCTGCTGCAAAATTGGTTTTTCTAATTGCAAAATACAATGCATCGCGCCATAACGCCACCCAGATCGAAACAAGAGGGAACGTCGATGCGCTTTGCCGTTCTGCCTGGTGATGGGATTGGCCTGGAAATCACCGATGCGACGATCGAGGTTCTGGAAGTCGTGGATTCCGCCCTCGGTCTCGGGCTGTCGTACGAAACGCACGAAGTGGGCCTTGCCGCGCTCAAGCGCGTCGGCACGACCGCGCCCGACGGCGTTCTCGATGCCTGCCGCGCGGCCGACGGAATCATCCTCGGCCCGGTGTCCCATTCAGAATACCCGGCCCGCGCCCAGGGCGGCATCAACATTTCCGCGGAACTGCGCGTCGTCCTCGACCTCTTCGCCAACATCCGACCCGCCCGCAGCCGCGAAGGTTTGCCCCACTACGGCCGCACAGGGATGGATCTCGTTATCGTCCGCGAGAATACAGAAGGCTTCTACTCCGACCGCAACATGCATTGGGGCGTCGGGGAGTTCATGCCTACGCCGGACCTCGCCCTTTCGGTTCGGAAGATCACTGCCCAGGGCTCTCAGCGGATTGCCCGCGCGGCGTTTGAGCTCGCCATGCAGCGGCGGAAGAAGGTTACGGCCGTTCACAAGGCGAACGTCATCAAGGTCAGCGAGGCCCTGTTCCTGCGAGAAGTTCGCGCCGTCGCACAGGAATTCCCGGACGTCACCTACGAGGAGCAGCTGATCGACAGCATGGCCGCTCTGCTCGTGCGAGACGCCCAACGCTTCGATGTCGTTGTCACCACTAACATGTTCGGCGACATCCTATCCGACGAGGCATCGGAACTGTCGGGTAGCCTCGGGCTGGCCGGCGCTGTCAACGCCTCAGACACGCACTGCATGGCGCAGGCACAGCACGGCTCCGCGCCGGATATCGCTGGCCAGGACAAGGCGAACCCCGTTTCTCTGATCCTTTCCGCCGCGATGCTCCTGGACTGGCTCTCGCGCCGCGACCCCGCACGGAACAACTTCGCGCGCGCCGCGGAGGTGATCGAGCTTTCCGTGGACGCCCTCGTGGCCGACCCCGCGCGCCGGACGCCAGACCTGCGTGGCCCCCTCGGTACGAAGGCCTATACGAAGGCCCTCTGCTCGGAGATCACGCGTCGCCTAGCCAACTAGATCGCGAACCAAGGGAGAAAACGACATGATCAAGGCTAGCAACGGGCGGCGAGCCATGCTCGCCGCGGCAGCGATGCTGCTCGTGGGCGCCAATCCGGTACGTGCCGAGTTTCCAGAACGCCTGATCCGACTCGTTGTTCCCTTCGCCCCGGGCGGAGGCTCAGATATCGTCGGACGCATAGTCGCCTCATGTATGAGCACCGGGCTTGGCCAGCAGGTCGTCGTCGAGAACCGCGCCGGGGCCGGCGGAACGATCGGTGCCGACAACGTCGCGAAGTCCCCGGCCGACGGCTACACGCTGGTGCTTCACACGCTTTCCAGTTCCGTCCTGAACATCTTCCTCTATTCGCGACTGCCTTACGATCCGAGGCGCGACTTTGCCCCGATCGCCGAGGTCGGTCGTGCTCCCAACATTCTCGCCGTCCGTCGGGATCTTTTGGCGCGTAGCGTGCAAGACCTTATCGAACTGGCGCGGCGGGATCCTGGGCGTCTCACTTATGGTTCAGGTGGCAACGGAACCATCGTACATCTCTCGGCTGTGCTCCTAGCCAACATGGCCAATATCGAGTTGACCCATGTACCATTCCGTGGCGGCGGTCCCTCGATGAACGCTCTGGTGGCTGGCCAGGTGGATATGATGATCGACGCGGTACCAGTGCTGCTCCCGCAGGTTAGCGACGGGGGGGTTCGCGCCCTTGCGGTGACATCCCCGCAGCGCGTCGCCGTGCTTCCCGACGTGCCGACCGTGGCTGAGTCCGGTCTGCCAGGCTACGAAACGCAGAACTGGTACGGCATCTTTGCCCCGGCCCGCACGCCGCGACCGATTATCGATCGGGTCGCTGCCGAGGTTGCTCGCGTCGTCGCCGATCCCGTCTGCAGTCGCAGGCTGGTTGACCTCGGAGTGAATCTCGTTGGGTCGGACCCGGACGCCTTCAGCAGCTTCTGGCAGCACGAAATGGAGGTGTGGGGACCGATCGTGCGTTCGTCCGGGGCGCGGCTGGACTAATGCCTCTCCTCGGCTGCATCGCCGACGACTTTACCGGTGCCACCGATCTCGCCAATACGCTGGTTAAGGCGGGGATGTCCGCCGTCCAGGTGATCGGCGTGCCGGAGGGCCCGCTCCCCGAGGCGGATGCGGTGATCATCGCGCTCAAGATCCGCACCGCGCCGGTCGCCGATGCGGTCGGGCAGTCGCTCGCGGCCTGCGATGCGCTGACCAAGGCGGGGGCGAAGCAGCTTTTCTGGAAGTACTGCTCGACCTTCGACAGCACGGACGAGGGCAATATCGGGCCGGTGGGCGATGCGCTGCTGAAGCGGCTCGGCGCCGGCTTCGCGATCGCCTGCCCGGCATTCCCGACCAATGGGCGGACGATCTATCTCGGCCACCTGTTCGTCGGCGGCGCGCTGCTCAGCGAGAGCGGGATGGAGAACCATCCGCTGACGCCGATGACCGACCCGAACTTGGTGCGCGTGCTGTCGCGCCAGACCCAGGGCAGCGTCGGGCTGGTGCCCTTCCCGGTGCTCGAACAGGGCGCCGGCGCGATCCGCAAGGAGATGACGCGGCTGATGGACCGCGGCACGCGCTGGGCGATCGTCGATGCGGTGACGGACGCGCACCTGATGGCGATCGGCGAGGCCATCGCGCCGCAGGCGCTGGTGACCGGCGGGTCGGGCGTCGCGATGGGTCTGCCGGAGAATTTCCGCCGCGCCGGGCTGCTGCCGGACCGCAGCGACGCGGCCTCCCTGCCGCCGACGAAGGGTGCTTCGGCCGTCGTCGCGGGGTCTTGCTCGCGTGCGACGCTCGGGCAGATCGGGCTGGCACGCGACCATGTGCCGGTGCTGGAACTCGATGCGCTGGCCACACCCGATGCGAAGGCGATGACGGCGCAGGCGCTTGGCTGGGTCGACGGCAAGCTCGAGGAAGGCCGCCCCGTTGTCATCGCCGCCAGCGCGACGCCGGACAAGGTCGCCGCCCTTCAGGCGAAGCTGGGGCGCGACGCGGCCGGCGCGCTCGTCGAGGACGCCGTCGCCTCCATCGCCGAGGGTCTGGTCGCGCGCGGCGTCGGCCGGCTGGTGGTCGCCGGCGGGGAGACATCGGGCGCGGTGGTGACCCGCCTCGGCGTGACCAGCCTGCGCATCGGCCCCGAGATCGACCCCGGCGTGCCCTGGACCTTTGCCGAGCCGAAGGGGATCCACATGGCGCTGAAGTCCGGCAATTTCGGTGCGCGCGACTTCTTCCTGAAGGCCTTCGACCATGGATGAGGCGGCGCTGCGCGAGCAGTTGGCGATGCTCGGCGCCTCTCTGTTCCAGCGGGGCTATTCGGTGGGCACGGCCGGGAACATCAGTGTCCGGCTACCGGACGAGTATATCATGACGCCGGTGCCCCAGGACATGGATGTAAAGGCTCCGCTCAGGGTTGCACTCGTTCAAGACATCCCCTGCGCCTTCAACGGTAGCATCGCTCATCCGCCCGTTGGGAGCGGTGCACTTGCGCTGGGCCAGAGGGGCGCCAGGAGGATCGCGTCATGCCGCGCATCGCTCTGATTCACGCCGTCTCGGTTGCGATGAGGCCGATACACGAGGCCTTCGAGCGCCTTTGGCCAGAGGCGCAACTCACAAACCTCCTTGAAGACAGTCTATCGCCGGATCGAGCAGCCGAGCGGCAACTCACCCCAGCGATGACTGCCCGCATCGAGGCATTGGCCCATTACGTCGCTGGCACCGGCGCACAGGGCATCCTGTACACCTGCTCGGCCTTCGGGCCGGCGATTGAAAAGGCGGCGCATGATCTGGCGCCTCTCCCAGTCCTGAAGCCCAATGACGCGATGTTCGCCGAAGCGTTGCGCGCGGGCGATCGAATTGGCATGGTCGCCACCTTCGCTCCGGCATGCGCGACGATGGAGGAGGAATTTGCCGAGGCGGCCATCAACATTGGCTGCACCGCGGCGCGGCTCGAGACTGTCCTCGCCGCCGGTGCGATGACCGCACTGCGCGCGGGCGACGAGGCGGCGCATGACCGCCTCGTCGCAGAAGCCGCAGGGCGCCTCGCACATTGTGATGCGGTGATGCTCGCGCATTTCTCGACCAGCCGCGCCTTGCCGTTGGCCGAAGCGAGGCTTGCAGGCGCAGCGCCGGTGCTGACGGCGCCGGGTGCGGCTGTCAGGGCCCTGCGGGTGGCCGTCGATGGGGGCTGACCCGCGGCCGAGCCTATCCGACGGGCCGAAAGACGATACAGACCGGGCTGCCAGTTCGGATAACCTGTCCGCTCTGCGCCAGACGACCGCTCGACGCGTCGATTTGGAATGTCACGATCGTGTCGCTGTCCTCATTGGCGGCGAACAAGAAGCGGCCGCTCGGGTCAATCGTGAAGAAGCGCGGCGTGCGTCCCCCGCTCGGCATCCACTGCACGGGTGTGAGGCGACCGGTCGCGCCATCGATCGCGAAGACGCCAATCGAATCATGCCCCCGGTTCGACGCGTAGAGGAAGCGGCCGTCCACACTGACCGCGACCTCGGCGGCATCGGTGTGTCCGGTGAAATCGTCCGGAACGGACGGCAGCAGCTGGAAGGGCTCGAGTGCGCCGGTCACCGCGTCATACCGGCATGCAAGCAGACTCGCGGAAATCTCGTTCAGCACATAGGCGAAGCGTGCGTCTGGCCTGAAGGCGATGTGGCGTGGGCCGGCGCCTTCGCGGTGCACGAGCGTGGAGACCAGTTCCAGCCGTGCCGCGTCCGCGTCGACGCGCAGGGTGAACGTCCGATCCACCCCCTTGTCCGGCACGAGGATGAAGCGACCCGATGGATCCGGCTCGACCTGGTGTGGCTTGGCGAAAGGCTGCTGGACGCGATGCGGTCCAGGCTTGCCGGTGACGTCCAGCATATGCGCGATCTCACCGATGGCCCCCGTCTCGGCATCGAGCCGCAGGAGAGCCACCGTCGAGGTCAGGTGGTTGGCGACACACAGGAAACGATCCTGGGCCACCGGCACCAGATGCACAGGGTTCATCCCGCCGCACGGCGCAGTGTTGAGATGATCGAGGCGTCCATCACTGGCGATACGGAACGCGCTCACCGCCTCGCGGTCGCCGTGCACGACGTAGAGCACTGGGCGCAGCCTGCCAAAGGCAAGGAAGCTCGGATTCTCCAGTCCTGGTAGGAGTTGGAGGTGCTGCCAAGAACCCGTCTCCGCGTCCATGCCATAGACCTGCAACCCCTCTCCGCGAGCGTTGCGCTCGCGGGAGGTGCGGCAGCCGACATAGACGTGCAGGATGCCCAGCATCGGCTCAGCCCTCGGGCGAGATGTTCGCTTCCTCGATGATCCGCGTGAACTTGCGGGTCTCCTCCGCGACGAAGGCGCGGAATTCCGCCACCGACATGGGCCGCAGGATGCCGCCCTGATCGGTAAGCTTGCTGGAGAGCTCGGAATCGCGAAGCGCGACGGCGACCGCGTCGTGCAGCCGCTCGACCTGCGCTGCCGGCATGCTTGAAGGCGCGAAGAGGCCGAACCAGTTCACCAGCTCATAGCCCTCGAGACCAGGTGCCTCGGCCAGCGGGGGCACGTCCGGGAGCTGCGGCATGCGCTCGCGCGAGGTGACAGCGATAGCACGCAGCTTGCCGTCGCGGATCAGCGGCAAGGCCGGCCCGAGGCTCGAGAAGTTAATCTGCACCCGTCCTGCCGCAACGTCCGTCAGCGCAGGAGCGGCTCCACGATACGGCACGTGCAGGATGTCGGTGCCCGCCATCTTGTTCAGCATCTCGCCGGCGAGGTGCTGCGGGTTGCCGATGCCGGAGGATGCGAAGGAAAGCTTCCCCGGATTGGCGCGAGCATAGGCGACCAGCTCGGCCGGCGTGCGCGCGGGCACCGAGGGATGAACGACGACCACGTTCGGGACCGTGGCGATCAGGGCGACGGCCTGCAGTTCCCGAGCCGGGTCGTAGGTCATGCGCTGCTTGAAGAGCGCCGGGTTCACCGAGATCTCACCGGCCGCCGCCATCAGAAGCGTGTGCCCGTCGGTGGCGCCGCGGGCCACCGACTGGGCGGCGATCATGGCGCTGGCGCCGGGACGGTTTTCGACCAGCACGGGCTGCCCAAGCGCGCCGCGCAGGGGCTCGGCCAGAAGCCGCGCCACGATGTCCACGCCGCCACCCGGCGCATAGCCGACCACCATCTTCACCGGACGATCCGGCCAGGCCGCCTGGCCACGCGCGGCGGCGATCGGAAAGGCTGCCGCGGTAGCGGCCAGCAGTGCACGGCGTGTCGTCATGGTATGCTCCTCCGGGTTGTCTTCGTTGTCAGGCTGCGCGGGTGCCGGCAGCGAGTGCCTTGCGCAGGATGGTCGGGATCATGCCGCCGCCCTGGATCAGCGCGACCTCGCGCGCGGTTTCCAGCAGCGCAGTCGCCTTACCGGCGAGCGCGGTGCCGTCGGCGCGACGCAGCGTCACCGGCAGCACGGCCCGCGGTGCGAGGGCTGCCAAGTTCCAGTCGATCTCAATCGTATCGCCCGGTGCCAGCGCGAGGGTGTCGAAGCGCCATCCCTCCGGCATGCGCAGCGGCAATACGCCCATGCCGACGAGGTTCGACCTGTGGATGCGCTCGAAGCTGTTGGCGAGCACGGCACGTGCCCCCAGGAGCTGCGCGCCCTTGGCGGCCCAGTCGCGGGACGAGCCGGTGCCGTAGCGCTCACCGGCAATGATCACCACGGGCTTACCGGCCTCCGCGTAGCGTCGCGCCGCTCGCCAGACCGGCAGCGTCTCGTCGCTCGGCGCGAACACGGTCCGACCTGCCGGCAAACCGCCGCCGAGGTGGTTCACCGCGGCCTTGTTGGTGAAGAGGCCGCGCAGCATGACCTCCCAGTTGCCCCGTCGGGAGGCGTAGACGTTGAGGTCCTGCGGGTCCTCGCCATGCTCGACCAGCCAGGCGGCCGCGTCGCTGCGTGCCGGGATCGCCCCGGCCGGCGAGATGTGATCGGTGGTGATGTCGTCGCCGAGCACGAGAAGCGGGTGCGCGCACAATAGCGCAGCTTCGGCCGTCGTCGGGCCGAAGTTCACGAAGGGTGGTGCGCGCAGGTAGGTGGAGGCGGCGTCCCAAGGGAAGCGCGTGGTGGTTGGCGCAGACAGCGCCGCCCAGGCGGGAGAGCGGTCGGCTTCCTCCTCGGCCGCGGCGATGTCTGCAGGCTCGGAGGCGGCTGCCACCGCCGCTTCGATCTCTGCGGCGCGTGGCCAGAGGTCGGCCAGGTGCACCGGCCGGCCCTGCGCGTCGCTGCAAAGCGGCTCGCTTGTGATGTCGAAGCCTGCGCGGCCCGCGAGGGCATATGCGACGACCAGGGGCGGCGAGGCCAGCAGGGCGTTCTCGATCTGCGGATGGACGCGGCCGGGGAAGTTGCGGTTGCCCGACAGCACCGCGACCGGCCGGAGGCCATCCTGTTCCACGGCCGCCGCCACCGCCGGCAGCAGAGGGCCCGAATTCCCGATGCAGGTGGCGCAGCCATAGCCGGCGATGCCAAAGCCCATCGCCTCGAGGTCATCGAGCAGACCGGCGCGGCGCAGGCGCCGCTCGGCCGAAGGCGACCCCGGCGTGAGGGAGGTCTTGACCCAGCCGGGCACGGCAAGGCCCAGCGCGCGCGCGCGGCGCGCCACCAGCCCCGCGGCGGCGAGCAGCCCGAAATCGGTCGTGTTGGTGCAGGAGGTGATGGCCGCGATGGCCACGGCATCGGCCGGCATCCCGGCGACGGCAGCGCCATCATGCGGCGAACCGGCCTCAGCAAGCGCGGCCAACACCTGCGCGGGGTCGAGCCGATCCTGCGGTCGCCGCGGCCCGGCCACCGAAGGCCGCAGCGTCGTGAGGTCCAGGTCCACCACCGTCGTGTAGCGCGGCTCGTTCGACGGGTCGCCCCAGAGCCCCTGCGCCCGAGCATAGGCCTCGACCAGGGCGACCTGCGCCGTATCCCGCCCGGTGGCGTGGAGGTAGTCGATGGTGTGGCCGTCGATCGGGAAGATGCCTGTCGTTGCGCCGTATTCGGGCGCCATGTTCGCGACGACTGCGCGCTGACCGGCGGTCAGTGTGCCGACGCCGGGGCCGAAGAACTCCACGAACTCGCCTGCGACGCCCGCCTTCCGCAGCAGTTGCGTCACGGCTAGGGCCAGGTCGGTTGCGAAGGTGCCCTCCGGCAAGGCACCCGCGAGCCGGACCCCGACGACCTCCGGCACCCGCAGCGAGACGGGCACGCCGAACATCACGCCTTCGGCCTCGATGCCTCCGACACCCCATCCCAGCACGCCGATGCCGTTGACCATGGGCGTGTGGCTGTCAGTGCCGACCAGGCTGTCTGGCACGGCCCACACCGTGCCGTCCGCGCGCCGCTCCGTCGCGACGACCGTGGCCAGGCGCTCCAGGTTGATGGTGTGCATGATGCCCGTACCCGGCGGGAAGACCCTGAAGCCGTGCACCGTGTTGGCGGCCCACTTCATGAAGCGGTAGCGCTCGGCGTTGCGAGCCATCTCGTTCGCCATATTCGTGCGCAGCGCGTCCGGCCGGGCCGATACATCCACGGGCAGGGAATGGTCGGTCGAGGTCGCGACCGGCACGGCGGGATTGAGCCGCGACGGATCGCCCCCCGCTGCGGCGAGCGCGTCGCGCATTGCCGCGATGTCCACCAGTGCCGGGCCGCAAGTGGTGTCGTGCATGAGGATCCGCAGCGGCGCGAAGGGGATCTCGGCCTCGGACCGGCCGGTCTCGAGCCATGCCAGGAGAGCAGTGCGCCCGGCCTGGCGGAGTTCGGCCTCGGGCTGACGCAGGACGTTTTCCAGCAGGACCCGATGGCACCAGGGCATGCGCATCAGCGTGGCACGGCCGCCGGCCGCCGCTGGCAGGTCGATGATGCTGCAGATGCCGAAGACGCCCTTCAGGGTCGCCGTCGCAGCGGAGGAGGCTTCGGGCATTGGGACGTTTCGGTTTCCTGCGTTGGGCGGTGATGTATCTTATCGCTATAAAAGACCGCAAGCGCTATCTTCACCCGTCGCCCCTTTTCGATAGGTTGAGCCGAATGCCCCGCCCTCCCGCCGCCGAGCTGCACCGCGAGCTCGCCCGCTCGATCGTCGAGCACCTTCGCGCCTCCTCGGCCGAGCCGGGGCTGGTCCTGAGCGAGAGCGGGCTGGCCGGAACGGTCGGAACGTCCCGTTCGCCGGTTCGTGGCGCGCTGCAGCTCTTGCGCGAACTCGGCGTCGTGGAGCGGCGCGGCGACGGCCGCCTCGTTGTCAGTCAGCTGCCGGCAGCGGGCGAGGAGATCGAGGCTTCGGACGCGGGAACCGGGGAGGCCGAGAGGCTCTACTGGCGGATCGCAGCCGACCGGATCGAGGGGCAGCTGGCGGACGTGGTCGGGGAGGCCGGCCTCATGCGGCGCTATGCGGCGTTGCGCGGTGTCGTACATCGCGCGCTGCTGCAGATCATGGGCGAAGGTTGGATCGAACGCGCCCCGGCAGGCGGATGGCGGTTCCTGCCTCTGATCGACGGCCCCGGGAGCTATGACGAATCATACCGCTTTCGGCGCGCCATCGAACCCGCGGCGCTGCTCGATCCTGCCTTCGAACTGCCACCCCGCACGGCGGCGCGGCTGCGCCGGGAACAGGAAGGGCTGCTCGCGCGCGTCGCCGAAGAGCCCGATCCGCGCGAGGTATTCGAGCTGAACTCAGGCTTCCACCTTGCACTGATGCAGGCCTCGAACAACCGGTTCTTCGCGGATGCCGGGCTGCGCGTGACGCGGCTGCGGCGCCTGGTCGGCTACGTGATTGCCCTGGACCACAGCCGGCTGGCCGCGCAGACCACTGAGCATCTCGCGATCCTCGAATGCATCGATGCCGGTGATCGCGTGGCGGCCGCCGAACGCCTGGTGCGTCACCTCGATGCCGGGCGTGCGTCGAAGGCGCGCCTGTTGGATGCGGCTGGGCAGAGGTTGTCGGCCCTGGTGCCGCCGCTGGCGACAGACGCATACGGAACCTGACGCAACTGGCGTAGCCTTTGATCATGGCTGGCACGACTGTCCGCCGGCCACGAGGGGGCACTGCTGCTGCCGCCGCAATCTCGGATGCCGACGGCGGTGTCATCGTCGGCTGGAACAAGTACAACTGAGATCGACGCGCACCGCGACATCCGAACGGCGCGCGTACCTCCAATTCAGGTGCAGAGGTCATCGCATGAGCGCCGAGATCGCAGCGACTACTGAATTCCGTCCGCATAGCTCCCATTGGGGCGTCTTCACGGCGGCCATGCGCGATGGCGAGCTCCTGGTCCGCGCTCATCCGGGGGATCCGGACCCGAACGAGATCATCCGGAACTTTCCCTCTGCTCTGCGCCATCCCGCGCGCATCGCCCAACCGATGGTGCGCCGCGGCTGGCTGGAACGAGGCCCAGGCCCGGATCGCCGCCGCGGCCGGGACGAATTCGTCCCGATGTCCTGGGACGCGGTGCTGGATTTGCTGGGCGGCGAACTGGCGCGCATCCGGGACCGGCACGGGCCGGGCGCGGTCTTCGGCGGGTCCTATGGCTGGGCCAGCGCCGGGCGCTTCCACCATGCCCAAAGCCAGATCCATCGCTTCCTGAACTGCGCCTTCGGCGGCTACGTCGCCTCGGTCAATTCTTACAGCTCCGGCGCGGCCTCGGTGATCGTGCCGCATGTCCTCGGGAACTACGAGGAGCTGACGAAGCACAACGTCACCTGGGACCAGGTGGCGCAGCACAGCGAGGTGGTGCTGGCCTTCGGCGGCATGGCGCTCAAGAACGCCATGGTCGCCGGCGGCGGCATCAGCGAGCATGTCGAGCGCCCGGCCATGCAGGCGGCGCGTGCGCGCGGCTGCGACTTCATCCTGGTTGGCCCGCTACGTAGCGACCTGCCGGAGGAGGCGGGCGCCGAATGGATCGCCAATATCCCCGGCACCGACACCGCGCTGATGCTGGCCCTGGTGCATACGCTGGTGACGGAAGGGCGGCACGACCGTGCCTTTCTCGATCGCTTCACCGTCGGCTGGCCGGTCTTCGAGCGCTACCTGCTCGGCGAGGCCGACGGCCAGGCGAAGGACGCCGACTGGGCAGCGCCCATCACGGGCGTCGCAGCGGAGACCATCCGGACGCTTGCCCGGCGCCTGCACGGCCGCCGCGTGCTGGTGACCGTGTCGCATTCCCTGCAGCGGGCGGAACATGGCGAACAGCCGGTGTGGATGGGCGCCGTGCTGGCCGCGGCTCTCGGCCAGATCGGCCTGCCCGGCGGCGGCTATGGCTACGCGCTTGGCGCCATCGGCTACTACGGGCGCCGCGCCAATGCCGTGCCCGGCCCGACCCTGTCGCAGGGGCGCAACCGCCACGGCAACTTCATCCCGGTGGCCCGCATCGCCGACATGCTGCTCAACCCGGGCACGCAGTACCGCTACAATGGCCAGACTCGCACCTATCCCGATATTCGGCTGGTCTACTGGGCCGGCGGCAACCCCTTCCATCACCACCAGGATCTCAACCGGCTGCGGCAGGCCTTCGCGCGCCTCGACACGTTGGTGGTGCACGAACTCGCCTGGACCGCCACCGCACGCCACGCCGACATCGTCCTGCCCGCGACGATGACGCTGGAGCGGGAGGACATCGGCTACAGCTCGCATGATCCGCTGATGGTGGCGATGCACCGCATCGCGCCCCCCTATGGCGAGGCGCGGGACGACTATGACATCTTCGCCGACCTCAGCCGCCGCCTCGGCGTGGAGGAAGCCTTCACCGAAGGCCGCACGAGCCGCGAGTGGCTCCGCCACCTCTATGCGCGCACGCAGCAGGGTCTGAGCGACCTGGGCCTGCCGGCGCCCAACTTTGAGGAATTCTGGTCCACCGGAACCATGCGCCTGCCGCAGGCCCCGGACGACGGCGGCCCCTGGCGTGCCTTCCGGGAGGATCCGGAGGAGAACCCGCTGCCGACCCCGAGTGGGCGGATCGAGATCTCCTCGGAGACCATCGCCGGCTTCGGCGAGGCGAGTTGCCCTGGCCACCCTGCTTGGCTGCCGCCGGTGGAGATACCCGGCGGCGCCACGCCGTTGCACCTTGTCGCGAACCAGCCGGCGACGCGACTGCACAGCCAGCTCGACTTCGGCGAGCACAGCATCAGATCGAAGCGCCGTGGCCGGGAGGTCGCCTCCATGCATCCGGCAGACGCGGCAGCGCGCGGTATTGCCGATGGCGACGTGATCCGCCTGTTCAATGATCGTGGTGCCTGCCTTGCAGCGGTGAGGCTGACCATTGGGATCCGACCCGGCGTCGTGCAGCTTGCAACCGGCGCATGGTACGATCCGGAGGATCCCGAGGACGACCGTCCGCTCTGCGTGCACGGCAATCCCAACGTGCTGACCCGCGACGCGGGGACTTCGGCGCTTGCCCAGAGCTGCACCGGGCAGCTCACGGTGGTGGAGGTGGAGCGCTTCACCGGCAACCTGCCGCCGATCCGCGCCTTCGATCCGCCCGCGAGGAGCTGAGGCGGCGCCGGCATCGCGGATGGACCGCGGTACCGGCGCTTCCTGACACCAGGCGCGTCGCGGTCAGCTCAGGCTGACTGCGGAGATCTCCATCCGCTTCTCCACCTCCTTGCTCAGCGTCATGCCGAAGCCCGGCGCCGTCGGAACGGCGAACCGCCCGTTGACCGGCTGCAGATCCTCCTCAAACAGGTTGCGGTTGCAGGCCTTGAGCGAGAAGGTGTGGTGCTCGTGGATCTCGAAGTTCGGGATCGCGGCCTCGAACTGCAGCGAGATAGCCGTCGCGAGCGGCGAGCCGCAATTGTGCGCCTGCACGCCCACGTCGAAGGCATGCGCGAGATGCGCAATTTTCATACCCTCGGAGATGCCGCCGACCAGGCCGATGTCCGGCTGGATCATATCGATCGATCCCGCCTGGAGGTACGGCAGGTAGCCCCAGCGCGTATAGAGCCGCTCGCCCGTCGCCATTGGGATCGGTGCGCGCTGCGACACCTTCACATGCGCTTCTGGGCTGTTGTAGTGCGTCGGTTCCTCAATGAAGAGGATGCCGAGATCGGCGACAAGCTCCGCGATCTGGATCGCGCCAGCGGTCGAGGTAATCGAGTTCAGTTCCATGATGATGTCAGCATCGGGGCCGATGCCCTCGCGGATCGCCTCCATCCGCGCGCGTGCCAGCTTGCGTTACTGTGGGTCATAGACGCCGCGCGTGCGCGAGCGCTGACCATCCGCGCCGGCATAGACCGGGCACACCTTCACACAGTCATACCCCTGCGACCGCGCGATCTGCGCCGTCTCCTTGTACGCGGCCGGGTCGTTATGCAGGGTGTTGGTGTCCCCCCAACCGAAGTGCATCTGGCTGGCGTAGCAGCGCAGCGTCTTCTGCGGCGTCTCGGCGCCCAAACAGGCGGTGCACTGGCAGCCCTGCGGCCTTGCCCTTGATGTCCCAAAGGGCCGCGTCGATCGCGCTCATCGCGCCGAAGACGACCGGGCCGCCACCCTGCGCCCAGAAGGATCGACGCAGCATCTGCTCCCACATGGTCTCGGTGTCGTTCGGGTCCTTGCCGAGCACGAAGCTCTGCGCGAGCGATAGGATCATCGGCGCTGAGGCGAGGCCGCCGACGCCATAGGCCAAGCCAACCTCGCCGAGGCCCGTGATGCCTTCGTCGGTGTGGATCCGCGCGTAGATGGGTCGCCAGGCGTGCAGCCCGTTCTGGCCGGAGAGCTCGATCTCCAGCGTCTCGACCTTGGTGACCTTCATGGTGCTCTCCGTTGAGCGGTCGTGCGATGCGGTGGGACTTGCTGCTGGCGACTACGCCGCGGCTCCTTCATCGGCTTCGTCGATCGTCCGGCCCAACGCATTGTCGGCGACGATCGGCGTCTCGAAGTACTGCACGACCGGCTCGGTCCCGTAGGTGCGGCGCACCCGCTCGAGCCAAGCGGCATCGCGCGCGCGGCGTGCCCCGTCCATGCTGCGCCAGAGGTAGACGCCGCCGGCGCGGCGCGTCTCCGCGTCGAAGATGTAGTTCTTGCGGATCAGGTCGGGATTGGCGCGCCAGCTCGGCG
>JAFADX010000329.1 GCA_023424475.1 Pseudomonadota bacterium
CAGCGCCCCGGCCCGACATCGCCGGGGCGCTGCGGGCCTGGCGCCGCAAGCTCGTGGACGTGCCGGTGCTCGGCCCGCACCTCATGCGGCGCGAGATGGTCCGGCGCTACACGGGCTATCATGGCCGCCCGCCCCGGCTCGATCCGCCGCACGGCTTCAATGCGCACGTGATCGCCCGCATCCTGCGGGACCGCGACCCGCGGCTGAAGACCATCTGCGACAAGCGCGCGGTGCGCGAGGTGGTGCGCGGGATCCTCGGGGACGAGGTCCTCGTCCCCCTCCTCGGCGCGTGGGAGGACCCGGCGCAGGTGCCGTGGGAGAGCCTGCCCCTTCCCTTCGTGGTGAAGCCCAACCATGCCTCGGGGCTGGTGCTTTTCGTGGACCGGCCGGAGGAGGTGGTGCCCTCCACCCTCTCGGCGACGGCCGCGAGCTGGCTGGCGAAGGACTATTTCGACGGCACCTATGAATGGGGCTATCGGGGCATCCCGCGCTGCGTGCTGGTCGAGCCGCGGCTGCGCGGCGCCGGCGGCGACCGGCCGGAGGAGGTGCAGGTCTTCGTCTTCGGCGGCCGCGCCAGCCACGTGCGGATCGTCACCGGCGGCAAATACGCCGCCGAGCGCACCGACAACTGGTTCGACCGGGACGGGGTGCGCCAGCAGGTGCGGCTGCGGACCCCGGCCGGCACCTACCGCCTCGACCCGGCCCTCGCGCGCCGCCTCGCGGAGATGGGAGAGGCTCTTGCGGCCGGCTACGTCCATCTCCGGGTGGACTTCTACCTCACCGACCAGGGGGTGCGGTTCAGCGAGCTGACCCCCTACAGCCTCGCCGGCTCGGCCTTCTGGGAGCGGGAGGAACTGGACCTGCTGTTCGGCCGGCTGTGGGACGAGGGCGAGGCGCGGCTCGCGCGGCGGTAGCGCCGCCCGCCTACCCCATCCTCGGCCGCGCGCCCAGGATATGGGCGATCGCGTAGGTGAGGTCCGGTCGGTTCAGCGTATAGAAGTGGAACTCGTCCACGCCGTTGGCCTGCAGGAGCCGCACCTGCTCGGCGGCGACGACGGCCGCGACCATGCGGCGCGTCTCGGCATCCTCCTCGAGCCCCTCGAAGAGACGCCCCATCCAGGCCGGCACGCCGGCCCCGCACATGGCGGAGAACTTCACCACCTGCTGGAAGTTCGTCACCGGCAGGATCCCCGGCACGATCGGCACCGTGATGCCCTTCGCCAGGCAGCGGTCGATGAAGCGCAGGTAGACCCCGGTGTCGAAGAAATACTGGGTGATCGCGCGGGTCGCGCCCGCATCGATCTTGCGCTTCAGGAAGTCGAGGTCCGCATCGGCCGAGACCGCGGCCGGATGCCCCTCGGGGTAGGCGCCGACGCTGACCTCGAAATCCCCGATGCGCTTCAGCCCGCGCACGAGGTCCTCGGCCTGGGCATAGCCGCCCGGATGGGGGGAGTAGGTGCTGGCGCCGGCCGGCGGGTCGCCGCGCAGGGCGACGATGTGGCGCACCCCGGCTTCCCAGTAGCGGCGGGCGACGGCATCCACCTCCTCCCGCGTCGCGCCGACGCAGGTCAGGTGGGCGGCCGGCGTCAGGGAGGTCTCGGAGACGATGCGCGCGACGGTCTGGTGGGTGCGTTCCTGGGTCGAGCCGCCAGCGCCGTAGGTGACCGAGACGAAGCGGGGGGCCAGCGGCTCGAGGCGCCGGATACAGGCCCAGAGCTGTTCCTCGAGCCGGTCCGTCTTCGGCGGGAAGAACTCGAAGGACAGGCGCGGCGCCGGCAGGTCGGACGGCGCGGGCAGCCCCGCCACCCTCGGCCCGGTCAGCCAGCGGGCCAGGGTCCCGCTCATCGCGTCGTTCATCGCGCCCATCCTCGATCCTCTGCCCCGCACCCGCCGGGGGCGGCTCCTCTGGCCTGTCGCGGCCGGGCTGGCAAGGGTCCGCCGCGGTTTGCGGCGGTGCGCAGCATCCTGCTACGAAGCACAACATCGCGCAGCGCGCTCTCGCGGCTAGACTAGCCGCCCGGATTTCGGTCACAAGACGCCGATCCGACCCGTTCCTAGGCTGGACCGAAGGCAGTATTCCGCCTCCATGCGCAACTCCTCCGCTTTTCACCTCGCGGCCGGTGCCTTGGCCCTCGCCCTGCTGACGGGCGGCTGCGCGACGCCGCCCGGCGACGACGACCCCGAAGGCCAGGCCGAGTTCCGGCAGAACAACGACCCCTTCGAGCCCGCCAACCGGACGATGTTCGAGATCCATGAGGCGATCGACAAGGCAGTGCTGCAGCCGATCGCCGAGGCCTATCGCGACGTGCTGCCACAGCCCGTGCGCACCGGCATCCGCAACATGCTGGGCAACCTGCGCTCGCCCGTGATCCTCGCCAACGACCTCATGCAGGGGAACTTCACCCGCGCGAGGGTCACGCTCGGCCGCTTCATGGTCAATTCGACCCTCGGGCTCGCCGGGCTCCTCGACGTGGCGACCGACTGGGGCACGCCCGGCCACAGCGAGGATTTCGGCCAGACCCTCGCCGTCTGGGGCGTCGGGGAGGGCTTCTACATGTTCGTCCCGCTGCTCGGCCCCTCCTCCCCCCGCGACGTGGCAGGCCAGGGCGCGGACCTCGCCATCAATCCGCTGAGCTGGCTCGGCCAGGGGCTGGTGGTGGACGCGGCGGGCTGGACCCAGCTCGGCCTCACGGTGGTCGACACGCGCGAGGCCCTGCTCGACCCGATCGACCAGTTGCGCGCGACCTCGCTCGACCCCTACTCGACCCTCAGATCCGCCTATCGCCAGCGGCGCGGCTACGAGATCCGCAACGAAGAGGACCGCGGCCGCGTCGTCGGACCGTCCGGGGTCACCGGCTATGGCCAGGGCGTCACCCAACCCGAGCCCGCGCACCCCCCCGCGCGGTGACTGGGAAATTCCGCCAGAGGTCACATATGCAAGCCATGCACCGTCGCCTCATCCTGTCCTCCCCCCTCGTCGCCGCCGCGGTCCTCGCCCTGCCGCCCGCGGCGCGCGCCGAGATGGAACTGTCCCGCGCCACATCGTTCATCCAGACCGCGGGCAACGACCTCGTCGCCGCCATCAACGACCCGCGGCTGAACCTGAATGCGCGGCGGGAGCGCGTGGCGACGATCCTGCGCCGGACCATCGACATCGAGGGGACGGGCCGCTTCATCCTCGGCCGCTACGTCCGCCAGGCCACGCCCGCCGAGCTCGCGGAATACAACCGCCTGTTCGACGACATCATCGTGCGCAACCTGTCCGCCCGCTTCGGCGAGTATCGCGGGGTGAAGTTCTCCCTCGGCCGCAGCCAGCAGCGGACGGAGGAGGACGCACTGGTCAACACCATCGTGGAGCGGCCGAACACGCCCCCCTTCTCGCTCGACTGGCGCGTCAGCGAGATCGGCGGACGCCCCAAGGTGGTCGACGTGATCGCCGAGGGCACCTCCCTGCGCCTGACCACGCGCAGCGAGTATTCGGCCGTCATCCAGCGCAACGGCGGCAAGGTGGCGGCGCTGCTGGACGCCATGCGCAACCAGATCGCCCAGCTGGCGGCACGCGAGGGCCGGGGCTGATCCAGGCATCTTGACGCCGATCAAGACGAGGGGCCTGCCCCTCGCCTAGCCTGTCCGCCTGTCCGGAATGGGAAGCGGATCGATGACCGAGCATGTCCCGTCGCTCAACCTGCGCGACCTCTTCGCGGCGAAGGACGCCGCGGCCGCGAAGCGGCGCGCCGAGGAAGCCGCGGCCGAGGAGCACAAAAAGGCGGAGCTGGCGGCCTTCTCCGAGCGTGTCCGGAGCTACGAGATCACCGACGAGGACCGGGACCGTGCCGTCACGCGCATCCGCAAGGCCTTCGAGGCCGGCGAGCGCGAGCTCATGCTGATCAAGTTCCCGTCGGTGCTCTGCGAGGATGGCGGGCGGCGCATCAACAACCACCTCGCGGGCTGGCAGGACACCCTGCCGGGCGTGTTCAACAAGGTCTACGAGTGGTGGGAGCGGGAACTGAAGCCGGGCGGCTTCACCTTCGCCGCCCGCGTCATCGACTATCCCGGCGGCATGCCGGGGGATATCGGGATCTTCATCGGCTGGCCGCAGAGCCTGGACTGACAAGCGGACGAAGGTCCGGGCTGCGGCCCGCAGGGCCGGGCGCCCGAAGGAGCGCCGGCGCGCCGCAGCAGGCGCCGGCGGTGCCGGGAGCATGGAGGCGGCCGGTCCGGCGCCTGCGGCGGACGGGCGCGAAACCCTCGCCCGCCCGGCCCGGTGCCGAACACCGGGGGCGCCGCGTCAGGCGCGGCTCTCGAACACCAGCATCCGGTGGCCCTGGTGGCGGAACTCGCCGGCCGGCGCCATGCCGATATCGGCCATCACGGCGCGCGACGCGACATTCTCCTCCCGCGCCACCGCGATGATGCGCGGCAGGCCGGCGCGATGGCCGAAGGCGAGCGCGGCGCGCGCCGCTTCCCGCGCATAGCCCTTGCCGCGACATTCGGGCCAGAGCGCATAGCGCAGTGCCACGCCGCGCCCGTCGGGCCGTTCCATGAGGCCGCAGATGCCGAGGAATTCGCCTGTCCCGCGTTCGAAGACGCACCAGGTGCCGTAGCCGCGCACCTCCCAGAAGTCGATGTCGTCCTCGAGTTCCTCGGCCGTCCGCCCGGGCGTGCGTATCCCGTGCAGCATCCAGCCGAAGACGCGCTCATCGGCCTTCAGGCGGCTGAGGTCCGGCAGGTTCTCCTTGCCGGGCGGGATCATCATCAGCCGTTCGGTGCGGACGATCCGGTGGGATTTCAGCGCCTGGATGGCCGCGCTCATCTGCGCCCTCCCCTGGATGGGCTCATCAGCCGCGTGGGGGCTGTCCTGGTGACGGACAGAGAAAGGAGGTGGTTCGGGGGAGTTCCCTCCCCCGCTCCTTTCACCGTGCCAATGGCTTGTACTTGATCCGATGGGGATCGGTCGCCGCGTCGCCGAGTCGACGTCGCTTGTCCTCTTCGTAGCTTTCGAAATTCCCCTCGAACCACTCGACGTGGCTGTCCCCTTCGAAGGCGAGGATGTGGGTCGCGAGCCGGTCGAGGAAGAAGCGGTCGTGCGAGATGATGACCGCGCAGCCCGCGAAGTCCATCAGCGCATTCTCGAGCGCCCGCAGCGTTTCCACGTCGAGGTCGTTGGTCGGTTCGTCGAGCAGGAGCACGTTGTGCTCCTTCCTCAGCATCTTCGCGAGATGGACGCGGTTGCGCTCGCCGCCCGAGAGCGAGCCGACCTTCTTCTGCTGGTCGCCGCCCTTGAAGTTGAAGGCCGCGACATAGGCGCGCGAGGCGACGGTGCGCTTGCCGATGGTGATGGTGTCGTCGCCGCCCGAGATTTCCTGCCAGACGGTCTTGTCGTCGTCGAGGCTGTCGCGGCTCTGGTCCACATAGCCGAGCTGCACGGACTCGCCGACCGTCAGGCTGCCGGAATCGGGCGTCTCGCGCCCCATGATCATCCTGAACAGCGTCGTCTTGCCGGCGCCGTTCGGCCCGATCACGCCGACGATGCCGCCGGGCGGCAGCTTGAAGGAGAGACCGTCGATCAGCAGCCGGTCGCCGAAGCCCTTGGAGAGGTTCTCGGCGACGATGACGGTGTTGCCGAGGCGCGGCGCGGGCGGGATGACGATCTCGGTCGGGTCGGGCGCCTTTTCCTGGCTGGCGCGCAGCAGGTCCTCATAGGCCGCGATGCGCGCCTTCGACTTCGCCTGGCGCGCGGAGGGCGAACGACCGATCCAGTCCCGCTCCTCGGCGAGCTGGCGCTGGCGGGCGCTCTCCTCGCGCTCCTCCTGCGCCATGCGCTTGCGCTTCTGCTCGAGGTAGGTGGAGTAGTTGCCCTCGTAGGGAATGCCGCGGCCGCGATCGATCTCGAGGATCCAGCCGGTGACGTTGTCGAGGAAGTAGCGGTCGTGGGTGACGATCAGCACCGTGCCCGCATAGTCCTTCAGCGTGCGTTCCAGCCAGGCGACGGATTCCGCGTCGAGGTGGTTGGTCGGTTCGTCGAGCAGCAGCATGTCCGGCTTCTCGAGCAGCAGCCGGCACAGCGCGACGCGGCGGCGCTCGCCGCCCGAGAGGTTGGTCACGGGGCTGTCGGGCGGCGGGCAGCGCAGGGCGTCGAGGGCGATCTCGACCTTGCGGTCGATCTCCCAGCCATCGGCGGCGTCGATCTTCTCCTGCAGTTCGGCCTGCTCCGCGAGGAGGGCATTCATCTCCTCCTCCGACATCTCCTCGGCGAACTTCTCGGAGATCTCGTTGAAGCGGGCGAGCCAGCCGTTCAGCTCGGTGAAGGCGGCGCGGACGTTCTCGCCGACCGTCTTGTCGGGGTCGAGATGCGGCTCCTGCGGCAGGTAGCCCACGCGCGCCCCTTCGGCCGCCCAGGCCTCGCCGCCGAATTCCTTGTCCTGGCCGGCCATGATGCGCATCAGCGTGGACTTGCCGGCGCCGTTGGGGCCGAGCACGCCGATCTTCACGCCCGGGAGGAAGGAGAGGGTGATGCCTTTGAAGACCTCGCGCCCGCCCGGATAGGACTTGGTGAGGTCTTTCATGACGTAGACGTACTGGTAGGCGGCCATGGGGCGGAGAACCTGCGAAGGGGGATGGGTTGCGGGGGGTTCTACGTCCCGCGGCCCCCTGCGCCAAGGCTCGCGGGCCGGCCGCGGAGGCGCCGGCAGCGGCCGCGGGACGGTTCCGACGCCGGGACCCGGCATGTGGGCGGCAAAGGAGACGAAACATTTCCTCGGCGGCGGGCGCAATCCGGGCGAGAAAGAGTCGAAACCGGACTGACGCAGAGATGGATGCCACCGCCACGCCGCGCCGCCCCCGCCTGATCCGCCGGCTTTTCCTGCTCTTCAACCTCGGCATGGCCGGCTGGTTCCTGCTCGCGCTCGGCTCGGCGATCGCGCAATACCTCGCCGCCGAATCGGAGGGCGTGCGGACCGGAACCGCCACGGGCGCCGAGATGGGCATGGGGGCGCTGCTGCTGGCCTGGCTGGCCGGCGGCTTCGTCCTGGGCGGCGTGGCGCTGGCGGTGGGCCGGCGCTGAGGGCTTCCGCGCTCGCGCGGGCCTGGCCCGCAACGGCGGCCCCGCCAGGGTCCGGAGAACGAGGCCCGCAGGCATCCGCCGAGAACGGTTCCCGCCCGCCATGGCTCGCGGCGGGCACCTTCACCGGATCGGGTAGGTCATGGGCCCGGCAGGACTCGAACCTGCAACCAAACCGTTATGAGCGGTCCGCTCTGACCATTGAGCTACAGGCCCACGACGCCGCCTGATTGCCCTCAGGCCGCGAGGAAATCAAACGCGGCGAGGGCATGGACCCGCGCCACCGCCTCCAGTTCCGCGATGTCGGCCCATTCGTCGGCCCCGCCCATGTTGTGCGGGGTCGGGCCATAGACGACGGTCGGCAGCCCGGCCATGCGGAACCAGCGTGCATCCGAGCCGCCGACGCGCATGTTCACCGCCACCGCGCCGCCCAGCACCTCCTCGGCCGCGGCATGGGCCAGGCGGACGATGTCGGCCGCCGGATCGGTGTGGTTCGGCTCGAACCGGCGCAGCACCCGCCAGGCGATGCCGGGCAGGCCGTCCAGGCCGCGGTGCAGGGCGGCCTCCGCCTCGGCGCAGGTCACGCCCACCGGCAGGCGGATGTCGCAGGCCGCCCGGGCCGCGGCCGGCACCAGGTTCGGCGCCGTGCCGCCCTCGATGCGTCCGATATTGAC
>JAFADX010000360.1 GCA_023424475.1 Pseudomonadota bacterium
ATCCCGCAGAAGGCCCGCACCTGGCCGACCTTTGCCCTGGCGCGGGCGCGGTGGCGCGTCTCTGGCAGTCCGTTCTCTGGCAGATGCTGCGCTATCTCGGCTGCCTGTCTCTGCGCGCCAGTACGGCGCTACGAAATCCAAGATGGTCTTTGGCGAAATATCCCGAGCGTAGGTGTCGGGGAGCGGCTGATCATCGCCGCGAGCTGAGCAGTCAGGCGACGCGGGCGTGAGAGCTGCCGCCTTGGGGATGCTGAGAGAGGGTGGGCCGTCGGCGCAGCGTGGCGATGACGATGCGCCCGGCGGCGCTGCTGGCAGCGCTGCGGTGCTCAGTCGAACCCGAGGCGGGCGCGTTGCTCGGTCCAGTCGATCGGCAGGCGGGTGTCCTGCAGCAGCCGGTTGGCGGTGAGCTCGACCGGCTGGCGCTCCTCGAGGATTGCCACCACGATGTCCGGCGCGAGGTAGGCGAGCCGCGCCAGCCGGGTGACCCAGGATGGGGTCACACCCTCCCGCGCGGCGAAGTCGTCGGTGCTGACACCATCATCCATGATCAGCCGATCGCGCAGCGCCTGGGCACGCGCGATGAGGCGGATCAGCGCTGGATCGGATCGTGTCGGCTGCTGCTCGCCATTCACCACCAGCGCCATCTCGATCCCGGCTCGGCGCAGCCGGGCCGGGACGGTGATGACATGGGGTGGCATCGGTCTAGTGGTCTCCGCAGCAGCCTCCGAGATGGCTTCGATTCGGGGCGACGCTACCTCGCCGCGCAGCACCGCCGGCAGGTCATGCAGGTTGAGATGCAGCTCAACCTGCTCAGGGTGGACGACGACCCTTGGCAGCAACCGCAGCAGCATCTCCCGCATTTCGGTCGGTAGGATGCTGTCCCACCGCTGGGTGAGGCGCTCCGCCCGGCCGAGCAGGTGCTGGACCTGACCCGCACCATCCGGCCCCGTGATGATGGTGCTGAGCAGCGGCAGCAACTCCTGCGGCGAGGCCAGCAGGCGCTGCAGGGAGGTCGTCACCAGCCCCTCGATGTCGTCCGCCGGGATGCGGCGGGCGAGGGTCTCCCGGCTGACCCGGCCCCGCCGCCCGGTGATCAGCGCCTGGCTGACATAGTAGCGGTAGCGCTTGCCGCCCTTGCTGGCATGCGACGGCGACAGCCGGTCCCCCGCCGCATCGTAGAGCAGCCCCGCCAGCAGGCTCGGCACCTTGGCCGGTTTGCCGATGCGGCGCTCATGCCGGTTGCCGGCCAGGTGTGCCTGCACCGCCTCCCACAGCTCCGCATCGATGATCGCCTGATGCTCGCCCGGATAGGTCGCACTACGATGGACCACCACGCCGCGATAGAGGGGGTTCTGCAGCAGGGTGTAGAGGGCGCCGCGGGCGAGGGTTGTACCCCCGGTCCTGCTCGGGTCGGGTTGGTCAGCTTGGCCGGTTTGCCCGGCGTGGTTTGGCCGCACCTTGCTGCGGACGCCCTCGGCGGCGAGCCGGGCCTGCAGGGCGTGTACGGTGCCGAGCGCGAGATAGGTGCGGAAGATGTGCCGGACCGCCCCGGCCTCGGCCGGGTTGATGACCAGCTTGCGGTCCTGGACGTCGTAGCCGAGGGGGACAACGCCGCCCATCCACATGCCCTTGCGTTTGGAGGCGGCGATCTTGTCGCGGATGCGCTCGCCGGTGACCTCGCGCTCGAACTGGGCGAAGGAGAGCAGCATGTTCAGCGTCAGCCGGCCCATGCTGGTGGTGGTGTTGAACTGCTGGGTGACGGAGACGAAGGAGGCGCCATGGGCGCCGAAGACGTCGACGATCTTGGCGAAGTCGGCGAGCGAGCGGGTGAGGCGATCGACCTTGTAGACCACGACGAGGTCGACCTGGCCGGCGCGGATATCGGCGAGCAGGCGCTGCAGGGCGGGACGGTCCAGGGTGCCGCCGGACAGGCCGCCATCGTCATAGGCAGTGCGGACCAGGGTCCAGCCTTCGTGGCGCTGGCTGGTGATGTAGGCCTCGCAGGCCTCGCGCTGGGCGTCGAGGGAGTTGAAGCTCTGCTCGAGGCCCTCCTCGGAGGATTTGCGGGTGTAGATGGCGCAGCGGCGCCGGCCGGTGTTGGTCATGGTCGGATCGTGCCGCGGCCGGCGTGATCCCGCGGATCCGACCGAACCCCCGATCTCACCGCCCCCGGCAACGCCGGCAGGGGTGCTACGGCGCTGTCGCATCGGTCGCCTCCGCGACGTCCACCGACTCCACGGCATCTCGTCCAACCGAACGCCGCGCCGCCCGTTGCAGGCCGAAGAAGCGGGGGCCGGACCAATGGGTGCCGGTGATGACGCGGGCGATCTCGGTCAGCGAGGCGTAGCGGCGGCCCTGGTAGTCGAAGCCGCCGTCGCGCACGAGCACGGTGTGGGTCTGGCCGTGCCAGTCGCGCAGCAGGGTGGCGCCGGGTTTCAGGCGGGGTGGCGAGGCCACAGCAAGGCTGACACCGGCGGCGTCATCACCGCTACTGGCGATGCTCATAAGTCGGCGGCGCAGGGCAGCAGGGAGGCCGCCGAGGGCGGCCTCCTGGAGTGTGTAGCCGATGCCACGGCGCAGCATGTCGGGGCTGAGGCGGGTCGACGGTGGAGCGCCGTGCAGGCGCTCCCATTCGGTCCGCAGGTCCCCGGTGCTGAGGTCGGGCAGAGCAGCGAGGGCGGCGGCGAGGTCACCGCGGCCACCATGCCGGCTCACGGCTGAGCGCCGGCATCAGCGGCGTCGCCGGCGGGCGCGGCATCGGAGAATGCAGGTGTTGCATTGGAGGATGCCGGCGATGCGAGATGGTAGGCCTTGCGGTCGGCGGTGAGGATCAGGTTGACGGCGTGGCCGCGCCGGCGCAGGCGCGTCAGGGCGGCGCGGGTGGTGTGGGGCAGCCAGCCGGTCAGGGTGATGAGTTCACTGAGGGTAGCACCCTGGGGCGCGCCGATGGCGGCGAAGATCTGGCCGAGCTTGCCCGAGGGCGGGGTGCGGCGGGAATCATTCGCCGCGGGCGACGCGCATTCCGTCTCCCGTTCGGTCTGCACCGCCGATAGGGCAGGCTGCGTCTCTGCGGCGGGTGCTTTGCTTGTTTCGGTATCGGCCTTCGCGGCGTCCACATTGGTGCTGGACAGGCCGGCGGCCGTCAGGCGGAGGGTGAAGCGGCGGCCCTTGGCGTCGGTCCGCCAGGCAGCAGCAGCGTCGCGGCAGGAGGCCTCGGCGATCAGGCGGCGCTCGAGCAGGCCCGCGAGGAGACGCTGCGGCACCGCCCCGCGCTGCGGGATGCCGGTGGGCAGCGGCAGCACCGCGTGGTCCGCCCGTGCGGCGGCGGTCAGTAGGACCTGGCGTTGTGCTGCGGTCAGGGGCTTGCCGGCGGATGCGGGCGCGGCGGGGGTGACCGACAAGCGGCGGCGCGATGGGGAGATGGTGGATTTCGGCATGGTGGCTGGTTTCCGTCGGCGCTGCCCGATGCAGCGCCTCCCACCACCGAATGCCCGTCAGATCCGGGCTGTTTGCGCCGCGTCAGCCCTGGCCGCGCCGCGTGCCGACAGCAATGCTTGCACGGCTGCGGAAGTCCACTCGGAAAGCAGGATGGTTTCGCGATGATATCCCGCTGCCCCACACTTCAGCGCAGCACGGCTCGTGTGATTGGCGGGAAGTGGCCGGAAGCGGCATTTCAGCTTTCGGGCTCAGTGCGAGCAAAGCTGACGTCGGAGCACGAGTTGCGGCCCCTGCGATGTCAACACAGTTCCTAGTGGTTACCGCGGAACGATCAGGGGGCGGCGACTAGTTTTCGAGTCACCGCGTGCAGCAGGCTGGCCAGATCCATGAGCAGCTTATCCTCCTCGGCGCTGGAGTAGGGGGAGACTAGGCTGCCGTGCATCACTTGGTTGCGTAGCTTGTCCCATGCCTTGAACTGATCCGAGGTGACGTCGCCGGCATCGCGCATGTCTCTGAGCGCCTGGATCGCCGAGGTTTCTAACGTCCGGCGTGCCGCGCCTTTCGCGACGTTCTTGAGCTGCACGTTGGTTCCGTCCCAGGCGTCGATGTATCCACAGAAGTCCACAACCGCCGTCGGGTCCGAACCCGCCCTCGGCGTGCCGCGCGGGACCAGCAGGAGCGCCACGCCTTCGACGGCGCTAGCGTAGGTCAGAGCCCATATCCAGCGGGAGGCGTGAGCCGCCTGGACGACCTCGTGGTAGAGCTGCGTGACCTTGTTCGGCTCGAAGTTGCGATTACCGAGCGCGTCACGCGAATCCGCGACGTAGCGTAGAAGCGCCGCATACGCGCCCCAGAAGCCGGAGGCGTTGGTCAGCGCGTCGTCGCCGTTCCAGAGACCCGCCGCATCGGACAGCGGGTTCCATTTGTTGGTCGGCCTGATCGACACCATGGTCCGCTCGCTTTGGCCGCGAGCGACTATTCGCGGATAGGCGAGCTGACCGAACATTATCCGCAACGGCTCGGCGAGCCAGTTCTCGGTGTAGGTGAGCGGCAGCGTTTCGGTCGCGGGCGCGGTAATCGTCAGGAGGTCGGCCCGATCGTAGAGCCGGAAGACGATCTCCCCGCCTCCGAGCGCCATCCGGTGTTCGGAGTGGCCCGCCGCGGCGACGGGCTCTGGAAACATGCGGCGGAGAATGATCCGGGATCGATGCTGAGGGGGGAGCCGGAACAAGACCTCGGTCTCAGGCGCTGCGCGCGCCTCGTCGAAGACCCAGATCCTCTCCGACCGAGCCACCGCGACCGGTCGCGATGCCGAGCTTGAGGCCAGCCCGGTATAGGCGGACGAGCTCTTTGATGATCGCATTGTCGGGCAGTGCAAATCGGTTGTCCGTCGCTACGAGGGTCCCGTCGTAGTCGAACACGGCGCCGCCAACGTCCGCCGCCGCGAGCGCCCGTAGCCGTTCCAGGCCGATCGCGGCGAGGCTCGGCTCGTCCGGAGGCAAGGCGTCGGCTTTGGCTATCGCGGACCGCTTGTGCCGGACGCGCGTCGGCAGTTCCCCAGCTAGCTTCTCGAGCGAGCGGTCGTCATAGATCGCTCGGCCGAAGTCGCCTATCCCTGGCTTGCCGGGATCGACGCCTACCGCCTCACCGATCGCTTCGATCACCCCGAGGCCGTCGATGATGCCGAGGACGTTCTCAAGCCGTCCGCAGCGGCCATAGTCCATGCTGGTGTGCCGGAGATTGTTCGGCAGCATGTCCCTGATCGCCGACCATGCCGGACGGGAGTCCGTTCCGGTCAGCGCGAGGATGACGGACTGGTCCGTTCGGTGGTGGAGCCAAGCGTGGCGCCCGTGCGCCAGGTTGCGGAAGTCGGTCGTCTGCACGGGGCAGAGCGACGCTTCCCACAGAGAGGTGTCGAGCAGGGAGGCCACGGGCTTCAGGAGCGGATCGCTCGACACGATGAGCGTATCGGTGGAGCGAAGGCTACGCCACGCCTCGGCCAGCCGCTCCCGCCGGGCCCGGTCGCTCGAGGAGGTCAGCCGTGCCGCGATGGCTTCCAGTGGTTCCGTCGATCCGACGGGCTCCCGCGAGGCGGCCGTGCTGGCCAACAGCAATCCGACCACCATCGAAAGCAGCGAGTGGGTAGCTAGATAGCCGTCCTTGACGTCGGCGACCGGTAGAACGTGGACAAAGCCGCCGATCCTGCGCACCTCGGCAGCGGCTTGGCCGTCCCCGTTGCGCGTGATCAGGTTCAGGTCCGTGCAGCCACGGTCGGCCGCAGCCCTAGCCGCCGCGATTGCATCCGGGTTGTTCGCGCCAGCGCTGAACAGCCACACCTGTGCGTCCTTGAGCGAGTAGTGGTCACTCACCACAGTCATCGGTGTGGCGACCGAGGTGGGGCCGAGCCCCAGGGTGTCGCGACACCGCGCGAGGAACTCGGCCGCGACCAGGGAGCCGCCGGAACCTATCGCGAGGGCGAAGCGGCCAGATGCTCGCGTGAGGGACGTCGCGATCGCGATAGGATCAAAAGCGGCGACGAGTTCGAGGGTGGCCGGCAGCTCGTCCAGCTTCGTGCTGAACCTCGGTGTCCTCATTTGGCGGCGTAGCCGTGATAGAGAGGGCCCGACAGCACGAGGTGCACCATCATGTCGGGCGGATCGCTGGAGGATGAGAGTGCGGCGCTGAAGTCGTAGCTCTCGGTCTCGACGTATTGCACGGACATGCCGTGCTCGATGGCCGCCATCATCGCCCCGGCCGCCAGGACCTTGCTGCCCAGCGGCGAGAGGACCATGCGCGGTTCGTAGGTCTGCTCCATCGTGCGGTCGAAACGCTTTTTCAGCGTCGACAGCGTGCGGTAGCAGTCCAGCGGGTTCTTCTCGGACGCATATAGGATGTCCCGGGGATCGATCTCCCATTCGTCGACCAGCTCCGTCTGGTATTCCGTCAGGAGGTCGTCGGCGCGCCTAGGATTCCGCGCGGGAAAAGGGAGGACGGGGCAGATTTTGTACCAGTTCCCCGTCGACGCGCCGATCTGGGTGAGCGTCGCACCTCTGCCGTGCGCCAGCTGGGGGATCCAGATCTGCGCGACTTCGAGAGGGCTCATCCCGACGTCCGGGGCAAACCCCTTCACAGGACTGATGCGGCTGGAAGGCACGCTCGATATCCGATCGTCCAATTCCGGATTCGATACGATCATCAGATGGAAGGCTCGGCCGCTCTCGCTCTCGCAGTCCTCGAGCAGCAGCTTAGCAGCGGGGAACCCGATGCCGATTGAAAGGGCGCTTAGGTCGAGGATGACGTCGGTGACGTCGGGTGCGATCGGGTTCGCGATCATCTCGGCGACGAGCCTCGCGCCGCCGACGGGGGCCCCGTCGTCCGCGAATACTGCCAGGCTGAACACCTTGGATTCGGGGACGATCTTTTTGAGGGCGGCTTCGTTGGCGTCCGCCCGCTTCACGAGTTCATCGGTGGCGCCAGGCCTCTCCTCGCGGATGTAGTATGCAGAGAGCCTGTCGCCGAGGACGTCGGCCAGCATCTGCGACACGCGCTGGGAGCGGGGATCGAAGCCCGCCGCTGCCACGAGCAGCACCTTCCGGCCGGCGTCGGCGAAATACTCGCCGACGAACACGGGCACGTCTTCGTCGAAGTTGGTGATGCAGTTGGACCAGTGTTCACGCATCTGTCAGTCCCGCCGCTTCGCGCAAGTATCCGACCCTTTTCTCAAGGAAGCCACCGCGATTGTAGGTCAGCCCGTGCACGAGGCTCACAGTCCCGGTCAGCTCGATTAGCGCCCAGGACTTTCCGCCCTGGCCGTAGCCGCGCTCGATCGTGATCGCGCCGTTGGCGATCGCGTGCTTGAGGACGGCACCGAACTCGTCGTCAAGCGATAGCGCCTGCATCTCGTCCTCGAGGATACCTATGGCGTTCGCGCCGGATCCGAGCGGTGCGTTCGGTAGCAGGGATTCGGCCAGACAGTCCTTCGCCAGACGGTCGACCATACCGCGCACCCGGGCGGCGTGCGGAAACGCCCATCCGTCCATGATCGCTCGCGCCTTCTCCGACAGCACCTTCTGCTGGGTCTTGGCCGGAAGCGGGAGATCCTCGTTGCGGATCGCGCGGGTCTCGATGTTCGCCACGAGCGCGCCTGCGAACTGCAAGAATATCTCGGCGTTCTCGTTGCTCGCGTCGCAGATGTCATCGATGCCGAAGTGGAACGGGCGTCCGAGTTCGTGATAAAGATATAGCCTCGCCCCGTGCGCGACGTCGGAGTCGGCCTTGAGGGGCGTCTTCGGATCCGGGTCAAAGTCTTCGAACAGGGATGGTGCGGACCGGGCGATGCGGACGGCGTATCGGTGGATGAGGATGCGCGTCATCGCGAGCGCGACCTCCTGTCCGCCATCGTAGGATCTCGAGCGCTTCAGATAATCGGCGACGAGCGTATCGATCTCCTGCCGCCGCGCATCCGTGACCCCGAGCTTGGCTTGCTCCCGTGCGATCTTGTCGTTCAGCGAACGGATCTGCCCTGCGGTCACGGTCGGCGGTTCGGAGGGGAGCAGCCTTTCGATATCCGTCGCCCCACGGTTGCGCAGCGCTTCGACCAGCGGGAGGTATCGCTTGGCCATGTCCTTGGCCATCGTTCGGAACTGCTTGCGGGCAGCGTCCTTCTTCCCGTCCTCGACGACCTGCATCCGGATGTCGACGAAGTCGCGTCCTTGGGCGCGGCCGTGTGAGGGCTGGGCGCCGGGAGAGCGCAGCACCGCGCCGGGGCTGAGAGCGTCCAGCCGCATCATCATCCAACGTCCGAAGCGCATCTCCCGATGGGAAAGGGTCTCGAACATCTCTTCGAGCTGATCGTGATGGAGCGCGTGGACGTCGTCGAGCATGACGAGCGGCATCACCTCGATTGGCTCCCCCTCCCAGTCGATCTTGATCCGCTGGATCGCGTCGAACGGCGCATACGGGGCCGTCGCGTCCTCCGGCAGGTCGCCGAGTTTCGGCGGGCGCAGGCCCGCACCAATTGAATAGATCGCGCGCTGGACGGCCAGTGCCC
Source organism: Pseudomonadota bacterium (assembly GCA_023424475.1). GTDB lineage: Bacteria > Pseudomonadota > Alphaproteobacteria > Acetobacterales > Acetobacteraceae > Neoroseomonas. Next base: position 8,489 of record JAFADX010000360.1, read on the forward strand.
GGTCGCGGACGCCCTGCGCTGTCAGTCCGCCAATCTGCTCCAGATGAGCCTCGTAGTTCGCGCGGGGCACGAAGGTGATACCGTCGAAGTCGCGGGTGCGGTTCGCGATTAGATTGCGGATCAGCCCAAGCATCGCGCGCGCCTGGACCAGCCAGAACGCGAGTTTGGTCTTCACTGCGGGTTCGTAAGGCAGCTCCCAGAACTCACGGTATTCGGACTCCATCGGCACGCGCACCGCCGCCACGCGCGGGATGGCGTTCTGAAGGAAGCCGGCTTCGGCGAGCGCGGCGGCGAGCGTCCGGTTGGTCGCGTTCGTCCGGTCCTTTAGGATAGCTTCGACCATCCGGAACTCCGCCAGCGTCGCTAGCATCGTTTTGCCGCTGCCCGGCGAGCCGATGATGCGGACCGGCACCTCGAACATGTCGTCCTTGTGCTTGTTCTTCGCGAGGAACGTCGTCAGTGGGGACGGGCTGACGATCGACAGGAACGATGCATCGTCCCGAACATACTCGGTGGCGCGTCGGAGAAATGGGTTGACCATCGCGGTTAGGGGACAGCCCGATCGTGCGTAGACTGCTCATTGAGACCGTATCCTGGCACGAAGTCTCAGGGGTGCTATCAACGCCGGAAACGCGGAGTCCAATGTTCGACCAGATCCTCTTCCTCGCCTTCGCCGTCGTCGCCATAGGTTTCGTCGCGAACCGTGAAGGTCAAAATCGTGAGGGTCTTTCCATAGGCGCCGAGACCGAGAACTTCTTCACGGCCCATGACCGACCGATCTCCACCAAGCCAGATGGATACATCGACGTCATCGTCACGCCGCGCTCCTGTGCGTAGCAGGCTGGCGTCCGCGTTGAAGCGCGCGGTGAGCGATTCTCCGGGAACTGCGGAGCCTTTCCTGATCCAAGTGATGTTCTTCAACTCCTTCACGCCCTCGGAGAGAAACGCGAACTCCACCGTATTCCCTGTGCTGACGATCGCTGCCACGGCGCTCTTAGAAAGATCTGCGTAGCGTATGGCCGTCGCCGTGATAGACGATTGGCACAGCTCAGCGATCTCAATGATCGCGTCGAGGCCGTCGTCTCGCCGACGCTGCTCTTGTAAGAAAAGGTCAGTGGGCATCAGAAGGCCCGATGCGAAATAGTCGGCCTCGCGCTCGTAGGGATCATCCGTCGCGAAGCCAGCCCGCGACGAATGGTGGCTGCCGGGCGTCGGTACCAATATTTCTGCGTGCCCATCCAGGAAATAGTGACCAAGCTCGTGGGCAATACTGAAGCGTTGATATCCAATACTCAGAATATGGGTGGCGTATAGGATGCCGAACTCATCTCCGTAACGAAGTAGCATCCCGGAGACGCCTGGAGCGGTGTCCGGCTTTGCTTGGACCGTGATGCCGCGCGTTTCCGCCAGCGCTTCAAGATCGACCGGCAAGGAAGCGAGGCCTTCCTCCTCAAGAAGCTTCTCGGCTTGGTTGATAATGGAGCGCCGCCGCAGGTCGGGAGAAGGACGCTTTGCTCCGCTCATGAATCGTCTTTCTTCTTTCGTTGATTTCGGTCGGCCAACATCTTGAGGAAATCTTCGGCTAAGCCGCGATCGGCCCCAGAAATATTAGCCATATGCCGGTAAAGGGGGTCGCCCTCCATCGCCATGTCCGGCGTATCGACGCGCCCGAGCAAGTAATCCGTACCCACAACCAAGGCAGCTGCCAACCGGCGGAGATTGTCGAACGACGGCTTCCGCGCCCCTGACTCGAAATGGGCGATGGAACTCGGCGGCAGCTTCGCCGCGACCGCCAGCTCGCTCTGGCTCATCCCCTTCAGCTCCCGCGCAGCGCGGAGTCGGTCCTTGAAGATGTCGGGTTTCTCTAAGCTCATGGCGAAATCGCCATGGATTTGTTGTCGATATCGTCATCTATCGCTATCATAGACACATTCAACATGGCGAAGCCGCCAAGGGCAACCTCTATCGCCCCTCCCGGCGGCCCACCGCCTACACACGGAGATTCACTATGGTTGAAGCGATACAGGCCTTTCGCGTTCAGCTCGGGGATGAGAGCCTGAACTTCCGGTCGGCGGAAATCGCCGACCCGATCGTCACGGGCCGGCAGATCCTCGATCTGGCCGATGTCCGCCCGGCGAGCGACTACGTCGCCTATATCCAGCTGCCGAACGGGCTGCTCGAGGCCCTGCGGCCCGACGAGACCGTCGATCTGCGGGCCAAGGGCGCCGAGCGCTTCATCATCTTCCGCACGGACCGCTCCTTCCGCTTCGAGCTGGATGGCCGCGACTTCGATTGGGGTGCGCCCCTGATCTCGGGGGCGACCCTCAAGTCGCTCGCCGAAGTGGACTCGGCCACGCACGGCGTGTGGCAGGAGATCCGCGGGCAGGACGACAAGCCGATCGGCGACCACGACTTCGTCAACCTGGCGGAGCGCGGCGTGGAGCGGATCTTCACTGGCATCAAGTCCACGACGGAGGGCTGAAGCAATGGCCGTTCTCCCGATGAAGTGCCGACGCTACCTCAATGACCGGGGCATCGCGTTCGTCGAAGTCGAGGAGGGCGGCCAGCAGGCCGTCATCCTGCGCGGCGTGGCGTTGCCGCAGGGCAGGTTCAACGCTGCCAGCGCCGATATCCTCATCCTCCTGCCCGCCGGCTACCCGGACGTGGCGCCGGATATGTTCTACGCCATGCCCTGGCTGCGCCTGGTCTCGGGCAAATGCCCGAACGCCGCCGACCAGCCCTTCCCCTTCAACGGCGGCAACTGGCAGCGCTGGTCCCGGCACAACAACGAATGGCGCGCCGGCGTCGACGGGATCTGGACCATGGTGAAGCGGGTCGAGAACGCGCTGGTGGTGGCGGCATGAACGCGCCCGACTTCACGCTGCAGGAAGGTCACCTGCAGGAGCTCCGCGAGTTGGTCTTGCCGGCCGACGGCAAGGAAGGGGCCGCCTATATGCTTTGGGGGCGGTCGGCCATCGGGTGCGATCCCTGGGATCGTAACGAGCGGCAGCGCTTCACCTCCTATGCCGTGCGGCCCGTCCCGCCGGAGGACCGGATTTCGGCAAGCCACGAGCATGTCACCTGGTCTACCGAATCCTTTGTGCGCCTCCTCCGGGAAGCAAAGGCCGAGGGGCTGGTCGCCGGCATCGTGCATTCGCATCCCGGGGGCGCACCGCGCTTCTCGAAGCAGGACAACAGCAACGAGGCGGATCTCGCGCGGCTCGCGCGCAATCGCAATCGAGGGGACGGCGTAGTGGCCAGCCTCCTGGTGACCGGCGCCGGTGAACTGGCCGCGCGGCTCTGGCCGGACCCACAGGGGCCGGTCGCTGCGACCACCGTGCGCGTAGTGGGCCGGCAGCTGCTGTTCCATGGCGCCAGCACCCGCGCCGGGCTGGAAGCGTTCGCTCGGCAAGACCTGCTGTTTGGCGATGATATGACGCGGCGCCTGCGCGACCTGAGGGTGGGGGTCGTCGGCTGCGGCGGCACGGGGAGCCCGACCGCCGGGATGCTGGCGCGGCTGGGCGTCGGCCACCTGGTGCTGTTCGATGATGACAGGATCGACATCACCAGCCTCAACCGCGTCCATGGCTCGCGCCGCGCGGACGCGGATGCGGAGCGGCCGAAGGTCGAGGTGCTCGAGCGGGAAATCCTGGCGATGGGCCTCGACACCCGGGTGGTGCCGTTGAAGGGCTGGATCGGCGATCCGGCCCATCGCGACGCCTTGAAGTCCTGTGACGTCATTTTCGGCTGCACAGATGATCATGACGGGCGGTTGCTGCTCAACCGGCTGGCCTGCTTTTATCTCATCCCGGTGATCGACATGGGTTTGGCGATCACGCCGGCGGCACCGGGTCGCGCGTTAGAGATTTCCGGACGGGTGACGGTCCTCACGCCTGGCATGCCCTGCTTGCTTTGCCGGGGCGTTGTCGATCCGGTCCTAGCCCGAGATGAGGACCTTCGCCGCAAGAATCCTGAAGAGCATGCTCGCCGCAAGGAAGAGGCGTATGTCCGTGGCGGCGGGGATCCGGCGCCCTCGGTCGTGACCTTCACAACGGCGACGGCGTGCATGGCGATTGATGAACTGCTGCAGGGCCTGACCAATTTCCGTGGATCAGAAGGTTGGCTGGGGCAGCGTTCCCGGCGCTTCGACCGCGGGCTGGACTTCAAGCCTGGCGCCACACGCGACCTGCATTGCCCCATCTGCGTGGATCGAAGCTATTGGGGGCGCGCCGATGTCACCCCCTTCCTGGACCGGGTCGGCTAGATGCTGCGCGAAACCCTACATGGGCTGCTTGGTTTTCTCCGGGGGATGCCGCGCCGGGCCCTAGCGGCCTGCCATGTGCCACTTCGGAGGCTCCTAATCCGGTCCGGCCGCATTCCGAGGCCAGATTTGGTCGTGCAGTTGATGGATCGGCATCCCAGCCCTAACGATCTTGTGCCGGGCCGCTTGGTGGTGGTCCAGGATGGCCAGCTTCAGAAATGGGCATGCTTTCGCTGCCCCTGTGGATGCGGCGCTCGCATGCAGCTTTCGCTGAACCCGAACCGTCGGCCTCGCTGGTCGGTGTCGAGCGATTGGTTGTTCCGTCCGAGCGTAACGCCATCGGTTCATCAACGCGACGGATGCCGGGCGCATTTTTGGATACGCGAAGGTCGTGTCGAGTGGTGTGCAGATACGGGGCGAGCAGCCCATCCTAGCAGATTGGCTTGAGGCGAAGCTTTTCGCTATTGGGCATCGACGTCAGGAACTGTAGCGGATGAGCGCTTTCGACGACATGGAGCGCGTGGACATCGAGCCCGCGAGCCATCTCATCAGTCGTGCCGACTACCTGAACGCCTCGGCTCGGCCCGAGGCGGCGAAGGTCCGCGACCTTGTCGACCGCCTGCTTGCGCAATATCCGGAGAACAAGCGCGACACGATGGTTCGGCGGCTCCGATCGCGTGACGATCGCCTGCATCGGAGCGCTTCCTTCGAGCTCTTGCTCCACGGCTTGGTCATCTCGCGCGGGTTTACGGTCATCGAGATCGAACCGGAGCTGTCCGACGGCCGCGCGCCGGATTTCCTCGTCGGCGCGTTAGATGGCCGTGAGTTCTTCCTCGAAGCCACGGTCGCGGAAGGCGAAGCGGGCACCGACCGCGGCGCGGACCGCCGCACGCGAGAAGTCCTGCAGGCTCTCGACCAGGTGCTGTCGCCGGACTTCTTCTTGAGTCTGCATTGCCGTGGTGTACCAGCCCAACCAGTTCGCCTGCGGCGACTGCGCGATCAGGTGCAGCGGTTCATCGACGGGCTCGACTACAAGGCTAGCGTCGCGGCCTTTCAAGCGGGGCGTCCCCTGCCCCAACATCACTTCGCCGAACACGGGCTGACCGTGACGGTGGGGGTGATCCCCAAGAATTCCCGCGGTCCCGGCGGGCGAGCGGTCGGCGGGCGCATGCTGCCGGGGGGCATCATAAATCCGGAGCGTGCGATCCAAGCTGCCGTCGAGGAGAAGGCCGGCAGATATGGCGCACTGGACCGCCCCTACATCATCGCGGTCAACGCGCTCGACACCTTCGCCAGCGGCGACGCCGCTGTGGACGCCCTGTTCGGAACTGAGGTCGCGGTGGTGACCGCCGAGCGCGGCATGCAGTGCCGCCGCAACCCTGACGGCGTCTGGATGCGACCCGGCGGACCGGCCTATACACGGGTCAGCGCCGTGCTCTCGACCGAGCGACTTTCGCCCTGGGATGTCGGTCAGCGACGCCTGCGGCTGATCCACAATCCTTGGGCCGCCCGCCCGATCCTCGACCTGCCGCTTGGCGTGGACATGCAGCGTGTGGTCGAAAGCCACTTGCAGACCGACGCGGGCCTCAGTCTGGCGGGTATCCTGGGGCTTGCAGCAGGCTGGCCCGAGGGTGGCGGCTGACCATGCGGGTCAAGGCACTTCAACTCGGCCAACAGGTCGGCGCGCGTCGGGGCACCACCCGCGGCCTCGCCGAGCGAGACGACGGTGACTTGGCACACGAGCCAACTCGCCATCGTCCTTTGGTCCGTCGAGATCGAGCCGATGCCGTTTCGCCCGTGAACGATGCGGCTGCGGATGTCGGACAGCACACAGTAGTCATCGCCCCTCGACGAGCGTTACAGCAGGCAGGCCCGCCACCTTCCGGGCCATGCGCCCAGTGGCCCCGGCTGTCGCTCGAGCTTCGGCCGAAGCTGGCGATCGATGAAATGAACGTACGACAGCTTTGAGGGGCGGTCATGAAGTAGGCGCTCGTCCGACATGGGCGCGAAGCAGCTGAAGCGGTGCAGCCAGCGTGGCGCGAATCACCTCCTTGGATTGAGCAGATCGCCGCACAGCGAACATGTGAGCCGCGCATCGGGATCCTCCGCATCTGTTAGTTCTTCAGCGTCCGGGGTCAGCCACAACGGAACGACGCGGCCCTCCGCCTGCAGGCTCGGCGGGGTGGCAGGCAGAGCAACAATGCGGTGCCGCAGCGCTTCTTGCCGCATTGCCTGCCGCATCAGTTGTCAGAGCGGCGGACCCTATTCGGGTTGCAGTCCCATCGCGGCGCCAAGGCTTCTAAACTCTGCGACCTCGCGGACCATGAGCGCGTGAAAGTCCTCTGGCCCGAGACCGACCGGCTCTGCGCCCAGCGCCGCCAGGCGCTGGCGCAGCGCCGGATCGCGCAGCGCGCCGTTGAACAGCGTCGCGATACGGTCGACGAGCACCCGTGGCATGCCCGCGGGGCCGGCCAGGCCGAACCAGGTTTCCGACCGCACGCCCCGGATGCCCTGCTCCTCGAAGGTCGGCACTTCGGGCAGGAAGTCGCTGCGCTTCTCGCTTGCCACGCCAAGCGCACGCACGGCGCCGGAGCGGATATGCGGCAGCGCCGAGTTGATCGAGGAGAACACCACCTTCGGGTCCCCGCTCATCACCGCCTGGATGGAATCGTTGGAGCTGCGATAGGGAATGTGCCGCATCTTGATGCCGGTGGCGCGTTCCAGCATGCCGGCCATGAAATGCACCGTCGTGCCGATGCCGGACGAGGCATAGGCGATGTCTTCCGGCGGGCGTGAGCGCGCATAGGCGACGAATTCTGCGGCATTGCGCGCCGACAGCGCCGGATTGACCACCATGACGTTCGGCGAGGTGGCGTAGAGCGAGATCGGCGAGAGGTCCGTGAGCACGTCGATCGGCAAATTGCGCATCGCCGCGGGCACGATGGTGATGGTGCCCGGGATGGCGATCAGCGTGTGCCCGTCCGGCGCTGCGCGCGCCACCAGGCCGGCCGCCAGCATGCCGCTCGCCCCCGGCCGGTTCTCGATGACGATGGGTTGGGACAGGGCGGGGCGCACTGCCTCGGCCATCAGGCGGATGGCGACGTCGGTCACGCCGCCGGCGCCGAAGCCAACCAGGATGCGGATGGGACGGTCCGGCCAGGATTCGCCCTGTGCCGCCGCGCCTCGCGCCAGGCTGAACAGGGCGGCGCCGCCCGCCAACGCACCGCGCCGGGTGATGGTGTCATTCATGCTGTGTTTCCTTCCCGTGTCGTGTCGTTGCGGGCGGCCTCGCGCATCGCCGCGCGGCGCCGCTCCGTGCCGGGCCCGTCGAGCCCGCCATCCGATCTCAGCAGGACCCCGTAGGCCTCGGCGGCGTGGCCGCGCGTGACGTAGCCGGCGGCAATGTCGGCCAGCACGCGCTCGGGCTCGCGCTCCCAGGCGGGGCCGTAGCCGCCGCCACCGCCCGAGACGATGCGCATCACGTCGCCCGACTCGAGCGGATAGGTGCCCTTCCAGGCGCGCAGCACCTCGCCGTCCCTGCGGGTGATCTCGACCACGCAGGTCGCGCCGGCGCCGCCGCCCATCAGCCCCCAGGGCGGGCATTGGCTGCGCTCGAATTTCAGGCTGACCTTGCAGGCGCCGAGGATGCGGTAGGTCTTCTCAACCCCGATCCCGCCGCGCCGCCGCCCCGGCCCGCCACTGTCCGGGCGCAGCGCCTTGCCGGTCAGCAGGAAGGGATAGAGCGCCTCCTGCATCTCCACCGGGATGTCCGGCACGTCGCCATGCGCGTTGGATCGCAGCGGGAAAGCGCCATCCTCCTCGGCCGTCGCGCCCCAGCCGCCGGTGGCGGTGTCGAGATTGGCGAAGAGCTCGCCATTGGCCAGCCGCCCGAAGATGGTGTGGACGCCATAGGTGCCGTGATGCGCCGCGGCCGCGCGCGCCGGCAACGCCTCGCCCAGCGCGCGCAGGATGGTGTCCACCACCGTCGGGATGGTGTTGCCCGATCCGCCGATCGGCGCATCCGGCCGCGCGGTGAGGAAGGTGCCGTCCGGCGCCTCGATGCGCAGCAGGTCGAAATCGCCCTGGTTCACCGGCTCGTCGGGCGTCAGCACGTATTTCGCGGCGATGCGCGCCGCGGCGACGGCACCGCCGTTGCGCCCCGCATTGGACGGCCCGGCCATCTGCGGGCCGAGGCCGGAGAGATCGACCGTCAGCTTGCCCTCCGCCGCGCGCACCGCGACGCCGACCGGCACGCGCACGCCGCCCTCGCCGTCGAGGAAGCTCTCCGCTCGGTACTCTCCGGGCGGGATGGAGGCGATCACGGCGCCGGCCGCCGCCGCCGCCTGGCGCCGCATCGCCGCCATGGTCGCGCGCAGCATGCCGGTGCCGCGCCGCCGCGCCACCTCCAGCACCATGTCCCGGCCGAGCAGACAGCCGGCGAGCTGCGCCTCGAGATCCCCCAGCAGCAAGCGCGGGAAGCGCGAATTGACGGCGCAGAGGCGGAACATGTCCTCCATTCGCCGGCCCGCGTCGAGCAGCCGCACGCTCGGCAGTTGCAGCCCTTCCTGCCAGACATCGGTCGTGCTGGTGCCGGTGCTCGACCCCGGCGTCGATCCGCCGACATCGATCCAGTGCACGAGCACGGCGAAGAAGCCGAGCAGCGGCCCGTTCGCCGCCCCGCCCTCGCGCACCGGCGTGGAGAGCACGACGTTGTTGAGGTGCTGGCCGAGCGTCGCGGCGGAATTGGTCAGCACCGCATCGCCGTGGCGCAGCGCCTCGGCGCCATGGGTGTCGATCGCCTCCCGCACGCCGGTGCCGAGCGCATTGGCAACGAAGATCGGCAGGCTGCCGCGCGACTGCGCGATCAGCGCACCGTCGGGGTCGACCAGCCCGACCGCGTAGTCCTTGTACTCCTGCACCAGCGGGCTGAAGGCGGTGCGCTCGATGTTGCGCTCGATCTGGTTGGGGATGGAGAGGATCTCGTGGCGCAGGATCTCGAGCTCGATCGGATCGTGCGCGTCGGCATCAGTGGGCAGGGCGTCGTTCATCGGGCGGCCTCCTCAGGCGCGACGCGGATGGCGATCTCGCCCAGCGCGCCGATGGTGGCGGTGTCGCCATCGCCAAGCAGCGTGGTGGAGCCGTATTCCTCGATCACCGCGGGCCCGGTCAGCACGAAGCCGACGGGCAGCTCGTCGCGCTGCCAGACCGGAGCCTCCGCCCAGCCGTCGCGGCCATGCAGCGGACGGTGCGTGATCGGCGTCGGAACGCTGCCCGGCGGCGCGGCAGGCGAGACGGCGGCGAGGTCCGGCCGCGGCGTCCGCCCTTCCGCGATGACGCGCAGGCCGACCACCTCCGGCGCGAATTCCTCGCCGAGGTTGCGGCCGAAGCGGGTGCGATAGACGCTCTCGAAGGCCTCGCGCAGGGCTGCGGCGTCCGGCGTGTCGGCGATGTCCACCAGCACGGCGTGGCGCTGGCCGCGATAGCGCATCTCGGCCTGATGGCTGAAGCGTGCCGGGATGTCGCCGAATTCCCGCTGTGCCGCCTCGCGCGCCTCGGCTTCCAGCGCGGCCAACGCGGCGGCAAGGCTCGCTATTCCCGCGGACGAGAGATCCGCCACCAGGCTGCGCGCCACATCCAGCCGTGCGCCAGCGAGCAGCATGCCGGTTGCCGAGAAATTCCCCGGCTGCGGCGGCACGATCACCAGCGGGATGCCAAGGCCGCGGGCGAGATCCGCCCCGAAGATCGGCCCGCCGCCGCCGAAGACCATCAGCGCGAAGTCGCGCACGTCATGGCCGCGCGCGACGGTGATCTCCTTCACCGCGCCGGCCATCAGTGTGGTGGCGAGATCCAGCACGCCGCGCGCGACGCGCGCCGTCGCCTCGGCACCGTCGCCATAGCCGAGCGGCCGCGCGACCTTGTCGCGGATCGCCGCCGCCGCCGCGCCGGCATCCAGCGCCAGCTTGCCGCCGAGGAAATTCGCCCCGCCAATGCGCCCCAGCATCAGGTTCGCGTCGGTGACCGTCGGTTCCGTGCCGCCACGGCCAAAGGCGACGGGGCCGGGCTCCGACCCCGCGCTGCGCGGCCCGACGCGCAACCTGCCTTGCGCGTCCACCCAGGCGATGGACCCGCCGCCGGCACCGACCTCGACGATGTCGAGCACCGGGCTGCGGATCGGGAAGCCATGCGCATAGCCGCCGACCCAATAGGTGGATTGCACGGCGAAGCCGCCATCCTCGACCAGCGCGCATTTCGCCGTGGTGCCACCCATGTCGAAGGCGACGACGCGCGGCAGGCCCAGGGCGCGCGCATACTCCGCCGCCGCGATCACCCCGCCGATCGGCCCGGATTCCACCAGCGCGACGGGCCGCTCCACCGCGGCCGCGAAGGGCATCACGCCGCCATTCGACCCCATCATGGCGAGCGTCCCGGCGAAGCCTTCGCTGCCCAGCCGGTCTTCGAAGCCCTTGGCATAGGCGGCGATGGCCGGGCCGACATAGGCATTGGCCGCCGCCGTCGCGCTGCGTTCGTATTCGAACCATTCGCGCGTCAGCGCCGTGCCGCTGGTGACGTAGACGCCGGGCAGCGCCGCTCGCAGTAGGGCGGCCGCGCGCTCCTCATGCGCCGGATTGGCATAGGCGTTGAGGAAGGCGACGGCGACCGCCTCGACTCCCGCGTCGCGCAGTGACGGCACCAGCGCAGTGAGATCATCCTCGTCGAGTGCCTCGATCACGCTGCCATCCGGGCCGATGCGCTCGGCGACCTCGAAGCGCAGCGCCCGTGGCACCAGAGGCGGCTCGCGTCGGAAGGTGAGTTCGAACGGTAACGGCCGGTTGCCGCGGCCGATCTCCAGCACGTCGCGGAAGCCGCGTGTCGCGACCAGCGCGGTGCGCGCGCCGCGCCGCTGCAGGAAGGCGTTGATGACATGGGTGGTGCCATGCCGCAGCGAGGCCGTCGCGGCGGGTGCCACCTCCGCCTCCCGCATGCCCGTCACCACGCCGTCGACGAGCTTACCGTAGGTGGTCAGCGTCTTGCCGAAGCGGATGCGCCCGGCCTCGGGGTCGTAGACGGCGACGTCGGTGAAGGTTCCGCCCGTATCGGCGGCGACCAGATACGGCACCCGCTTTCTCCCTCAATGGCTTGGCGGGGGAAGGTTGATCCGGGCGCGGTGGCGGAGCCAGCCCTCAGCTCGGACTGACCTTCGTGCAGATTCTGCACGAATGCGTTCAATCCGGTTGGGCGCGGTGCTGAGCGAGCAGCCGTTCGGCGACGTAGTCGGCAAACAGCCTGGTGCGCAGCGGCAGCCGCCGGTGCGCGAAGAGCACCCACATCGCCGGCGGGTCGCCATCGGCATAGACCGAACGATAATCCGGCAGCAGCGCGACCAGGCGCCCATCCGCGATCGGAGCGCGCACCAGCGATTCCGAGAGGCGGGCGACACCCGCTCCGGCCAGGGCGAGTTCCCGCAGCATAATCCAACTGTCACAGGCCGTGTGCGAGCGCACCGGCTGGCCGATGATCGCGCCGGCCGCATCCTCGAAACACCATTCGCCGGGTTCGCTGACGGTGTGCGTCAGGCAGCGGTGCCGCGTCAGCTCGGCCGGGTTCCCCGGCGTGCCGTGCGCCGCCAGATAGCCTGGCGAGGCCACCAACCGGCGGCGATACTCATAGAGCCGCCGCCCCACAAGATCGGCATCGGGCCGCCGCCCGGCATGGATCGCAAGGTCGCAGGCGCCGTCGAGCAGGCGGATCGGCTCGAGTGCGATGGAGACCGAAATGCGGATCTCCGGCTGCCACGCGGCGAAGCCGGCGAGGACTTCCGGCAGATAGGCCGAGGCCGCGTAGTCATTGGTGGCGATACGCACCAGCCCCGCCGCGCGCCCCTGCAGCGCCCCGATCTCGTCGCGCAGCTGTGCCCATTCCGTGACGGCGCCGCGCGCCCAGGCGAGCAGCGCCGCGCCGGCATCCGTCGGTGCGAGGCTGCGCGTGGTGCGCAGCAGCAGACGCGCGCCGATGTCGGCTTCCAGCGTGGCGATGCGGCGGCTGGCCAGGGAGGGTGAGATGCCGATGTGTCGCGCCGCGCGGGCGATGCTGCCCTGCTCGGCCACGGCAACGAAGAGGCGCAGGGCATCGATATCCATCGTCGTTTAACGCGCGGCTTGGGCTGCCCTCCGTCGCGCTGCTCCTTCCCGGATGGGTGCTGCGGGACAATCGTGCCACCGATACGCATATCGTGGCCAGTCACCCACTCCCGGGAGGTAGCTAGATCAGCAATAGGTCGCGGCACAGCGACCACGCCAGCACGGCGTCGGCATCATCTGCATCGGCCGGTGCCTCGCCATCGGGCGCCAGCCACAGCATGACGACGCCCGCCTTGGTCCGCAGGCCCGCCGTCGTGGTGACCGGAAGGGCCGCGATCTGATGCCGAAGTGTCGCCTGCCGCTGCGCCAAAGCCTCCAACCGGGCGGCGACATCCGGCGGATAGCTGAACCGCACGAGGCGGTAGTACGGCGCGACGAGCCGCTCCTCCTCCGCGACGATCTCGAGCAGCTGCCGCCCGAGATCGACGACCAGGCTGTCGGGATCGGTGGCAGATGCAGCGGCCGCAACAGCCGCAGGATGCTGCACCCCCGCCAGCAGCGCCGCGACCATGCCGACCCGACGCGAGATCTTCGCCATGCTCAGCGGCCGGGGTGATGCTGAGCGGGCTGTCCTGCCGACGCAGCACACCGCGTTGCGCCGCATGGAAACGTGATAAATCGCTGCTCAGCCTGCGGCATGGCTTGTCTCCGTGCCAAGGGTCAGGCCGGGCGGTGGTGTTCGTAGCACCTCGCTCGGCCGCGCGCGGCGCGCGCCCGGACATGACCTGACACCGTCCTGGACCAGTCAAGGCGCAGCCTGGCGATCGTGATCTTGTGGTCGCGTCGCCAGCTACGGCTGCGGCTGATTTGCGCCGGACCTACCCCGCCGCCTTCGCCTTGCGCGCCCGCGCCGCGATAGCCTGGTGCGGCTCCAGCAGCCGATGCGGCTGAACCCCCAGCGCCTCAGCGATCTTCGCCAGCACCTCGATGGTCGGGTTCCGGATCCCCCGCTCCACCCCGCTGATGTACGTCCGGTGGAGCTCCGCCTCAAAGGCCAGCTCCTCCTGACTGAGGCCGCGCTCGTCGCGCAGCCGGCGCAGATTGCGCCCCACGCGACGCCGGATGTCCATGCGCAGTAGGGAGCCGCGGAGGGGGTCGCACCTCCACAGACGATGAGTCTCATTTCGACTCGACTACCCCGCGAGCACCAAGCGATACCGGTCCCCGTCAGCCAGGCTCCTGCGTCTTACTCCGGCCGCACGCCGCCCAGACTGCATCCTATAAGTCTCACACCCGCCAGGACCCGCCATGCGCACCGACCACGCCCCCGACCCGCCCGCGAGCCCCTCATCCAGCCCACATCTCCCCGCCACCTCGGGTGACCCCGGCGACGCCGACGCCCTCGCCGCTCTGCAGCGCCTCTACGCCATCCTCGACGATCTCCGCGCCAGCTCAGGCGGGATGTCGTACCTCCGCGACGGCCTTCCCCCCGCCCTCGGCGCCCGCCGCGGCGTCTACGTCTTCTTCGAGGCGGGTGAGTACCGCGCCGGCTCCGGCACCGGGCCCAGGGTCGTGCGCATCGGCACCCACGGCCTCACCGCCGGCAGCCGCAGCACGCTGCGCTCCCGCCTCGCCAACCACCGCGGCTCCGAGAGCGGCGGCAACCAGCGCACCTCGATCTTCCGTCGTCATGTCGGCGCCGCCCTCATGGCCGCCGGCAAGGTGCCGGCGGTCCCCGGCTGGCTCCAGGGCAGCAGCGCCCCTGCCACGCAGCGTGCGGCTGAACGCGCTGTCGAGGCGTTGGTCAGCCAGCACATCGGCGCCATGCCTTTCCTCTGGCTGCCGGTCGAGGATGCGGCCGGGCCCGACAGCGAGCGCGGGCTGATCGAGCGCAACGCCATCGCCCTGCTCAGCAGTCCCGCGGCCCGTCGCCTCGATCCACCCTCTCCGGCCTGGCTTGGCCGGCATGCCCCAGCGACGGCCGTGCGGGCCTCCGGCCTGTGGAACGTCCGCCATGTCGGCGAGGCCTGGGATCCCGCCTTCCTCGACCGCCTTGCCTAGCTGGTCGCGGGGGTCCGCTGAGATGCGCGTGGTCATCCAATGCGCTGCCACCAAGGACCGGAACGCCGGTACCTTCCACACCGTCGATGGCCGTAAGGTCGCCTTCGTCGCCGATCCCGCCCTGGCACCGCCGGAGCAAGGCGTCCTCTACGCCCACCCGGACGACCCCTCGGACCAGCCAGGCCTGACCTGGCGGGACCGCGTCGCGGCCGAGAACGCCCCGGGGGCAACCTACCCCTGGGGTCTGATGCCGGCGGGGGAGCTCTACAGCCCCCGGATCTATCGCGCGCTGACCGCGCGGTTCGGGGTGGAGCAGGTGTTCATCCTCTCGGCCGGCTGGGGGCTGGTCCGCTCCGACTGGCGGCTGCCGGCCTACGACATCGCCTTCGCCGCCAGCGCCGCGCCGTTCCACCGCCGCCGGGGCATTGCGGGCTACCGGGACGGGGTCGCCGGCGTCCTGTGGGAGCCACCTGAGCCCGATCTGGTCTTCCTCGGGGGCCGGGCCTACCTGCCGCTCTTCGAGCACCTTACCGCCACCTATGGCGGGCGCCGGCTGGTGTTCTATCCCCAGCTCGGGCCGGACCCTGTGGTGCCGAACCTGCCGGGCTGCGCTACTCAGGCCTTTGTCACCACCCAACGCACCAATTGGCACTACGCCTGCGCTGCGGCGCTGATCGAGGGGAGGATCATGCCGGACTTCTCCGGCGCGGTGCCCTTCCGCCGGGACCGCTTCACCTCGGGCCTCGAGGACATCGTCTGGGTCAGCGACGGGCCGGGGACGCAGGAGGAGCCTCTCCCCAACGTTCCGGCCGCGGGGCATGGTCAATCCGGATCTTAGCGGGACCGGAATCGACGGCGGCACGCACTATGGCAGACCACGACGTGATGCTCGACCGCGCCCAGGGCTGCCTGCTGGGACAGGCGATCGGCGATGCCCTCGGCGCCCTGGTCGAGTTTCAGAGCCCCGCCGACATACGGCGGCGCTATCTCGACGGGGTGCGTGACCTCGTCGATGGCGGCACCTGGAACACCCTCGCCGGCCAGCCGACCGATGACACCGAACTGGCCCTGGCGCTCGCGCGTGTCCTCGCCGATGCCGACAGCTACGACCCCGAGGATGTCGTGACGGCCTATGCGCACTGGTATCGGTCGGGGCCCTTCGACATGGGGACCGCGACCGCGCGAGCGCTGAGGGCCGCGGGGACAGCGCCGGCCGGGCAACGGGCGGCCGCGGCGCGACTGGCGGCCAACCTCGTCAGCCAGGCCAATGGCTCGCTGATGCGCATCGCCGCGATTGGCATCTGGGCGCGCAGCCCCGCGGAGGCTGCAGCAACGGCGGCGGAGGATTCCCGGCTGACCCACCCCCACCCGGTCTGCGCGGCCGCCTGTGCCGCCATGGCGGCGGCCATCGCGACCGGTGTCGCGGGCGGGGACCGCGGCGCCATGGTCGATGCTGCGCTGGACGCGGCCGAGGGTAGCGCGGCGGTGCGTGAAGCCCTGCGCGCGGCCTGCGGCGGCGCGCCCCTGCCGGACGCCATGGAGCAGCAGGGCTGGGTGCTCATCGCCCTGCAGCATGCGTTTCGGCCCCTGGTTCGCGGGACCGACGTCGAGCAGGCCCTGGTCACCATCGTCGGACAGGGCGGCGACACCGACACCAATGCGGCGATTGCAGGCGCCCTGCTCGGCGCGGCCGCCGGGCGATCGGCCTGGCCGGCGCGATGGATCGGACCGGTGCTGGCCTGCCGGCCCACGGCAGCCGCGGGCGCGGTGCACCCGCGACCGGCGACCTACTGGCCGGTCGACATTCCCGACCTCGCGGCACGCCTGCTGGCGCGGCGGAGGAGTTGAGAGCGATCCTCGACCTACCTGGCACCCTCACCCTCTCGATCGGGCCCTCCGGGTGCGCGCGGCAGGCGTGGCTGGAACCTCCTCGGTGGAGGTTTCCATCCGCTGCGCCCGCACCTCGGCGAAGGTCCGGCCGTCCTCCGCCAGCATCGCCTCCTTCTTCGTGTAGGCCTGCCAGCGCGCCATGGCGACGTCGACATAGCGCGGCTCGATCTCCATCACCCGCGCCCGCCGGCCGATCTTCTCGGCGGCCAGCAGCGTCGTGCCGGATCCGCCAAACAGATCCAGCACGATGTCGCCCTTGAGGCTGCTATCCCGCAGCGCATCGGCGACCAGCGCCAACGGCTTCACCGTCGGGTGCATCGCGAGCGCCTTCGCCCGGTCGGCCCCGAAGCTGTTCACCCCGGGGTACGTCCAGACATTGCTGCGCATCCGCCCGGTCGCCCCCAGACCGAAAGTGTTGATCGGCTTGCCCTCGCCGACCTTGAACACACCGATCAGCTCATGCTGGCTGCGATAGAAGCTCCCCTGTCCCGGGCTGGTCTTGTTCCACACCACCAGGTTCTTGAGGTCGCCGAACACCTCGCGCCCGACCCGGTCGAGGACACCGATATGGCGCCAGTCCATGCAGACATAGGCAACCGCGCCATCCAATGAGACGCCCTGGATCCGGGTCAGGCAGTCGCGCAGGAAGGCCTCGAAGGCAGCGTCGGACATCTCGCCTGAGGCCATGGCAAACTCGGCATGCCGGGTCTTGCCACGCCGGCCCTGCACGTGGCCGGCGATGCGGACATTGTAGGGCGGGTCGGTAAAGGTGCTGCGGGCACGCTCGCCCTTCATCAGCCGACTGATGTCTTCCACCATGCGCGCATCACCGCAGAGAAGGCGGTGCTCTCCGAGGATCCAGCAGTCGCCGCGACGCGTGGTGGGGACGTCTGGGGCCAGCATGGGCCGGTCCGCCGGATCGGGCTTCTGATCGGCACTGTCGTGAAGGATCAGATCGATCTCCGGCGCCTCGAAGCCAGTGATGCTCAGGTCGAGACCGTCGACCGGGAGGATCTCGATCAGCTCGCCGAACTCCACGGCGAGGACCTCCCGGTCCCAGCCAGCCTTCTCGGTCAGCTTGTTGTCGGCGAGCATGTAGGCGCGGGCCTGAGCCTCGCTGAGCCCCTCAATCGAGATGGTCGGCACCCGCTTCAGACCCAGATGCTGTGCCGCCAGCAGCCGGCCGTGGCCGGCCAGGATCTGACCGTTGGCGTCGGTCAGGATGGGAATGAGGAAACCGAAGGCCCTGATGCTGGCCGCGATCTCACGGATCTGCCTCGGGCTGTGGGTGCGCGCGTTGCGCGGGTGGGGCTTGAGATCTCCCAGCGCACGGTAGGTGACCGCGAGGGGTTCTTGGGTCGTCGACATTGATGGATCCGCATGGTCGTCGGGTTGCGTGCGATGACCGCGCATCGGCCATCAGCAAGCATATACACAGGCGGATTTCCGACCTCGGCGGACGGGCGGGCATTGATGACTCATCATCCATACTAGATTGATATAGTTATTGTTCTATCGCAGCACGATGCACTCATCGAAACTGCTTCTTGTGGGCGGAACAAATATCTTACTGGTGCCAACAGAGACCTCTGCGAAAACCGCCTGATTGGGTGATGGAGCGGTGCAGGCGACCTGGAAGCGGCCTGGGCGAGGGTGTTGATGCCCAGCGGTCACGCGGCGGGCGCAGCGCTCCTGTCAGGCAAGCAGTCGTTTGGCACGGCGGAGGTTCATCGCCGTGCAGAGCAGATACAGATGGGCGTCGTTGCACACCTGGGCGATCGTCGCGCCCTCCGGGCGGCGCAGCAGTGCTAGGACCACCTCCTGCTTGGTGCTGGTGCGAGGCAGGCGCGGTGTGCCGTTCGGCCGTCGGCTGCTAGGAATGGTGCGGCGCTCCAGGGCGGTGCGCAGGTGCGTGACAGCGACCCGGCCATCATGCTCGCTGACAAGGGCTACGACAGCGACCTGATCCGGCGCGACCTGCGTGACCGCGGCGCCGTGCCAGAGATACCGACCAAGCGAAACCGCCACGTCCAGCACTCCGTCAGTCGCAGCCTCTACGCGCTGCGCAGGATCGTGTCCCGCCGCGTGGTGTAGGAGCGGCGTTTCCTGGCGGGCTTGACCGCCGTGTCAGGCGGCCACGGCGGGCAGGCTGACAGGGGGATTGTCGCTGACGGCGCCGATGGTTTCCAGTGTCATGTAGCGGGAGCGCTGTGTGGCCCACTCGTCGGACTGCTCGAGGAGAATGGCGCCGATCAGCCGGGTGATGGCGGCCTCGTTGGGGAATATGCCGACGACGTCGGTGCGGCGCTTGATCTCGCCGTTGAGGCGCTCGATCGGGTTGGTGCTGTGCAGCTTGGCCCGGTGCTCGCGGGGGAAGTCCATGTAGGCGAGGACATCGCCCTCGGCCTCGTCCATCAAGGCGGCGAGCTTGGGCACCCTGGGGCGGAGCTGGTCAGCGACGCGGCGCCACTGGGCATGGGCGGCCGGTGCGTCGGCCTCGGCGAAGGCGGTGCCGATCCAGGCCGAGACGAGGCGACGCCGCACAGCGCCTCCGTCTCCAGTTCCATCAGGCGCTGGGCGGCAAAGCCGATCATCTCGCGCAGCAAGTCGGCATCCGAGGACTTCTCCAAAAGCCCGCGCAGCGCCATCGTGTCGTCGGCCATCGTGATGGCTCCAAGGTTCAGGTTGAAGGTCTCGACAACCCAACCCTACCAGGGAACACCGCG
>JAFADX010000378.1 GCA_023424475.1 Pseudomonadota bacterium
GCGTCAGGCTGCGCGGCGGCGGGCGCCTGGGTCGCCGCCGGGGCCTGGGGCGCGGTCTCTTCCTCCCGCGCCGGCTGCTGGCCGGCCGCGGGCTCCTCCTGGTGGCGCAGGTCGGCCAGCAGCGGCACGAAGGCCTTCTCCTTCCACTGGCCGACCTGGTAGGCCCAGCCGCGCCAGCGGGCGTTGAAGCGCGCTGCCTCGTCGTCGCCCTCGGCGGCGAGCGCCACCCAGACCGCCTCGCCGTCCTTGCGGACGCGCACGGTGATGGCGAGGTTGTCGGTCAGCTCGAAGCGGCTCTCGCCCAGCGGCTCGCCGGGGATCTTCGCCTCGGGCTTCACGTCGAGGAAGGTGAGGAACTCGAAGGCGCGGCCCACTTCGTCGAGGCTGCTGTCCTCCATCGGCGGATGCTCGGCCGGCGTCGTGACCTCAAGCTTGCCGTCCGGGCCTTCCGTGCGCGCCAGCACCAACCGGGGTTCCCCGGTGCGGGAGATCGTCACGCGCCGGACGCGCTCGCGCGGCAGGTTCGCGAGGTCGCGGTCGATCCAGAGCTGCGGATCGGCATCGACCGGGATGCGGCCCTCGGCCAGCCAGGCCTGGGTCTCGTCGGGCCGGCGCACGAAGGCGCTTTCCGGCACGTTGCCCTGGGTGCGGACGCGGCGGCGGCCGATCACCAGCTCGGCGATCACGCCGCCTTCTGCGTCGAGTATGCGCAGCAGCGTCGCCGTCGAGCCCTCATGGCTCGGGTCGTCGACGCCGAGGCGGCCCAGCAGGGCCGGATCGGAGGTGCGGCGTTCCGTCAGGCGCAGCTCGGTCAGGCCGGCGAGCAGCTCGTGCACCTTGTCCTGGCGGGCCGGATAGCCGCCCTTGGAGGGCAGCACCCAGGTCTCGCCCCGGCGGGTCAGTTCCAGCGTGCCGTCATGGCGCTTCGCCTCGATCCGCGCCGCGCCCTGCAGGCGCTGGGCGAGGCCGGGAAAGGCCAGCGTGCCGGTCCCGGGCACCGTGGGCGGCGTGTCGGCGGGCTTGAGCAGCAGGGCACCGCCGATGCTCGCGACGGCGGCGGCGCTGAGGAGGAGGAGGGTGCGACGCTGCATGATCTCTCCTCCTCAGGACCGCGCCGAAGCGCGCCGGCGCGCCCGCGCGATGCCGAGGCCGATGGCGAAGAAGGCGAGCAGCACCGGCACCGCAGCGATGTTCAGCGCCTTGGTCCAGGTCTCCATCCGCTCGATGTCGCGGCGCAGGTCGAGCTGCACGGCGCGGAGCTGCCGCCGGGTCTGCAGGATCTGCGCCCGCGCGGCGTCGATCTCGGCGCGCTGCTCGGGGGTGATGACGGCACCGCCCGCCTGGCCGCGCTCGCCGCCCTGGCCCTGGCGCAGTTCGCGCAGGCGGCGCTCGGTCTGTTGCAGGCGCTGCTGCAGTTCGCGCTCGGTCTGGCGGAAGCGGGCGTCGGCGTCGCGGCGGATATCCTCGACCACCGTGAAGGGGCGCAGCGAGTCGCCGCGCGAGCGCAGCGAGATCAGCGCGTCCCCGCCCGAAAGCGTATCGGCGAGGTTGGCCACCAGCGCACCGTTGTCGCTGAAGGGCGTCGCCACCTGCTGGCCGAAGAAGTCCTGCACGCGGACCCAGAAGCGGTCCTCCAGGATATCGGCATCGGCGACGACGACGATGTTCGCCGCGCCCTCGGTATGGGCGCGGTGGGCGGGGAAGTCGGCCGGGCGCTGGCTTCCCTGCGGCGCCGGCGGCGCGCCGTCGGGGAAGGCGGAATTCAGCGTCCCGCGCAGCCGGGCGGCGATGACGTGGCGCTGCCCGTCGGCATGGAAGTCGGCGAGGATGCGTGCCGGGTCGGGATTCTCCCGCACCAGGTTCACCGCGCCCATCATCGCGCGGTCGCTGCTGCGCAGCAGCGGCACGAACTCGATGCCCGCGCCCTCCCGCTTGCGGATCTCGCCGGCGGAGGCGACCGTGACCTGGTTGAGCTGCGCCGTCGCGACCTCGGCGTCGCTGATGGAATCACCCTGCAGGTTGAACCAGGCGACGTAGTCCACCGCCTGCACGCGGTCGCTCGGGTTGGCCCGGACGCGCCAGGCGCCGCGCAGGTCGAAGACCACCTTGTCGTGCGGCGTCTCGACGCCCCAGGCATTCAGCAGGCGGTCGAGGTTGGAGGCCGTGTTGGTCGGCGGCTGGCCGCCGGGGCCGGGGCGCATCGCCTGGCCCTCGGAATGCGGATCGACGAAGACGATCAGCTTGCCGCCGCGCATGACGAACTGGTCGATGGCGTATTGCGCCGCATCCGAGAGGTTCTGCGGATGCACCACCATCAGCACCTGCACCGCGTCAGGGATGCTCTGGCTGTCGACGGGCACGTCCTGCACGGTGAAGAACTGCCGCAGCGACTGCATGACGGCATAAGGCTGCGCCTGCGGGCTGCCGCGCATCATCATCATCATGCGCGGGTCGCCGTTCAGCGGCAGGCTCGACATGACGCCCACCACGGGACGGGTCGGGTTCGACAGCTCGTAGATCAGCCGGGTGAGGTCGAATTCGAGGAAGCGTTCGCGGTCCGGCTGGAAGAAGGGGATGGTCCGCTCGTCGTCCAGCAGGTTCACGCCGGCAAGGCCGAAATAGATCTGCTCGCCGGACTGGTCGACGGGCACGCCCTGCAGGCCGAAGGCGAGGGCGCGGTCCTCGGTCTCGCTGAAGGGCTCGGGGTCGAAGACCTCGAGCCGCACCTTGCCGCCGGAGCGCGCGACGTATTCGTCGAGCATGGCGCGCACGCGCTCGGCGTAGGAGCCGTAGGCCGGCACCGCGGCGCCAAGGCGGCGCGAATAGAACAGGCGCAGCGTGACGGGATCGTGCAGCCCGCGCAGGACGGAGAGCGTGCCGTCGGACAGCGTGTAGAGGTGCTGCTGCGTGAGGTCGAGGCGCGCCCGCGGGGCGAGCCGGTCGGCCAGCATGTTGACGCCGACCGCGAGCGCCGCGGCGGCGATCAGCCCGAGCGCCGAGGACCAGAGCCGGCGCGAGCCGGGACGGGGGGAGGTGCTGCCGCTCATCGCTCAGTCCGCCTTCCGGTGGTCGATCACCACCGCGTTCAGGAAGAGGAAGAAGCCCATGAAGGAGGCGAAGAAGACGAGGTCGCGCAGCGCGATGACCCCGCGCGTCAGGCTGTTGAACCGCTCGATCAGGGAGATGCTGCGCGCCAGTTCGGCGAGCACCGGCAGGCGCTGGGAGAGGAACTCCGTCACCACCGGGCTGCCCGCGGCGGCAAACAGGAAGCAGACCGCGACGGCGAGCACGAAGGCGATGACCTGGTTCTTGGTCATGGCCGACATCGCGGCACCCACCGCGAGGTAGGCGCCGGCCACCAGCAGGCAGCCGGCATAGCCCGCCGCGATCACGCCGTTGTCCGGCCGGCCGAGGTAGTTGACGGTCAGCACCAGCGGGAAGGTCAGCAGCAGCGCGATGGCACAGAAGGCCCAGGCGGCGAGGAACTTGCCGAGCACCGCCTGCCATTGCGGCAGCGGCAGCGTCAGCAGCAGCTCGATCGTCCCGAGCCGCCGTTCCTCCGCCCAGAGGCGCATGGTCAGCGCCGGCACCAGGAACAGGAACAGCCAGGGCACAAAGTTGAAGAAGGGCGAGAGGTCCGCCTGGCCGCGCTGGAAGAAGCCGCCCAGAGTGAAGGTCAGTGCGCCCGCCATCATCAGGAAGATGACGATGAAGACATAGGCGACGGGAGTGGCGAAGTAGCCCGCGAGCTCCCGCCGCGCGACGGTGAGGGTGCCGCCCATCAGGCCGCCTCCGCCGGTGCCGCGGTGAGGGCACGGAAGACGGCCTCGAGCGACTTGCCCGGGGCGACCAGCGCCGAGGGCGGGGAATCCGCCAGCACCTTGCCGCGCGCGATGATGATTGCGCGGCTGCACACGGCGTCGACCTCCTCGAGGATATGGGTCGAGATCAGGATCGCCTTGTCTGGCGCCATGCGGCGGATCAGCTCGCGGACCTCGTGCTTCTGGTTGGGGTCCAGGCCGTCGGTCGGTTCGTCCAGCACCAGCACGGGCGGATCGTGCAGCAGCGACTGCGCGAGGCCGACGCGGCGCTTGAAGCCTTTGGAAAGGGTTTCGATCGGCTGCAGCCGCACGCCCTGCAACTGCGTCAGGTCCATCGCCGCCGCGACGCGGTCGCCCGCCTCGCCGCCGCGGTAGCCGCGGATGCGGGCGACGAAGCGCAGGAAGGCGGTGACGGTCATCTCGGGGTAGGTCGGCGCGCCTTCGGGCAGGTAGCCGAGGCTGCGCTTGGCCGCGACAGGCGAATCCACCACGTCCTGCCCGCAGATGCGCGCGGTGCCGGCGGTGGGCGTCACGAAGCCCGCCAGCATCTTCATGGTCGTCGACTTGCCGGCGCCGTTGGGCCCGAGGAAGCCCACGACCTCCCCGCGATCGACCGAGAACGAAACGTCGTCCACGGCCGTGAAGGCGCCGAAACGCTTGGTGAGGCGCTCGATCTCGATCAGCGCGGCCAATGCCGGTCTCCCGAAATGATGTCCCGTAGCGGGCGTCGGGCGGTTTGGCGCGGGCCGGGCGGGGATGCAACCCCCCGGCCGGTTACGGTCTGCAACGTCAGCCGGCGTCGAGCGGGGCCATGCTCAGGTCGTGGCCGAACAGCGCGAGCAGCAGGCGGGCCGCCCGGCCGCGGCTGCCGGCGAGCGCGGGATCCTTTTCCAGCAGCAGCTCGGCGTCGCGGTGGGCGATGCCGACGAGGCGGCCATATTCCTCCGGGTCCTCGCGCGGGTCGAGCAGCCGGGCGCCGGGCAGGCCCGCCTGACGGGCGCCAAGGGCATCCCCGCCGCCGCGGGCGCGGAGATCCTCCTCGGCGATCTCGAAGCCGTCCTCGGAGTCGCGCAGCACCAGCAGCCGGCGCTTCTCGCCTTCCGTCAGCCCCGGCGAATGGACGAGCAGGCAGGAGGAGGGCCGCGAGCCGCGCCCGACCCGCCCGCGCAACTGGTGAAGCGCGGCAAGGCCGAAGCGTTCCGCCTGCTCGATGAGCATGATCGTCGCCTCCGGCACGTCGACGCCGACCTCGATCACGGTGGTCGCGACCAGGATCTTCGTCCGGCCGGCGGCGAAGTCGGCGAGCGCGGCCTCGCGCACCCTGATGTCCTGCAGCCCGTGGGCGAGGCCCACCTGCCCCGGGAAGCGGGCGGAGAGGTCGGCGAAGCGGTCCTCCGCGGCGACGGAATCGTCGCGCTCGGACCCGGTGATGGCGCGCACCACCCAATAGGCACGCTCCTCGCGGCCGATCGCCTCGCCGAGGCGGGCGACGATCTCGGGCAGCCGGTCCTGGCCGACGACGCGGGTGGTGATGGGCTGGCGGCCTGGCGGCTTGCCGGCCAGGCGGCTGACCGCCATCTCGCCCCACTGCGTCAGCAGCAGCGTGCGCGGGATGGGTGTCGCGGTCATCACCAGCATGTCCACCGGCTTACCGTCCCTTGGGCCCTTCTCGGCGAGCATCAGGCGCTGGGCGACGCCGAAGCGATGTTGTTCGTCCACCACGGCGAGGGCGAGATCCTGGAACGCGACGCCTTCCTGGAACAGCGCATGGGTGCCGAGGACCAGCGGGATGGAGCCATCCGCCAGGCCGGCCAGCACGCGCCTGCGCTCCTTGCCCTTCACGCTGCCGGTCAGCAGCGCGACAGGCACGCCGGCCGCCTGGCAGAGCGGCAGGAAGGTCCGCAGATGCTGGCGCGCCAGCAGTTCGGTCGGCGCCATCAGTGCTGCCTGGGCACCGGCTTCCGCGGCATGGAGCATCGCCATGACCGCGACGAGCGTCTTGCCGGCGCCGACATCGCCCTGCAGCAGCCGCAGCATCCGGCGGGGCGCGGCGAGGTCGGCACCGATCTCGGCCATGGCCTGGCGCTGCGCCTCCGTCGGCGGGAAGCCGAAGGCGGCGAGCGCCCTGGCGCGCAGCGACCCGTCGCCGGCGAGGGGCCGGCCGGGCCGCTCGCGCGACCGCCGCCGCACCAGGCCGAGCGCGATCTGGCCGGACAGCAGCTCATCATAGGCCAGGCGACGCCGCGGCTCCTCGCCCGGCTCCGCGGCGGGGGCCTGAATGGCGCGCAGGGCGGGGGCGAAGCCGGGCCACCTTTCCCGCCGCAGCAGCGGCGCATCCTGCCATTCCGGCAGGTCCGGCAGCAGGGCGATCGCCGCATCCATGGCCCGTGTCACCTGCGGCAGCGTCAGCCTGCCGGTCAGCGGCCAGATGGGCTGAAGGGCGGGGATCCCGTCCTCCCGCACGGACATCTGCGGGTTGACGATGACATGGTCCTCGCCCTCGGCCTTGAGCACGCCGGCGAACCATCGTGTCGCACCGGCGGGCAGCGCCTTCTCGGCCCAGGCCTTCTGCCAGTTCATCAGGTAGGCGGTGAGCGGCTCGCCGCCGGCCTCGCAGCGCACCCGGACATAGGGGCGCCCCTGGGCCGAGCGGGCCGCCTTGTGGGAACCGACCACGACCTGGACCAGCACCTCGCCCTCGGCCGGCGCCTGGGACGGGCGGTCGATCCGGCGGCGGACCAGGTAGCGTTCGGGCAGGTGCAGCAGCAGGTCGAGCACCCGCGGCCCGCCGGCCGCCCTGGCGATCAGCCGGGCCTCGGCCTCCTTGACGCCCTTCAGGCCGGCGAGCGGCGCCATCAGCGGCGCCAGTGCATCGGCGCCCTGCGGCAAAGTCGCATCGGGTCGGGCTGACACGATTCCCATCGGCCTTTATATGCCAGCATCGAAGCCATGCCCGAACCCCAGGACCTCGACGCGCGTCGCCGCCGGCTCGTCTTCCGTGCGCTGCACCGCGGCACCAAGGAAGCCGACCTCATGATCGGCGGCTTCGTCACCCGCAACATCGCCGCCTTCTCGGAAGCCGAGCTCGACGAGATCGAAGCGGTGCTGGAACACTGGGACGTGGACCTCGCCGACTGGCTCTCGGGCCGCCGCCCCATTCCGCCCGAGGCCGCCACGCCCATGCTTCGCCGCATGGCCGAGGAATGCGGCCGCACGGGCTATGGCGTGCCGCCGGGGGCGGAGCGGTGAGGACGGTCCAAGTCTACGGCGCCCCCGAAGGCTTCGACGCCCTTCTTCTCTGCCGCCGCCGGGCGGAGACCGACGCCCCGGTCGTGCATGTCTGCCGCGACGACGCCCGCATGGCCCGCATGGCGGAGGCGATCGGCTTCTTCGCCCCCGAGGTCGAGGTGCTGCGCTTCCCGGCCTGGGACTGCCTGCCCTACGACCGCGTCTCGCCCAACCCGGAGATCGTCGCGGAGCGCGTCGCGACGCTGACGCGGCTGCTCGAACCGCCCGCGCGGCCGCGCATCCTGCTGACCACGGTCAACGCGCTCGCCCAGAAGGTGCCGCCGCCCGGAACCTTTCGCGGCGCGACCCTGCACCTGAAGAAGGGCGGCCGCGTGCAGCCCGAGATGCTGACCGCCTTCCTGGAGGCCAATGGCTACCACCGCACCGGCACGGTGATGGAGCATGGCGAATACGCGGTGCGCGGCGGCATCGTGGACCTCTACCCGGCCGGCGAACCGGATCCCATCCGCCTCGATCTGTTCGGCGACGAGATCGAGGACATGCGACGCTTTGACACGGCGAGCCAGCGCAGCGGCAAGGTCGTGCCGGAACTGCGGCTCCGCCCGGTCGGGGAGGTGTTCCTCGACGAGGACTCCCGTTCGCGCTTCCGCACCGCCTACCGCGACCTCTTCGGCGCTGCGGCGGCCGAGGATCCGCTCTACGTCTCGGTCAGCGCGGGCCGGAAGCATCCCGGCATGGAACACTGGGCCGGGCTGTTCCACGACCACATGGCGACGCTGCTCGACTATGCGCCGGATGCCTCGGTCAGCCTCGACCACCAGGCCGAGGACGTGGCGACCGCGCGCTTCGAGATGGTCGCCGACCACTACCAGGCCCGGCGCGTCCCGGTGCGCGTGAGCGAGGGCGAGGTGCCCTACCGTCCCGCGCCGCCCGAGACGCTGCACCTCGACCGCGCGGCCTGGAATGCGATGCTTTCCGTCGGACCCGTGCTTCAGTTCACGCCCTTCGCCAGGGCCGATGGCGCCGAGGGCATCGAGGCCGGCGGCCGGCCGGGGCCGTTGCTGACCGATGCCCGGGTAGCGGGGGAGAACGTCTTTGCCGCCTATGCCGCCCTGGCGGGCGGGCAGCTGAAGGCGGGGCGGCGGCCGCTCCTCGCGGCCTGGTCGAAGGGTTCGCGCGAGCGCATGGCGAACCTTCTGCGCGAGAACGGCGTCGCGGCCGCGCCCGCAGAGGACTGGAAGGCTGCCCGGGGGATGCCCGACGGCGTCGTCGCCCTCGTGGTGATGGGCCTCGAGCGCGGCTTCGTCGCCGAGGGAATCTGCGTCACCGCGGAACAGGACGTCCTGGGCGAGCGCATCGCCCGCCCGCCGCGCCGCCGCCGCCGCGCCGACCAGTTCATCGCCGACGCCACCGAGATCGCCGAGGGCGACCTGGTGGTGCACCAGGACCACGGCATCGGGCGCTACGAGGGCCTCGTCACCATCGAGGTCAGCGGCGCGCCGCATGACTGCCTGCGCCTGACCTATGACGGCGGCGACCGGCTCTTCGTGCCGGTCGAGAACATCGAGATCCTGTCCCGCTTCGGCACCGAGACGGCGGGCGTCGCGCTGGACAGGCTCGGCGGCGTCTCCTGGCAGAACCGCAAGGCCAAGGCCAAGTCGCGCATCCGCGACATGGCGGGCGAGCTGATCCGCACCGCCGCGCTGCGCCGCATGAAGGACGGCGTGCTGGCGACCCCGCCCGAGGGCGTGTGGGACGAGTTCTGCGCCCGCTTCCCCTTTGCCGAGACCGAGGACCAGGCGCGCGCCATCGCCGACGTGCTGGAGGATCTCTCGGCCGGCCGCCCGATGGACCGGCTGATCTGCGGCGATGTCGGCTT
This sequence comes from Pseudomonadota bacterium, assembly GCA_023424475.1. Lineage (GTDB taxonomy): Bacteria > Pseudomonadota > Alphaproteobacteria > Acetobacterales > Acetobacteraceae > Neoroseomonas. The sequence goes on from JAFADX010000378.1 coordinate 8,950, forward strand.
CGGCAAGACCGAGGTGGCGCTGCGCGCGGCCTTCGTGGTGGCGATGTCCGGGGCGCAGGTCGCGGTGGTGGTGCCGACGACGCTGCTCGCGCGCCAGCAGGCGCGCATCTTCGCCGCGCGCTTCGAGGGCTTCCCGGTGAAGGTCGCGCAGCTCTCGCGCATGGTCACCGCCAAGGACGCGGCGCAGGTGCGCGAGGGGCTGAGGTCGGGCGGGATCAACATCGTCGTCGGCACCCATGCGCTGCTTGCGAAGGGCGTCGGGTTCGCCGACCTCGGCCTCGTGATCGTGGACGAGGAGCAGCATTTCGGCGTCAAGCACAAGGAGGCGCTGAAGTCGCTCAAGGCCGACGTGCACGTGCTGACGCTCACCGCGACGCCCATCCCGCGCACGCTGCAACTGGCGCTGACCGGCGTGCGGGAGATGAGCGTCATCGCCACGCCGCCGGTCGATCGCCTGGCCGTGCGCACCTTCATCATGCCCTGGGACAGCGTGGTGATCCGCGAGGCGATCCAGCGCGAGCGCTTCCGCGGCGGCCAGGTCTTCTGCGTGGTGCCGCGCATCGAGGACATGTCCAGGGTTGCCGAGCGCCTCGCCGAGATCGTGCCGGAGGCGCGCGTGGTGCAGGCGCATGGGCGGCTTTCGCCGACCGAGCTCGAACGGGTGATGACCGAGTTCGGCGACGGCCGGCACGACATCCTGCTGTCCACCAACATCGTGGAAAGCGGGCTCGACATGCCTGCCGTGAACACGCTGCTGATCCATCGTGCCGACATGTTCGGCCTGGCGCAGCTCTATCAGCTCCGCGGGCGCGTCGGGCGCGGGAAGCTGCGCGGCTATGCCTACCTGACCTGGCCGCAGTCGCATCGCCTCTCGGCCGCTGCCGAGAAGCGGCTCGAGGTCATGCAGACGCTCGACAACCTCGGCGCGGGCTTCACGCTGGCCTCCCACGACCTCGACATCCGTGGCGCCGGCAACCTGCTGGGCGAGGAACAATCGGGCCAGATCCGCGAGGTCGGCATCGAGCTCTACCAGCAGATGCTCGAGGAAGCGGTTGCCGACATCAGGGCGGGGCAGGGGAAGGGTGAGGCCGAATCCGAGCGCGACTGGACGCCCCAGATCAATCTCGGCCTGCCGGTGCTGATCCCCGAGACCTATGTGACGGACCTGCCGGTGCGGCTCGGCCTCTATCGCCGGATCGGCGCACTCGCCTCGGACGCCGAGACGGATGCCATGGGCGCCGAACTCGCCGACCGCTTCGGCCCGGTGCCGACCGAGGTCGAGAACCTGCTGCAGGTCGTCGCCATCAAGCGGCTGTGCCGCGAGGCGGGGGTCGAGAAGCTGGATGCCGGGCCGAAGGGCGTCGTGCTCTCCTTCCGGGGCAACCGCTTCGCGAATCCGGGCGGCCTCGTCGGCTGGGTACAGTCGCAGAAGGGCGCCGTGAAGCTGCGGCCAGACCACAAGCTCGCGCTGCTGCGGGAGATGGACCTGCCGCAGCGCGTGAGGGCGGCGCGGGACCTGCTGCGGGCGCTGGCCCGGGTGGTGCGGGAGGCCCGCGGGGCTTGAGCCCCCCAAGGTTGCAATCGGCCGGCGACGGCCCTACGGCGTCAATCATTCCGAGCAGGGCCTGACTCAATGCCAATTCGTTCGTCCAAGGTCGCCCGCCTTTCCTGCCTGGCGGGAGCAGTGGTCCTGCTTGCCGCAGGCGGGCCGCCGCCCGACCGGCAGACCGTGCCGCGCGCGCAGGTGCTGCCGTCCGCGGGGGTCGCGGC
>JAFADX010000015.1 GCA_023424475.1 Pseudomonadota bacterium
GAAGAGCACCCAGCCCATCCCCATGGTCGGCCGCGCCATCGCCGCCATGTCCATCGCGCCCGCGGCGCGGCCCATGGCGAGCAGCCACGCCCAGCAGGCCGCGGCGACGAGGATGAGCACGGCCAGCAGGACGGCCTGCTGCGGAGCGGTCGGTCGTTCGGCCATGGCGGATGTCCCGCGCGCCGGAGCGACGGCCGGCGCGATGGATCAGTTGGACCAGGCGATCGGCGCGTAATGGCCGTTCCTGCCCGAATTGTCCCAGGTCATGCCGTGGTCCGCGTAGCTCATGCCGGCCTGGCCGACCGCCAGCGCCAGGCGGTCGGGCGCGACCGGATGCCCGGCAGTGGTCCAGATCTCGCCGCCCTCATGCAGCGTCGGCAGCGGCGCGACGCCCATGCGCAGGATGTTCGGGATCTCGGCCGAGCGCGTCTTGCCCTCGATGGTGTAGCGGATCGGCACCTTCTTCACGCCGAGATGCTGGCTCGCCAGCGGCGCGAAGGCCGCCATCGGGCCGCCTTCGGCACCGCTGAAGATCGCCCCGAGGGCCTCGGTCTGGCGTTCATCCGCACGCTCGTCGATGTAGGCGGCGAAGGTCATGTTGCCCTCGGCCATCGGGCCCGGCGCATGGCCGATGACAGCGACGTTCAGGCCATCGAGCACCACGCCGTCATAGGAGCCCTTGTCGATGTGGAAGGCGATCGCGACGTCGCAGGTTCCGTGGCTCGGCTTCGACGTCATCGGCGGAGCGGCCGAGAACAGGCACGGGCAGAGCAGGTCGCAGTTGCAGTTCTCGAAGTAGTCGCCCTTCAGGCTCCATTTCGTCTGCTGTGCCATGCAGCGCCTCCCTGCGTGGAGTTCATCCCGGCATCGGAAACGCTGCGCCCGCCGCAACGGCCTTCGCAACAAAAACCGCGCGGATGAGCGCACCGCGCTCACCGCCCCCCGCCCCTTCAATCGACGGTTGTCACCCGCCAGGCGAGCGGGCCGATGCGCTCGATCCGCGCGAAGCGGTCATGGGCCGCGAGCGCACCGACCAGCAACTCGTTCCACGCATCCAGCATCGCCTGCGGGGGACCCGCGACGCCCTGCATCAGCGAAAGCCCGCGCCGCGTGACGACGACGCCGTCCGCGGTGGGAACGGCCTCGGCCGCATCGCCCTCGGCCGCGGCAAGCGCGACCATGAAGGCCGGAAAGTCCCGCGTCCCGAGCGCGGCCGCCGTCGCATGGTACATCTGCATCGCGACGAGCCGGGCCGCGTGGCCGAGCAGGCGGCTCCCCTCCTCCATGCCGAAGGCCGCGACCGCGGCCTGCAGCGCCGTGCGGCAATACTGCATCGCATAGCCGCGCCTGGCCTTCGCGATGCGTTCCGCCGGCCAGTCCGCGGCCGGCAGGCGCGGCGCCGACCGCGGGTCGAAGCGCGGCATCCGCTCCTCCTTCGCGAAGCGCAGCCGCTCGTGCTCGGCGAGGTCGCGGTCATGCTCGATGTAGTAGCCCTCGAGCCCCGGATCGCCGTCCACCGTCTGCCCCGTGCAGACGAAGCCGAGGCCGAGCCGGCCAAGCATCGCGCCGTTGTTGGCGTGCCAGCCGCGCAGCATTGCCGCGTTCACCCCGGACGGGATTCCGCAGATCGCCGCCCCCGGCCAGACCCAGCGCGGCGGCGGGTAGCGGATCCAGGCCTTGCGCGGGGATTCCTCGACATATTCGACGCCGACGCCGCCGATGAAGTTCGACAGGTAATGGTAGCGCGCCGCCGCGACCGCCGGCGGCAGCCCGTCGAGCCCGAGCTTCGCCAGGCCCGGCAGGAAGGTCTGCTGCTGCTGGAGGCGGAAGATGCGGAAGACGAGCTCCGCCGCATCGGCGGACCCGCGCCGCGAAACCGCCGCGAGCACGATCCCGGTGAACCAGGCGTGGTGCCAGTCGCCCGCCGCTTCCCAGGCCGCCGCGTCGCGCGAAACACCCATCGCCGATCCTCCCCGACATGTGTCGTCCGGCAGGCTGGACGCGCGGGCCGGCCGCCCGCAAGGCCCCCCTTCTGCCGGCGCGCGGTTCGGCACACACTCGCCGCACCGAAGGAAGCGCCCATGAAGATCACCCGCGTCACGACGCACCATCACCGCACGGACTTCACCTACGGCGCCGCCGCGGGCGGCGTCGGCGGCAACCTGCACCTGCGCGCGATGGACACGCTGCTGGTGCGCGTCGAGACCGATATCGGCATCCATGGCTGGGGCGAGGGCTTCGGCTTCACCCTCGCCGAGACCACGCGCGACGCGGTGGATCGCCTGATCGGCCCCGCCTGCATCGGGCAGGACGCGCGCGACATCGCCGGGCTGATGCGCATGCTGGCGCGCCGCTTCCACAATTTCGGCCGCAACGGGCCGGTCACCTTCGGCCTCTCGGCGATCGACATCGCGCTGTGGGACATCCGCGCCAGGGCCGAGGGCAAGCCGCTGCATGCGCTGCTCGGCGCCGCGGCGCGGCGCGAGGTGCCGGCCTATGCCTCCCTGTTGCGCTACGGCGAGCCCGCCGATGTCGCGCGCAACGTGACCGGGGCGCTGTCGCGCGGCTATCGCCACATCAAGCTGCACGAGGTCGACCTGCGCTGCATCCGCGCGGCGCACGAGGCCGCGCCCGGCGTGCCGCTGATGCTCGACATCAACTGCGCCTGGGACACCGAGGACCAGGCCGTGCTGTTCTGCGAGGACGTCGCCGGCCTCGGCGCCGCCTGGGTCGAGGAACCGATCTGGCCGCCCGAGGACATCCCCGCCATCGCCCGGATCCGTGCCGCCTCCCCCGTCCATATCGCGGCGGGCGAATGCAACGGCAGCGTCGAGGATTTCTGCCGCATGTTCGAGATGCGGGCCGTCGACGTCGCGCAGCCCTCGGTGACGAAGATCGGCGGGCTCTCCGCGATGCTCGAGATCGCGGAACTGGCGCGCGAGGCGCAGGTGCGCCTGGTGCCGCACTGCCCCTATTTCGGCCCCGGCCTGCTCGCGACGCTGCATTTCCTCGCCGCGGCCGAGGAAGCGGAACCGATCGAGATCTACTTCGCGGACCTCGAGCATGCGCCCTATGGCGACGCGCTGGCGCCGCGCGGCGGCGTCATCCCCGTGCCGGAGGCGCCGGGCCTCGGCTACGAGCCGCTGCTCTGAGAGCCTGTCCGGGAACGCCGGCAGCGGCCCGCGGCGGCGAGAGGCTCGGGCGGGCGTTGAGCGTCGCCGGCTCGAAGCCCGCGAGTTGCTTGTAGTAGGCCGCGATCCCGGCGCGTTCGGCCTGGGGCATCACCGCCTCGATGTCGTCGAAGCCCTGGGGCGCGCGTTGCTCGGCCATGTCGAGCACCGCATCCGGCCCGTCCCCGCGCGTGGCCTTCAGCAGCGCGGCCGTGGCGGGGCGGCGGATCGCCTCATAGGCCCCGAGCGCCGCCGCGGCGTCCTCCATGGTCGCGAGCTTCAGCGCCAGCGTGCGCGCATCGAGAATGGCCTGCGACGCGCCGTTCGACCCGATCGGGTAGAGCGGATGCGCCGCATCGCCCAGCAGCGTCACGCGCCCATGCGTCCAGCGCGGCAGCGGGTCGCGGTCCACCATCGGGAATTCGTAGACCGCCTCGGCCGAGCGGATCAGCGCGGGAATGTCGAGCCAGGGGAAGCGCCATCCGGCGAAGGTCTGCTCGAAATCCTCGATGCGGCCGGGGCGGTTCCAATCCTCGCGCTTCCAGTCCTGATCGGGGTCGAGGCGGCGCTCGGCGATCCAGTTGGTCAGCTTGCGGCCGTCGGGAAGATCCCTGATCGGGTAGACGACGAACTTGTCGTTGCGGTTGCCGGCAACCGCCATGGTCGCGCCGGTCAGGAAGGGATCGGCGATGCTGGTCGCGCGCCAGAGGATCGCACCGTTCCAGATCGGCACGCCTTCGTTCGGGTAGAAGATGGCGCGCGCAGCCGAATGGATGCCGTCCGCGGCGACCAGCAGGTCCCCGCGCGGCGCGCGCCCGTCGTCCAGGCGCAGCGTCACGCCAGCTTCGTCCTGCTCGAACCCCGCCATGCGCGCGCCGAGGCGGATGCGCGCATCGCCCAGCCGCTCCCGCGCCGCCGCCAGCAGCGCGAGGTGCAGATGCCCCCGGTGGATCGAGACCTGCGGCCATGTGTAGCCGGCCAGGCGCCCGCGCGGTTCCGACCAGATCATCTGGCCGAAGCGGTTCGCATAGGCGAGTTCCTGCGTGACGATCCCCGCCGCGGCGACGCGGTCCTGCAGGCCGAGCTCGGTCAGTTCGCGCATCGCATGGGGCAGTACGTTGATGCCGACGCCGAGGGGCCGGATCTCCGGCACCTGCTCGAAGACCTCGCAATCGATTCCCGCCTGGTGCAGCGACAGCGCAAGGGCCAGGCCCCCGATCCCGCCGCCGGCGATGAGTATGTGCATGGCTGGCCTCGTCCGTGGCGGCCGCAGACTAGAGCTCTTTTCGATCAGACGGCACCGGCCCGCACCCCCCGGCCACCCATCCCGGATACTGTCGTTGGGTGGCCGGGGGGGGGTGCGGGCCGGTGCCGGTTCCGGCAGATCGGAACATGCTCTGGAGCCATTCCCGTTCGCCCTGGCTCACGGCAACGTCTCCGGCCTTTTGTTCCTGCGAGCATCTTCACCCGATCGGGTGATTCCGCCTGATCAGGATCTGCTCCAGCCGGGTGCCCGCGGCCGGTCAGCCCTGGCCCGATGGCCGCGCATGATCCACGCTCCGGGCGGAAAATGGAGGGAACGGAAGCATGGCACGCATCGTCCTGATCACCGGGGCCGCGGGCGGCATCGGCCGGGCCATGGTCGCGGCGACGCTGGCGGCCGGGCATTCGGTCGCGGCGCTCGACCGCGACGCCGCGGGGCTGGAGGCGCTCCTCGCCGCGCATCCCGGGGCGGCGCTGCACCCGATCCGCGCCGACCTCGCGACCGAAGCGGGGTGCCGCGACGGCGTGGCCGCGGCCGCCGCCCGCTTCGGGCGGGTGGATGCGGTGGTGAACAATGCCGGCATCGGCGTCTCGGGCCTGCGCCCCGACGCCGAGACACGGCTGCCCGCCATCGAGGAACTCGACGCCGCCACCTGGGACCGCTTCTTCGCCGTCAACGTCCGCGCGCCGATGCTGCTGGTGCGGGAGGTGCTGCCGTTGATGCGCGCGGCGGGCTGGGGGCGCGTGGTGAACAACACCACCTCCTTCCGCACCATGCTGCGCGTGTTGCCCTACGGCGCAACCAAGGCGGCGCTGGAATCCGCCTCCGCGGTCTGGGCGGAGGAACTCGCGGGGAGCGGCATCACGGTGAACGTGCTGATCCCGGGCGGGCCGACGGATACGGCCTTCATCGGTTCGGGCGCGTCCTGGCCGCGCGAACAGATGCTGCGCCCCGCCGTCATGGGCCCGCCGCTCGCCTGGCTGCTGTCGGAGGAAGCGCAGGACTTCACCGGCCGGCGCATCACCGCCGGGCGGTGGGACGCGGCGGACCCGCAGGCAGCGACGGCGATGCGTGCAATAGGCTGGCCGGAACTCGCGGCCGATGCGGTGTGGCTGCAGGGCGGCTCAGCCGCCCGCTGAACCGATCTGCGCCGCCACGGCGCGCGCCGCCGCCTCGGTGCCGTCCCTGCCGCCGATATCGGCGGTGCGCAGCCCTGCCGCGAAGGCACCATCGACGGCGGCGTCCAGTTCGGCCGCCGCATCGGCATAGGCCTGCCCGGCGCCCTTGCCCGCCAGCCAGTCCAGCATCATCGCCGCCGAGAGGATCGTCGCCGTCGGGTTCGCCAGCCCCTTCCCGGCGATGTCCGGCGCCGTGCCGTGCGCCGGCTGGAACACCGCATGGGTGTCGCCGATATCGGCGGACGGCGCGAAGCCCATCCCGCCGACCAGCCCCGCGCCGAGGTCCGAGAGGATGTCGCCGAACATGTTCTCGGTCGGCAGCACGTCGAAGGCCCAGGGCCTGCGCACCAGGTCGAGCGCCATCGCATCCACGTAGTGCGCGCCATGCGCGACGTCCGGATAGCCCGCCGCGACCTCGGCGAAGATGCCGCGCATGAAGGCGAAGGCACGGAAGACATTGGCCTTGTCCACCAGCGTCACCGACCCCTGGCGCCCGCGCCGCGCCGCGCGCCGCTGCGCCAGGCCGAAGGAGAAGCGGGCCAGCTTCTCGGTGACCGGCCGGGTGATGCGCAGCGTCTCCTCGGCCATGTCGTGCGTGACCGTGCCGCGGTCGCGGGAGAAGAACAGCCCCTCGGTACTCTCGCGCACGATCACCAGGTCGATGTCGCGCGCGCGCGGATCGGCGAGCGCCACCGGCACGCCCGGCAGCGCCCGGAAAGGCCGCACCCCGGCATAGAGATTCAATCGGAATCGCAGGTCGAGCTGCGGCGCGATCTCGGTGCCGTCATCGGCGCGGATCTCGGGCCAGCCCATGGCGCCGAGCAGGATCGCGTCGGCCCCCGCGGCCTTCCCGAAGGTCTCCTCGCTCATCGCCGTGCCGGTGTCGCGATAGCAGAAGGCACCGGCACGCAACTCCTGGAACCGGAAGCCGAGCCCATGCCGTCTCGCCAGGGGTTCGAGCACCGCGAGCGTCGCCGCCGTCACCTCGGTGCCGATGCCGTCGCCGGGCAGGACGGCGATGTCGAGCGTGTTGGACGGCAGGGGCATGGCCGGGTTCCTCGCGGGTCGTTCGGCGCCTTCTCCCATGCGGCGGGGCGACGCGCCAGCAGCCGCCTTCACCGCCTGGAAACGGAGGCACCGCAGGATGCGCCCATGCGACGCGACCCCCTCCACACCCTCGCACGCCTGCGGGAGATCGACCTGCTGGATGCCAGGCGCTCGCTCGCCGCGGCGCAGGCCGAGGCAGCGCGGCGGGAAGCCGCCGCCACGGCGGCCGAGGCGGTCCTGCACGCCGAGGATCCGCGCGACGCCCCGGCGACCTATGGCGCCTTCCTCGCCGTCTCCATGGCGC
>JAFADX010000335.1 GCA_023424475.1 Pseudomonadota bacterium
TGTTCCGATCTGTCGGAACCGGCACCGGCCCGCACCTCCACCTGGCCACCCATCCAGGATACTGTCATCGGGTGGCCGAGTGGGGTGCGGGCCGGTGCCGGCTGATCGAAACGGGCTCCAGGAAGCCCACCTGCCAGGCCAGAGGACGCCCGTCATGCGCATCGCCTCCGTTCGCCAGGGCGTCGTGCCCATCAGCAGCGCCATCGCGAACGCCTATATCGACTTCTCCAAGATGACGGCGAGTGTCGTCGCCATCACGGTCGCGGACGGCGCCGGCAAGACTGCCACCGGCTACGGCTTCAATTCCAACGGCCGCTACGCGCAGCCGGGCCTGCTGGCCGAACGCTTCGTCCCGCGCCTTGAAGCCTGCACCGAGGCCGACCTGACCGCCCCCGACGGCAGCCTGAACGTGGCCGGCGCCTGGGCCGCGATGATGAGGAACGAGAAGCCGGGCGGGCATGGCGAACGCTCCGTCGCCGTCGGAGTGCTCGACATGGCGCTGTGGGACGCCGCGGCGAAGCTGGAGGACAAGCCCCTGTGGCGCCTGCTGGCCGACCGCTTCCGCGGCGGCGAGGCCGATGACAGCGCCTGGATCTACGCCGCCGGCGGCTATTACTACCCCGGCAAGGGCGTCGATGCGCTGGTCGAGGAGATGAAGCGCTATCTCGGCCTCGGCTATGCCACGGTGAAGATGAAAATCGGCGGCGCCCCGGGCACCGGGCTGAAGGAGGCGCTCGCCGAGGATCTCGCGCGCATCGAGGCGGTGCTGAAGCTGCTCGGCGGCGACGGCTCCCGCCTCTGCGTCGACGTGAACGGGCGCTTCGGCCTGCATGCGGCGCTGACCTACGCCGCCGCCCTCGCACCGCTGAAGCTGCGCTGGTACGAGGAACCGCTCGACCCGCTCGACTACGCGACCCATGCGACGCTTGCCGAACACTACGCGCCGCCGCTCGCGACCGGCGAGAACCTCTTCTCCATGCCCGACGCGCGCAACCTGATCCGCCATGGCGGGCTGCGGCCGGACCGCGACATCCTGCAGTTCGACCCCGCACTCTCCTACGGCCTGGTGGAATACCTCCGCACGCTCGAGATGCTGGTCCAGCACGGCTGGTCCCCGCGCCGCTGCGTGCCGCACGGCGGACACCAGTTCGCGCTGAACATCGCGGTGGGGCTCGGGCTCGGCGGCAACGAATCTTACCCGGAGGTCTTCGCACCCTTCGGCGGCTTCGCGAGCAATACGCCGGTGGTCGATGGCCGTATCCGCATGCCGGAGATCCCGGGCGTCGGCTTCGAGGCGAAGAACGACCTCTGGTCCGTGCTCAAGGATCTCTGAGCGCGCATGTCCGACCTCGCGGCCGAGGTCGCGGAGCGCTACCGGGACGCCTCGCGTCCCGCGCGCGGCTTCATCCGCGGCAAGCTGCGCGGCGACCCGGCGGTGGCGGCGCTGCTCGCGCTCGGCGCGGCGCGCCACTTCGGGGAGGTGCTGGACCTCGGCTGCGGGCGCGGGCAGATGGCGCTCGCGCTGCTGCTGGCCGGGGCGGCGCGCGGCGTCACCGGCCTCGACCTCGACGCCGCCAAGATCGCCGCGGCACAGGCCGCCGCCACGGGCCTTCCTGCCCGCTTCGCCGTCGCCGACATCGCGACGGCCGGGATCCCGCCCTGCGATACCGTCGTGATGGTGGACGTGCTGCTGCAACTGCCGCAGCCCGCGCAGCATGCGTTGCTCCAACGCATCGCCGCGGCAGCGCCGGGCCGCGTGCTGATCCGCGCCTTCGACCCGGATCGCGGCTGGCGCAGCGGCGTTGGCTTCGCGATGGAGCGCATCCGCCGGCGGCTCGGGGCGGATCTCGGCCGGCGCGGATCGCTCGCACCGCGGCCGCTGCGCGAGGTGGCCGCGCCCCTGGCCGCGGCCGGCTACGGCATCGAGGTCACGCCCTGCTGGGCTGGAACGCCGCTGCCGAATGTGCTTCTTGTGGCGGAACGCCGATGATCCGCCGCCTTCTTCCCCTGCTCGGCCTCGCCTGCGCGGCAGTGCCGGCGCAGGCGCAGCAATTGCCGGTGTTCGAGGCCGGCATCGCCGGCGGCGGCGGCTGGACGCCGGCCTATCCGGCCTCCAACCAGAACCACTGGCGCGGCCTGCTGGTGCCCTACATGATCTATCGCGGCGACCTGTTCCGCGCCGATGAGGGCGGGGTCCGGGCGCGGGCACGCCTGTCGGAGGACATCGAGCTCTCGGTCAGCGCCTCCGGCGGCTTCAACGCCCATTCGAACGACATCACCGCGCGCGAGGGCATGCCCGACCTCGACTGGCTGGGGGAGATCGGACCCAATGTCAGGTTCGTCCTCTGGCGCGGCGAGCAGGCGGAACAGCCGCGACGCCTGGTGCTGGATGCGCCGGTGCGCGCGGTCTTCTCGACCGACTGGACCTCGGTCTCCTTCCGCGGCTTCACCTTCGCGCCCGACATCGCCTACGAGCACGTCCACTTCCTCTCGCCCTTCGCGCGGCTGAGGCTTTCGGCCGGCGTCGTCTTCGGCACCGGGCGCTACGCCGACTACTTCTATCAGGTGGACCCGGAATACGCGCGGCCGGACCGCCCGGCATACGACGCGCAGCCGGGCTATGTCGGCGCACGCGTCTCCGTCTCCTACCGCCTGCCGCTCAGCGAGCGCATCTCGGTCGTGGCCGGCGGGCGGATCGAGAATTTCTCCGGCGCCGCCAATGCCGACAGCCCGCTGTTCAGGACGGAATGGAACGTCTCGGTCGCCGCGGGCTTCGCGATCTCGCTGTGGCGCTCGGAAGCCCGCGTCGACGTCTCGGCCCAGCCCTTCGACTGATGCCGTCCGCCCGGCGGGAAGCGGGACCGGGGCGCGAAAGGCGTCAGCACGAAGATGGCGGCGGCGAAGGGCGCCCGGTGCTTCCCGGGGCTCGCGCCCGGCACGGGAGGGCATCGGCGAGCGCCCGCGACGGCGAGACGGCGAGATGTCCGTCGGGCGCGGCATGGATATGGGCCTCCACCCGGTAGGCCGCGGCGATCCTGTCCGCCGTCAGCACGGCCTCCGGCGCGCCGAGCGCCACCAGCCGGCCGCCCTGCAGCAGCGCGATCCGGTCGGCGAAGCGCGCCGCGGCATTGAGGTCGTGGATCGCCACCACCGTCACCAGGCCGCGCCGGCGCGTGAGGTCGCGCAGGAGGCCGAGCAGCGACAGCGCGTGGCGGATGTCGAGCGCGCTGGTCGGCTCGTCGAGCAGCAGCACGGCAGGTTCGGCCGCCAGCACCTGCGCGAGGAAGACCATCTGCCGCTGCCCGCCGCTGAGTTCGCCGATCGGCCGGGCGGACAGGTCGGCGATGCCCAGGCGGCGCAGGACATCGGCCGCGCGCGCGACCTCGGCCGCCGGCACCCGCCAGCCCAGGGCGCGGCGACGACCGAGCAGCACGGTCTCGAGCACCGTCAGCGCCGCGCGGGCGCCATTGTCCTGCGGCAGGAAGCCGGCCGTGCCGCCGAACCGCACCGCCCCGTCATGGCGCTGCAGGCCGGCGACCGCCCGCAGCAGGGAGGACTTGCCGGACCCGTTCGGCCCGATCAGCGCCAGCACCTCCCCGCTCCGCGCCTCGAGGCTCACCTCCTCGACCGCGGGCCGCCGGCCGTAGCGGACGGACACGCGCTCGAGCGCGAGATGCGCCCCGCTCACCACCGCGCCCTCCGGCTGCGGAGGACGAGCCAGGCGAAGAACGGCACCCCGACCAGCGCCGTGACGATGCCGATCGGGATCAGCGCGCCGGGCAGGACCGTCTTGCTCGCGACCGAGGCGGCCGAGAGCAGCAGCGCGCCCGCCAGCGCCGCGCCGGGCAACAGCCAGCGCTGGTCCTCGCCGAGCAGCATCCGCGCGAGATGCGGCGCCACCAGGCCGACGAAGCCGATCGTTCCGACGAAGGCGACCGCCGCGCCGGTCGCGACCGCGACGAAGGTCAGCGACCGCAGCCTGAGACCGCGCACCCCGACGCCGAGCGCCGCGGCGCGTTCCTCCCCGAAGCCGAGCGCGGTCAGCGCCCAGGCATCGCGTGCCAGGAAGGGCAGCGAGGCCGCAAGGATCCCGGCGACGACCGCGACCTTGGCCCAGCTCGCCCGCTGCAGACTGCCGAACAGCCAGAACACCACCTGCTGCAGCGCCTCGGGCGAGGCGACGAACTGCAGCAGCGCCAGCAGCGACTGGAACAGGAACATCAGCGCGATGCCGGCCAGCACCAGCGTCTCCGCCGTCGCGCCGCGCAGGCCGCCGAGCAGCCAGACGCAGGCGCAGGCGAGCGCGGCGAAGGCGAAGGCCGAGGCCGGCACCGCATAAGCCTCCGGCACCGGCAGCCCGGTGCCGAGCACGATGACGAGCGCCGCCCCGAACCCCGCCCCGGCGGAGATGCCGACGGTGTAGGAGGAGGCGAGCGGGTTGTTCAGCACCGTCTGCATCACCGCGCCGGTGGCACCGAGCGCCGCCCCGACCGCCACCGCCATGAGCGCCACCGGCAGCCGGATGGCCCAGACGACGGCGTCGACCATCGGATCGGTCGCGGCACCGAGCAGCGACCGCGCCACCACGTCCGGCGCCAGCATCGCCGGCCCCGTGGCGACATCGAGCGTCACGCACAGCGCCAGCACTGCGAGCCCGGCGGCGAGCCCGGCCGCCCGCCGGGCCGAGAGCCGCCGCCAGGTATCCTCGGGCGCCCCGCTCAGGACCGCCACGGCAGCATCCAGGTGCCCGAGAAGGGCACCGGCAGGTACTGCGCGTGGTAGTCGGCCAGGGCGGCGACGGGATCGGCATCGGCGAAGGCGCCCGGCCAGAAGCGCTTCGCCATGTAGAGCATCGCCGTATCGTCGAAGAGCGTGCGGCAGAGCCCGTGCTCCATCGCATGCAGTTCCCCGTTGCGGATGGCGGTGAGCCCGGCCCAGCCGGGCCGCGCGGCATAGGGCGCGAGGCCTGCCCGCGTCGCTTCCGGCGGCACGTCGTATCCCGTGCGCACCGCCCGCGGCCGGTTCGCCCAGGAAGAGGCGCCGATGAAGACGAAGTGCGGGTCCGCGGCGAGTACCGCCTCGGCCGGGATCGGCCCGTAATTGCCGGGAATGCGGCCGGCGGAGATGTTGAAGGCGCCCAGCATGTCGAAGATGCGCCCCCACATGGTGCGCGGCGAATAGCTGTTGCCGATCACCTCCGCCCCGCCCTGGCCAAGTTCGATGTAGGCGCGCGGCTTCACCCCGCCGGAGGCGCGGGCGGCGCGCTCCAGGATGCCCTCGACGTTGCGCCGGTAGCGGTCGGCCAGCGCCTGGGCGCGTTCCGGCGTGCCCATCGCCGCGCCGATCGCCTGCGTCGAGGCGACGTGCTTCCCGATCGTCTGGGCGTTGTAGTCGAAGACCAGGATCGGGATGCCGGCGGCGGCGATCTGGTTGCGCGCCGTCTCCGCCGCGTTCCAGGTCCAGGCCGGCAGCATCACGAGGTCGGGGCGCAGCCCGATGACCTTCTCGGCCGCGAAGGTGCCCTCGTCGGTGTTGCCGACGTCGGGGATCGCGCCCAGCGCCGGGATCACGCTGCGGTAGCGGGCGAAGATGGCGGGCCGCCATCCCTCCCACACCACGCGGTTCATGCCCACCACGCGACGCCAGCCCCCGGGGCCGGCAATGGCGGTGAACTCCTCGTAGTTGAAGCAGGTCACCACCCGCTCGGGGTGCTGCTTCACCACCACCTCGCGGCCCATCGCGTCGGTGACGGTGCGGGTCGCGGCCAGCGCCGGCGCGGCCGGCAGCAGTGCGGCGCCGGCGAGCAGCGCCCGCCGGCCCAGGGCGCGTTCCTTCGCGCGGATCATGGCGGCGGAACCGCCGTCAGTGATGCTGCGGGCCGCGCGCGCCCGCGGCCTCGACCGCGAGCTCGACCTGGACTTCGCCCGCACGCTCGAAGCGCAGGGTCAGCGGCACGCGGGTGCCCTGCACCAGCGGCTGCTTCAGGCCGATCATCATGACATGCAGGCCGCCGGGACGCAGCTCGACGGTCTGGCCGGCCGGGATCGGGATGTCCTCGACCGGGCGCATCCGCATCACGTTGCCGTCGCGGATATGCGTATGCAGCTCAACCTGCCGCGCGACCGGAGAGGCGGCGGAGAGCAGCCGGTCGGGCTGCGTGCCCCCGTTGTGCAGGGTCATGAAGCCGGCGCCGGTGCCGTTGGCGCCGGCGGCACGGGACCAGGGATGGCCGATGGCGATGTCGCCGGCCGTGGCGTCGTGGGCGGCGGCGGGCAGGGCGGCGAGGGCGGCGGCAGCCGCCAGCAGGGAACGACGAAACATGGGAATGGATCCTTCGGGATGACGTGCGGAAACGCGCCGCGAGGGCGCGGGTGGGCGTCAGCCGAAGGCGGGCGGGGCTCTGGGCGAGAAGGGCGGCGCGCGCGCCGCGGGCGGCAGCAGCTCCGGCGCCAGCATGTGCCAGGTGAAGGGCACCGCGACCCAGGCGGGCGCGGGCAGCGCGGGCGGGGTCAGCGCCGCCGCCTGCGGCAGCGCGGGGCAGGCCAGGCAGGCGCCGGCCCCGGCATCATGCGCGGGGATCTCCTGGCCGTCCGGCCCGACATGGATGGTGCGCGTGCCGCCGAAGCTGCAGACCACCGTCTCCTGCCCCGCCGGGGCTGCCGCCATGGCGAGGCAATGCACCGGCGCGAGCACGGTCTGCACCAGCAGGACCGCGGCGACCAGGCGCGACAGGAAGCGTGGCAGGCGCATCACCCGCCTCCCCTATCCCTGCCCCGGCGCCGAGGCAAGCGGACCCTCGGAGACCGTTCGCGCATGCGCCTTCCGGCGCATTCTGCAGTCCGGCACCGGCCCGCACCCCCACCCATCCGGGATACCGGGTGGCCGGACGGGCATGCGGGCCGGTGCCGGCATTCTCGATCGGTCTCTCACGCCGCGGCGCGGGTGCCGAGGTCGTATTCGACCTCCGGGGTATAGACCGATGCCTCCTTGCCGAGGCGGGAGGAGAACAGGGTGAAATGCTCGACCCGCATCGGCGGCGCGCGAAACAGGTTGTGCGCCTGGACATAGGCGACGACCTTCTCGGCCGGCGCGCGGTCGGTGCGCGCGATGGTGACGTGGGGCGAGAAGCGCTTGCGCTCCGCCGCCAGGCCGCAGCGCTGCAGCGCCGTCTCGACCTTGTTCTGCAGGTGGGTCAGCGTGTCGTTGCGCTCCACGCCCACCCAGAGCGCGTTGATCCGCCCCGCCTTCTCGAAGGTGCCGAGGCCGCGCAGCGACAGGTCGAAGGCATTGCCGCGGATCGCGGCGAGGGCGTCGTCCACCTCCTGCGCCCGCCATTTCTCGATCTCGCCGATGAAGCGCAGCGTCAGGTGGTAGTTCTCCGCAGGCACCCATTTCGCGCCCGGGATGCCGCCGGCCAGGCCGGCCACCGTGGAACGAAGCTCGGGGGGAAGGGCCAGAGCGACGAACAGGCGCAACATCAGGGGCCCCCTTTTCAACTTGCGGCGCGCGCGGGCGCGCCGGGCGCCTCAGCCCGCCGGAATCCGGGCGAGCAGCGCCTCCACGCCCGGCAGCATGCGACGGACGAGTTCCGCAACGCCAGCCTCATTCGGGTGGATCCTGTCAGGCTGGTTGAGCGCCGGGTTCCCCGCCACGCCGTCGAGCAGGAAGGGATAGAAGATCACCTCCGGCCGCGCTGCGGCGAGCCGCGCGAAGGCCGCCGCGAAGTCCCGCCCATACTCGGCGCCGAGGTTCGGCGGCGCCAGCATCCCCGCCAGCATCGCCGGCAGCCCGCGCGCCTTCAGAGCATCGAGGATGGCGGCGAGGTTCGCCTCCGTCGCGCCCGGCTCGATACCGCGCAGCCCGTCATTGCCGCCGAGCGCCACGATCACCGCCTGCGGCTGGTCGGCAAGCGCCCAGTCGAGCCGCGCGCGCCCGCCCGCGGTCGTATCGCCCGACACGCCGGCATCGATCACGCGGACCTGATGGCCTTTCGCGCGCAACGCCGCCTCGAGCCGCACCGGCAGTGCCTGGTCATGCGGCAGCCCGTAGCCGGCGGTGATCGAATCGCCGAGCATCATGATGCGCAGCTCGCGCGCCTCGGCAGCCGCCGCCAGGGCCGGCAACACTGCGAAACAGGCGGAAAGTTGGCGGATCGTGCGCCGGCGCCCATATCCGCGGGATTGCCGGAGTAGCCGAGACGACATGGACACCCTTCAGCACCTCGCCCCCGCCCGTGCCGGGGACAGCGCCGCCGCGCCGCTCGTCGCGGCGCGCGGCCTCGGCTTCCAGGTGAGGTCCCAGGCCGGCGAGATCAATATCCTGCGCGGCATCGACCTGACCGTGGGCGCGGGAGAGGCGGTCGGCATCGTTGGCCCCTCGGGCTCGGGCAAGACCTCGCTGCTGATGCTGCTGGCCGGCCTCGACCGCGCGACCGCGGGCACGCTGACCGTCGCCGGCCAGGATCTCGCGCGGCTGGACGAGGACGCCCTCGCGCGCTTCCGGCGCGAACATGTCGGCATCGTCTTCCAGGCCTTCCACCTGGTGCCGACCATGACGGCGATCGAGAACGTCGCCGTGCCGCTCGAATTCTCCGGCCGCGCCGATGCCTTCGACCGTGCCGAGGCGGTGCTGAAGAGCGTCGGCCTCGGTCACCGCCTGACCCACTACCCGGGCCAGCTTTCCGGCGGCGAGCAGCAGCGCGTCGCCCTCGCCCGCGCCTTCGTGGCGGAACCGCAGCTGCTGCTGGCCGACGAGCCGACCGGCAACCTCGACCGCGGCACCGGCCAGCATGTCATGGACCTGCTGTTCGGCCTGCGCGAGCGCTCCGGCACCACGCTGCTGCTGATCACCCACGACCCGCTGCTCGCCGGCCGCTGCGAGCGCCAGGTCCGCATCGAGGACGGCCGCATCGTCGCCGACGGCCCGCGCTGAGATGAGGACGCTCTCGCTGGCGCTGCGCTTCGCGCGGCGGGACCTGCGCGGCGGCGTGAAGGGGCTGCGCATCGTGCTCGCCTGCCTCGCGCTCGGCGTCGCCGCCATCACCGCGGTCGGCACGCTGCGCGCGGGCATCGCCGAGGGGCTGCGCGCCGACGGCGCCCGCATCCTCGGCGGCGACCTGGAAGTGGCATCCCAGCAGGGGCCGCTGCCGCAGGCGGCGCTCGACTGGATGCAGGCGCGCGGCGCGCGGCTTTCCCGGGTGGTCCTGATGCGGGCCATGGCGGTGGCGCCCGGCGGCGACCGCACGCTGGTCGAGCTCAAGGCCGTGGACGGCACCTATCCCCTGTCGGGTGCGCTCGTGCTCGACCCGCCGGGCCCGCTGGCGCGCGGTGAGGTCGCCGTGGAGCGCGTGGTGATGGATCGGCTCGGCCTCGCGCCCGGCGCCGTGGTCCGCATCGGCGAAGGCCGCTTCACGCTGCGCGGCGCCATCGCGGCCGAGCCGGACAAGGTCGCGAGCCCCTCCATCCTCGGCCCACGCGCGATGATCCCGCTGGCCGACCTGCCGGGCACCGGGCTGGTGCAGCCAGGCAGCCTCGTCACCTGGTCCGCCCGCGCCATGCTGCCCCAAGGCGCCTCCGCCCACGCCTTGGCCAATGCCTTCCGGGAGGCCTTCCCGCAGCACGGCTGGCGCCTGCGCACGGCCGACGCCGCCGCCCCGGGCGTCAACCGCTTCGTGGACCGCGCCGCCTTCTTCCTCACCCTCGCGAGCCTGACGGCGCTGCTGGTCGGCGGCATCGGCGTCGCGACCGGCGTGCGCGCCTGGCTCGACCAGCGGGCGCGGACCATCGCGACGCTGCGCTGCCTCGGCGCCGCGCCGGGCGTCATCTTCGCCACCTATCTCGTGCAGGTGCTGGCGCTCGCGCTGGCGGGCATCGCGATCGGGCTCGTCGCGGGGTTCGGGCTGACCGCGGCGGCGGCGGCGGCCCTCGCCGAGGCGCTGCCCGTGCCGCCGAGGCTCGGCCTCTATCCCGCACCGCTCGGCCTCGCCGCGCTCTACGGGCTGCTGACCGCGCTCGCCTTCGCGCTCTGGCCGCTCGGCCGGGCCATGGAGATCCCCGGCGCGGCGCTGTTCCGCGACGTGCTGCAG
>JAFADX010000044.1 GCA_023424475.1 Pseudomonadota bacterium
ATGCTGTTCCTGGCCGGCAGGCGCGCGACCATGCGCGGGGTCGGCCGCCTGGCGACGGGGCTGCTGCCGCTCGCCATGCTGGCGCTCGCCGCGGGGCCGTCGAGCCTGCCGCTCACCATCCTCTTCGTCGGGTCCTGGGCGGCGGCGGACGGGCTGCTGACCATCGTGCGCGCGGCCGGCGCGGCCGAGATCCTGGGCCGCGACGGCTTCGGCGCGATCAACGGCGCGCTGTCGGCCGCCGCGATGCTGCCGCGCACCGGCGCGCCGGTGGTGCTGGCGCTGGTCTGGGAGGAAGCAGGCGGCTATGCGCCCGTGCCCTGGATCCTCGTCGCCGCCGGGCTGCTGGCGGCGGGGAGCTTCCTCCTCGCCGCCTCGCCTCAGTTCGACAGGCGCGAGGCGCCCATCTCGCCCCCGACATAGACCCCCCGCACCCCGTCGGTGCGCCCGCAGGCGGCGACGGTCAGCAGCGCAAGCAGCAGGAGCGCACGCATCAAGCCGCGTCGTTCAGGTGGCAGGCGCTGCGCTGGCCCGGCGCGACTTCCTTCAGCACCGGCCGTTCGACCCGGCAGCGGTCCATCGCGAACGGGCAGCGCGGGTGGAAATGGCAGCCCTGCGGCGGGTTCAGCGGCGAGGGGATCTCGCCCTGCACCGCCGAGAAGGCGCGCTTGCGGTTCTCGATGCGCGGCACCGCCGCCAGCAGCGATTGCGTGTAGGGGTGGTTCGGCTGGTTGAAGACCGTCTCGGTCGGCGCCTCCTCCACCACCCGGCCGAGATACATGATGACGACGCGGTCGCTGAGGTGCTCGACCACGCCGAGGTCGTGGCTGATGAAGAGGTAGGTAAGGTCGAGCTCCGTCCTCAGCTTCATGAAGAGGTTCAGGATCTGCGCCTGGATCGAGACGTCGAGCGCGGCCACCGCCTCGTCGCAGACGATGAAGTCCGGCTTCACCGCGAGCGCGCGCGCGATGCCGATGCGCTGACGCTGCCCGCCCGAGAACTGGTGCGGGTAGCGGCGCTTGAAGGCGGGGTCGAGGCCCGCGCGGCGCATCTGCTCGTCCACATAGGTATCGAAGCCGGCGCGGCTGACGATGCCGTGGACCAGCGGCGCCTCGCCCACGATGTCCGAGACCCGCATGCGCGGATTCAGCGAGGCATAGGGGTCCTGGAAGATCATCTGCGTGCGCAGCTTCATCTCCTTCGCGGCGGCGGAGGAGAGGGCGCCGACCTCGACGCCGTTGCGCAGGATGGTGCCGCCGGACGGCGGCAGGATGCCCGCGACCATGCGGCCGAGGGTGGACTTGCCGCAGCCGCTCTCGCCGACCAGGCCCACGACCTCGCCCTTGCGGATCAGGAGGTCGACGCCGTCGACGGCGTGGACGATCTCCTCACGCACGCGGGCGCCGAGGCGCTTGGCGATGCGCCCGGCGAGGTCGAGCTTCTTCTCGAAGCGGCGGGTGATGCCCCGCAGTTCCAGCATCGGCGAGCCGTCGTCGATGCCGCGCGGCGCCGGGGTCGTCATGGTCGCGCTCATGCGGCCTGCTCCGCGGCCTCGGTCAGCGGCCGGAAACAACGGGTCTCGCGGCCGGGCAGAACCTCGCGGATCTCGGGCTCGGCAAGGCAGACATCGGCCGCCCGCGGGCAGCGCGAGCGGAAGGCACAGCCCGGCGGCAGGTTCAGCAGCGAGGGCGTCATGCCCGGGATCTGCCGCAACGGCTCGCCGCGCTTGTTTCGCGAGGGCACGGAGCCGATCAGCCCCGCCGTATAGGGATGCAACGGCCGGTCGAGGACCTCCGTCACCGCGCCATGTTCGACCACGCGGCCGGCGTACATCACCGCCACGTCGTCCGCGAGGCCCGCGACCACCGAGAGGTCGTGGGTGATCCAGATCAGCGAGGTGCCGGTGGTCTCGGCGAGCTTCTGCACCTCGGCGAGGATCTGCCCCTGGATGGTGACGTCGAGCGCGGTGGTCGGTTCGTCGGCGACGATCAGTTCCGGTTCGTGCAGCAGCGCGATGGCGATCGCGACGCGCTGGCGCATGCCGCCCGAGAACTGGTGCGGATAGGCCATCAGGCGCTCGTCGGGGGACGGGATGCCGACCATGCCGAGGGTGTCGCGCGCGCGCTGGCGCGCTTCTTCCCGGCTGACCTTCCTGTGGGCGAGCACCGTCTCGATCATCTGCGTGTCGATGCGCAGGACCGGGTTCAGCGTCATCATCGGGTCCTGGAAGATCATCGCGATGCGGTTGCCCCGCAGGTCGCGCATCTCCGCCTCGGACAGCTTCGCGAGGTTCTGGCCGTGGAACAGGATCTGGCCGCCCACGATCCGCCCCGGCGGATCGACGAGGCCGATGATCGAGAAGCCCGTGACGGACTTGCCTGACCCCGATTCGCCCACCAGGCCGAGCACCTGGCCGCGGGCGACGGTGAAGGACACGTCGTCGACGGCCTTGACCACGCCGGCGCGGGTGAAGAAGTGGGTCCGCAGGTTGCGGACCTCCAGCGTCGGTGCGGCCATGGTCACTTCTTCAGGCGCGGGTTGAGCACGTCGCGCAGCTGGTCGCCCACCAGGTTGATCGAGACGATGGTGATGAGCAGCGCGATGCCGGGATAGAAGGAAATCCAGTATTTGCCCGAGAGCATGTACTCGTATCCGTTCGCGATCAGCAGGCCGAGCGACGGCTCGGTGATCGGCACGCCGAGACCGAGGAAGGACAGCGTCGCCTCGAGCGCGATGGCGCGCGCGACCTGCATGGTCGCCACGACGATCAGCGGGGGCAGGCAGTTCGGCAGCAGGTGGCGGAACAGGATGCGGTGCGTCGGCAGGGCGAGGCACTGCGCCGCCTCGATGTACTCGCGCCGCCGTTCCACCAGCGCCGTGCCGCGCACCGTGCGGGCGTAATAGGCCCATTCCACCATCACGAGCGCGATGACCACGTTCATGATGCCCTTGCCGAGGACGGCGAGGATCATCAGCGCGACCAGGATGGACGGGAAGGAGAGCTGGAGGTCCACCAGGCGCATGATGATGGTGTCGGTCTTCTTGCCGGCATAGGCGGCAAGCAGGCCGAGGGTCGCGCCGACCACGCAGGCGATCAGCGCCGAGCCCGCGCCGACCGTGAGCGAGATGCGCAGCCCGTACATGATGCCGGAGAGCATGTCGCGCCCCTGGTCATCGGTGCCGAGCCAGTAGGTGAAGGTGTCGAGACCGTTGCGCGTGCCGGGCTCCATCCGCCCGTCCATGATGTCGAGCTGCGCGAGGTCGTAGGGGTTCTGCGGCGCGATCCAGGGCGCGAGGACGGCGACCACGGCGATGATCGCGAAGACCAGCAGGCCGAACATCGCGACCTTGGATTCCGCGAACTCGGAAACGAAGCGCCGCAGCGGCGTCTCGACCTTCTCCTTGCGCGGGGCGGACGGGGCCGCCCCGTTCATCACGGCCTGGCTCATGTGCCCTTGCTCTCCAGCCTGACGCGAGGATCCAGCAGCGAATAGGTCAGATCGACCACCAGATTGATGGTGATGAACATCATCACGATGATCATCAGGTAGGCGACGATCACCGGGCGATCCAGCACGTTGATGCTGTCGATGATCAGCTTGCCCATGCCCGGCCAGGCGAAGACGCTTTCCGTCACCACGCTGAAGGCGATGGTCGAGCCGAGCTCAAGCCCGACGACGGTGACGACCGGGATCAGGATGTTCTTGAAGACGTGGACGAAGGTCACGCGCGCGGGGCTGAGCCCCTTGGCGCGGGCGAACTTCACGTAGTCCATCAGCATGGTCTCGCGCACGCCCGCGCGGGTCAGGCGGATCACCAGGCTGATCTTGAACAGCGCGAGGTTGACCGCCGGCATGACCATGTGGGCGATGCCGTCGGCGGTCAGGAAGGACCATTGCAGGCCGTCGCTGCACGGCTGCAGGCCGACGAAGCCGAGCACCGAGCAGGTCTCCCCGCGCCCGGTCGAGGGTAGCCAGCCGAGTTGCACGGCGAAGACCATGATGAGCATGAGCCCGACCCAGAAGGTCGGCAGCGAGAAGCCCAGGATGGAGCCCGCCATGATGGTCTTGGAGGCCGGCGCGTTCGGCTTGAGCCCGGCATAGAGGCCGAGCGGCAGCCCGATGAGCAGGGCGAGGAAGGTCGCCCCGAAGGCCAGTTCCAGCGTCGCGGGCATGCGCTGCAGGATCAGCCGCAGCGCCGGCTCGTTGAATACGAAGGAACGGCCGAGGTCCCCCTGCAGCGCATTGGTGAGGAAGACGAGGTATTGCTGCCAGAGCGGCAGGTCGAGCCCGAGTGCCACGATCGCGCGCTCACGCTCGAGCTGGTCCGCATCCGGGCTGATCAGGATCTCGACAGGATCGCCGATGGCATAGACGCCGATGAACACGATCACCGACATCGCCAGCACGACGAGCAGCGCCTGCATCAGGCGCCGCACGAGGTAAACGGCCACCGGCGTCCTCCGCGGTCAGCGCGCGGCGGCGGGGCGGAGCCCCTGCGCCACGGTCGATTCGTCGCGCCGCGCGGCGTAGGTGAAGCCGCGGCGCGTCGCCCAGACATTGGTCTGGATGTGCAGCGGCACCACGCCCACGTCCTGCATCGCGATGCGCATCGCGTCGACCACCAGCCGCTCGCGCTTCGCGCTGTCCATCTCGACCAGCGACTGCTCGAGCAGCCCGTCCACCTGCGGGTTGGAATAGCGGCCGCGGTTCGAGGCGCCCCAGCCGCGCTCGCGGCTGTAGGTCGCGAGGATGTTGCGCAGCGGGTGCGACCCGTCCGGGTTGGAGCCCCAGCCGATCAGGAAGGCCGAGTATTCCTGCCGGCCGGCCCGGCCGACGAAGGTGGTCCAGGGCTGCGCCTCGACCGCCGTGCGCACGCCGACGCGCGTCCACATCTGGCCGATCGCCTGGATGATGCGCGCATCGTTGATGTAGCGGTCGTTCGGCCCGTTCAGCTGGATGCGGAAGCCGTTCGGGTAGCCGGCCTCGGCCAGCAGCCGCTTCGCGCCGTCGGGGTCGTAGGCCGCCGGGGGAAGATCGGACACGTGGCCGAAGACGCCGTCGGGCAGGAACTGGTTCGCCGGCGTCGCGGCGCCTTCCATGATCCTGTCGACGATGGCACGGCGGTCGATCGCCATGGACAGGGCGCGGCGCACGCGCACGTCGCGTAGGGGGTTCCGGCCCAGCGGCTTGCCGTCATTGCCGGTGACGAAGGGCGAATTCGCGTCCGCCGCGCGGAGGTGGTCGAGGCCGAGGAAGATCAGCCGCAGCCCGACCACCTCGGAGATCTGCACGCGGTTGTCTCGGCGCAGCTTCGCGATGTCCGAGGTCGGCACCTGGTCGATCAGGTCCACGTCGCCCGCGAGCAGCGCCGCCGTGCGCGCCGCATCGTTGGTGATCATGCGGTAGCTGATACGCTCGAACGGCGCGCGGGGGCCCCAGTAGCCGTCGAAGCGCTCGAACTCGATGCGGTCGCCGTTGCGGTAGGCGGTGGCGCGGTACGGCCCGGTGCCGACCGCCGCGCGCAGCGCGTTGAAGTCCTCGGTCGTCGCGTTCTCGGCCGTCTCCTTGTCGACGATGCGCACATTCGTCATGTCGAGCGGCAGCAGCGGGTAGGGCTCGGCCGTGTGGAAGCGGATGGTGAGTGGATCGACGATCTCGATGCGCTTGATCGGCCGGGAATAGACGGCGAAGGAGGAGGGGCTGTTCGGGACGTTCGGCAGCCGGCCGAGCGTGAAGGCCACATCCTCGGCCGTGAAGGCATTGCCGTTGTGGAAGCGGACATTCGGGCGGAGGCGGAACTCCCACACCGTCGGCTCGACGGCGCGCCATTCCGTCGCAAGGCCCGGAACCTGCCGGGACTGCTCGTCCGTATTCACCAGCCGGTCGAAGATCGTGTCGGCGACGGCATTGTTCGGCGACAGCTGATGGTAGTGGGGGTCGAGCGAGGTGACCGGCGCGCCGACGGCGATGGTGGCAGTCTGAGCACTGGCCTGCGCCGCCCCGAATGCGAAACCGGCAAGGACAGCCGCAGACGCGGCGAGATGGCGACGACGGATCCTCGTCTTCATTGAAGCGCTCCCAAGCCTTGTAAAGGAAAGATGTTTGTAGCAGCCCGCCAGCCTCGCCGCTAGGCTCGCGCCGGGGCCGGCCGGATGGGAAGATGCGGAACGGCCGCGGGCGGCCCCTCCGCGCCGCCGCCTGCCGGCGCGCCTCAGCCCTGGCGCTCGGCGACGAAGCGCTCGAGCCAGTGGATGGTGTAGTCGCCGGACTGGAAGCCGGGATCGTCCATCACCGCCTGGTGCAGCGGCAGCGTGGTGCGGATGCCGGCGACGACCATCTCGTTCAGCGCCCGCCGCATGCGGCCGATCGCCTCGGTGCGCGATGGCGCATGCACGACGAGCTTGGCGACGAGGCTGTCGTAGTGCGGCGGCACCGTGTAGCCGGAGTAGAGCGCACTGTCGACACGTACGCCGAGGCCGCCCGGCGCGTGGTAGGTGTTCACGCGGCCCGGGCTCGGGGCGAAGGTCTCGGGATCCTCGGCGGTGATGCGGCACTCGATCGCATGGCCGTTGAAGCGGATGTCCTGCTGGCCGTAGCCGAGCGGCTCGCCCGCGGCGATGCGGATCTGCTCCTTCACGAGGTCGATGCCGCAGACCATCTCGGTCACCGGGTGCTCGACCTGCAGGCGCGTGTTCATCTCGATGAAGGCGAACTGCCCGTCCTGCCAGAGGAACTCGAGCGTTCCGGCGTTGCGGTAGCCGAGCTTCGCCAGGGCGGAGGTCACGCGCGCGCCGAGCGCCTCGCGGTCCTGCGCAGTGAGCACCGGGCTACCGGCTTCCTCGACCAGCTTCTGGTGGCGCCGCTGCAGGGAGCAGTCGCGCTCGCCGAAATGGACGACGTTGCCATGCGTGTCGGCCAGCACCTGCAGCTCGATGTGCCGCGGGCGGTCGAGGTACTTCTCCATGTAGACCGCATCGTCGCCGAAGGCCGCCTTGGCCTCGGCGCGCGCCACTTGCCACGCCTCCTCCAACTCCCCGGCCGAGCGCGCGACCTTCATGCCGCGGCCGCCGCCGCCGGCGGCCGCCTTGATCAGCACCGGGTACAGGATCTGCTCGGCGATCGCGCGCGCTTCCTCGAAGGATTCGAGCGCGCCGGGCGAGCCCGGCACCAGCGGCACGTCGAGCCGGCGCATCGCGTCCTTGGCTGCGATCTTATCGCCCATCATGCGGATATGGTCGGGCGAGGGGCCGATGAACTTCAGCCCGTGCGCCTCCACCATCTCCGCGAAGCGCGCATTCTCCGACAGGAAGCCGTAGCCGGGGTGCACGGCGTCGGCGCCGGTGATCGTCGCGGCGGAGAGGATCGCGGCGACGTTCAGGTAGGATTCGCGCGCATTGGGCGGGCCGATGCAGACGCTCTCATCCGCCAGGCGCACATGCATCGCCGTGGCATCCGCGGTCGAATGCACCGCGACGGTGCGGATGCCCATCTCCTGGCAGGCGCGATGCACACGGAGCGCGATCTCGCCCCGGTTCGCGATCAGGACCTTGCCGAACATCTTACTCGATGATCATCAGCGGCTCGCCGTATTCGACCGGCATGCCGTTCTCGATCAGGATCCGCGTCACCGTGCCGGCGCGCGGGGCCTTGATCTGGTTGAAGGTCTTCATCGCCTCGATCAGCACGACCGTCTGGCCCTGCGCCACCTTGGACCCGAGGTTGACGAAGGGCGCCGCGCCGGGCTCGGGCGAGAGGTAGGCGACGCCGACCATGGGGCTGGTCACGGCGCCGGGATGGGCGGCGTCGATCGCCTCCGGGGCCGCGGGCGCGGCGGCGGCAGCGGGGGCCACGGG
>JAFADX010000092.1 GCA_023424475.1 Pseudomonadota bacterium
ATCCTGGATGGGTGGCCGGGTGGGGGTGCGGGCCGGTGCCGTCTGATCGAAAAGAGCTCTGGAGCCGTTCCCGTTGGCCCTGGCTCACGGCAACGTCTCCAGCCCATTGTTTCTGCGAGCATCTTCACCCGATCAGGTGATTCCACCTGATCGGGATCCGCTCTGGAGCCGTTCCCGTTCGCCCTGGCTCCCGGCAACGTCCCTAGCCCGTTGTTTCCGCGAGCATCTTCACCCGATCAGGTGATTCCACCTGATCGGGATCTGCTCTAGCGGGCGAAGAAGGCCTGCAGCCGGCGGGTCGCCTCGCGCGCCAGGGCGGTGTCGACCGCGAAGCAGAGCCTGAGATGGCCCTGGCCCGCCGGCCCGAAGGCGGTGCCCGGCGCCAGGCCGACCTTGACCTCGCGCAGGATGCGGATGGCGAGTGCCTTGGCGTCGGCTTCCCCGGAGACCGAGAGGAACAGGTAGAAGGAGCCTTCCGGCGCCGCGATGCCGACGCCGGGGATGGCGGAGAGCCCCTCCACGAAAATGTCCCGCGCGGCGCGGCAGCGCGCGACCATGGTGCGGATGAAGTCGTCGCCCCGATCGAGCGCGGCGATGCAGGCATGCTGCAGGAAGGTCGGGATCGAGGTGGTGTTGTACTGGCCGAGGTTGTCGAAGACCTGAGCCAGCCCTTCGGGGAAGACCAGCCAGCCGGCGCGCCAGCCCGTCATTGCCCAGTTCTTCGAGAAGGTGTTCGCCACCAGCAGCCGGTCCGAGGGCTCGCAGATCTCGAGGAAGGACGGCGCGATGGCGTTGCCGTAGGTGAAGTGGTTGTAGACCTCGTCCGAGATCAGCCAGAGGCCGCGATCCCGCACCAGGTCGCGCAGTGCCGTCATCTGCGCCCGCGGCATGACCCAGCCGGTCGGGTTGGACGGCGAGTTGACCGCGATCGCCCGCGTGCGCGGCGTGATCGCCGCCGCGACCTCATCGAGGTCGAGTTCCAGCCGTCCGCCCGGACGTTCATGAAGCGGCACCGGCACGGGCACGCCGCCGAGCAGCCGGATGATCGCATCGAGGTTCGGCCAGTGCGGGGCGGGGTAGATCACCTCCTCGCCGGGGCTGAGGATGGCCTGCATCGCCTGCATCAGCGCGTTGATGCCGCCCGAGGTCACGGTGAAGCGGTCGGGCGCGGCTTCCACGCCCCAGTGGCGGCGGTGGTAGTCGGCGAGCGCCTGGCGCAGCCGCGGCAGCCCGGTGGACCAGGTGTAGCGCGTATGGCCTGCGAGCATCGCCTGGTGCGCCGCCTCGGTGATGAAGGCGGGGGTCGGCAGGTCACCCTCGCCGACCCAGAGCTTGATGACCTCGGGGTCCTCGAAGCCGAGATAGGCGACCTCGGCGATCTCGTTGGGCGGGAGGTCGCGGATGCGGGCGGGCAGGCTGTCGCGCGGGGCGAGGGGGGCGGTCTGGGACATGCGGCCGGCTTTGTCGCCGATGCCGGCCGGTCGGGGCAAGCGCCGCCTGCCCGCCCGCGGCGGCGCTTATGGCGAGGAGCCGGCCAGCCTGCCATAGAGCTTGCGCGCGATGTCCTGCTGGATGTGGGCCAGCACCGCCGAGCGCAGTTCCGGGCGCGCTTCGAGAAAGGCGCGCAGGCGTTCCACCGGCCAGGTGATGTAGCGCCCCCGCGTCGTGAACCGGGCATCGACGGGCGACGGCTCGCGCGTGAGGGCGAGGGTCACGCCGATCAGCTGACCGGGCAGGAGCTCGCCGACCTGCTCGGCGCCGCGCGACATCGCGACCGTGCCGTCGATCGCGATGGCGACCTCGTCCGGCACGGCGCCGGTCTTGAGCGCCTGCTCGCCCTCCGCGGCATCCTTCCAGGTGCCGAGCATGGTGAGCGCGAGGAACTCGCGCGGGCGGATGGACTGGAAGCCGAGGCCGTAGAGCCGCTGCTCGTCGCCCGTGAGCTGCACCGGCCGGCGCTGCATCATGATGCGCCAGATCTGCACCAGGTTGATGACGGTGAAGACGCAGGCCCACATCACCGGCGGCCAGAGGATTGTCTCCTGCAACAGGAAGAAGGGGATGTTGGTGAGGGCGGCCGCCACGGCGAACCACCGCAGCCAGAGGATGTCGCGCACCGAATAGGCGACGAGGAGAAGGACGTTCGACGCGTGAACGAGCAGGTTCAGCGTGTTGATCGGCATGGCGTGCCTCCGTTTCTGCGGGCGGGGGTCTCCGGGCGTCGGGGCGCGATGCGCCTGTGACCGTCCTAGGCCGGATCACCCGGGGGATCGACCCCTGGAGGGCCACTTCGGACGCCGGGCGCGGCGTGCTAGGGACGTCGCCGATATCCTGGAGGGGATGATGGCGCAGGCACTGACGGTTGGCATCGCGGGTCTCGGGGCGATCGGGCTGCATCTCGCGCGCACGCTCGATGCGGGCGTGGACGGGCTGCGGCTCGCTGCCGTCAGCGCACGGGACCTGAAGAAGGCGAAGGCGAACACCGCCGGCTTCAAGGCGCCGCCGATGGTCGTGCCCAATGCCGAGCTCGCCGCCTGCGACATCGTCGTCGAAGCCGCCCCGGCCGCGGCCTTCGAGGAGATCGCCGCCGCCGCCATCGAGGCCGGGAAGGTCTTCGTCCCGTCCTCGGTCGGCGCGCTGCTGCCGCGCATGCGCCTGGTCGAGCGCGCCAAGCAGACGGGCGCGCGCATCATCGTGCCGACCGGCGCGCTGCTCGGCCTCGATGCCGTGCGCGCCGCGGCCGAGGGCGCGGTGGAGAGCGTGACGATCGAGACGCGCAAGCCGCCACGCGGGCTCGAGGGGGCGCCCTACCTCAAGCAGAACAACATCGATGTCGGAGCCATCGCCGCCGCCACGCGCGTCTTCAAGGGCAATGCCTTCGACGCGGCGCAGGGCTTCCCGGCGAATGTGAACGTGGCCGCGGCGCTCGCGCTGGCCGGCATCGGGCCGGAACGCACCATGGTCGAGATCTGGGCCGATCCGGGCGTGACGCGGAACACGCACACCATCCGCGTGGAAGCCGCCGCAGCACGCCTGACCATGACGATCGAGAACGTGCCGTCGGAGGAGAACCCGCGCACGGGCAAGATCACCCCGCTGTCGATCGTGGCCTGCCTGCGTGGACTGACCAGCACGCTGAAGGTCGGGTCGTAGGGCGGCGGGAGAAGGGAACTTCTCCCCCCGGACCCCCCCTTCCTTCCCTGGAGCTCCGCCCGCGACCAGGGCCAGGTATCCAGGGAAGGGAGGGGGTTCGGGAGACGTTCACCCTCCCCCGACCTTCATCCCCGCTGCACCCCCGCGCGCCCTGCCTCGACCACGAGCCGTGCCGCGGTCTCCCGGGGCGCCCCCGGCTGCGTGACGAAGGGCAGGGCCACGTACTCCGTCGCCATCCGTTCCGTCGTCACCTCCGCGACGCAGTAGCCGCGCCGCGCGTGGAACAGTGAAATGTCGGGGTTGCGGCGCAGGATCTCCTGCCCGGCCGGCGTCATCTCCGCGCCGTCACCCTCGCTGGTGACGGAGGTGGCGGTGAACTCCGTCGCGACCGGCGCGCTTTCCGCATCCCCGGGGCGGCGGCGGATGGTCGCCGCCAGCGCGACATGCACGTCGCCCGAGAGCACCACCGGGTTCGGCGTTCCGCGTGCGACGATGCCGTCGAGCAGGCGCTGCCGCGCTGCCGGGTACGCGTCCCACTTGTCCATCGAGATCGCGCCGCCGCGCAGTTCCCGCCGCATCATCGGCACCTGCTGGGCGAGGATGTTCCAGCGCGCCGAGCTCGCCGTCAGCCCGTCCAGCAGCCAGGCCTCCTGGGCGGCGCCGAGCATCTGGGCGCCGGGACGCGCGACTTCCGGACAGGCGGGCCTGGCGCCGTCGCCGCAGGGCTGGTCGTCGCGGAACTGCCGCGTGTCGAGTACGTGCACCCGTGCCATGATCCCGAAGTCCAGCCGCCGGTAGGCCGTGATGTCGGGTCCGCGGGGCAGGACGGCGGCGCGCACCGGCATGTGTTCGTACCACGCCTGGAAGGCGGCGGCCTTGCGCAGGGCGAAGACCTCGGCCGGCACGGCAACCGGAAAGCGGCCGCGGCCGTCCTCCTGGCTGAAGGGGCCAGCCCAGTTGTCGTCCACGTCGTGGTCGTCGTAGCTCGGCAGGAAGGGATGCGCGGCGCGTGCCGCCTGCAGGTCCGGGTCCGTGAGGTATTGCGCGTAGCGGCTGCGGTAGTTGCCGAGGCTCACCGCCTCCTCGCCGAGATGCTGCCGCACGCGCGGCCCCCAGCCGGGCTGGCCCGGCACGCGGCCGCGGAACTCGTAGATGAAGTCCCCGTAGTGGAAGACGAAGTCGAGCTCGGGCTCCGCCGCGAGATGCGCCCAGGCGGTGAAGTGGCCGTGCTCGTAGTTCTGGCAGCCGGCGAAGGCGAAGCGCAGCCGGGCAGGGGCCTCGCCGGGGGCGGGGGCGGGGGCGGTGCGGGCGCGGCCGGTGCGGCTGACCTCGGCGCCGGCGCGGAAGCGGTAGAACCAGGGACGGCCGGACGCCAGGCCGCCGACTTCCACGTGGACCGCATGGCCGAGTTCGGGGCGCGCGATGGCCGTGCCGCTCACGGCGATGCGGGTGAAGCGCCGGTCCTCCGCGACCTCCCAGGCCACCGGCACGGCGATGTGCGGCATGCCGCCGCCGGGCAGCAGGGGCTCCGGCGCCAGCCGGGTCCAGAGCGTGAAGCCGTCCGGCGCCGGCTCCCCGCTCGCGACGCCGAGGGTGAAGGGATAGGAGCGCTGCGCCCAGGCGCGCCGCGCGGGTGTGCCGAGGGCGGCGAGGGCGGCGAGCCCTGTCGCGCCGCCCAGCGCGCCGCGGCGCGACAGGTCGAGGATATGGCGACGGATGCTGTCCATGCCGCGATCGTCCGTGAGGGATGCGGCGCACCCTGTCGGAGGCGCCGTGGCGGCAGGATGAAGCCTGCATGACGTCGGGGCCACCCCCGCGCCCGCGCGGCCCTCAGGCGGCGACGGCGGACCGGCTCCGCCCGGGCAGGGCGCGCCGGCGGCGGCCGAGGAAGCGGGCCTCGAACCAGCGGTGCGACGCCGTGGCGAGGGCCACGCTCGCCGCCATCGCCGCCAGGAACAGGCCGGCCCGTCCCGCGGGGCCGAGGGCGCCCGGGAAGACCGATGCGCGCAGGGCGATGATGACCGGCAGGTGCAGCACATAGCCGCCGTAGGAGACGCGCCCGATGGCCTGCAGGCCCGGCAGCCGCCCCAGGCGCAGCGCCCAGCCCTGGCCGGCGAGGACGGCGAGCAGCGTCGCGACCCCGATGGAGACCGGCACCAGGTAGACCGTCACCTCCCGCCCGTCGCCGGCGAGGATGCCCGAGACGACGTTCCGCAGCGCCTCCACGCCGATGCCGTGCCGCATCAGGCCGAGCGCGACGAAGGTACCGACGTGGAGCGTCGCGATGCCGGCCGCGATCCAGGCGGCGCGGATCGCCGTGGCGGTCCCGATGCGACCCGCCCGGCGCGCCAGGGCGACCAGCGCGCCGGCGGCGAAGGCGTCGAAATGGGCCGGCGCGAAGGCATAGGCGGCGAAGGCCGCATGGCCCAGGTCCCAGCCCCGCGCCAGGCTGGCCGAGACGACCAGGTGGCGGATCGCCGGCGCGGCGAGGGCGAGCGCGACGAGCGCGGCGATGGCCGTCCGCCGGTTCCCCGCCAGCAGGATCACCGGCAGGAGAAGGTAGAACTGCTGCTCGACGGAGATTGTCCAGAGATGTCCGAACCCGGCCCAGCCGGTCGCCCCCCAGTCGTCGAGGCCGATCATCCGCAGATTGAAGGTGAATGTGGCGAGCCAGGGCAGGTCCCCCAGCGCCGCGGGATCGCCCGTCAGGGCCAGGAAGGCGGCCCCGCCCGCGACATAGGCGAAGTAGAGCGGCCAGATCCGCCGTGCGCGGCGCACATAGAAGCCCGTCACCGCGGCCGCCGCCGTCGTTTCCCGGCGGCCGAGCCAGGAGGTCGTCACCGCGAAGCCCGAGATGACGTAGAAGACCCAGACGCCCATCCAGCCGAAGGGGGCGAGGCCGCAATGCATGGCGACGACGCCCGTCATGGCCAGGCCCCGCAGGGCGTCGACCTCCGGCACGTAGCCGGCGCGGATGGAAGAAGGCTCGGATCCGGACAGCATCCCGATCCGGGTAGGTGGCCGGGCCGGCGGGGCTCAACGGCGGCGGCCGGAAAATTGTCCCGCTATCGGCGCGAACCGGCCGGCACTTGCTCCCGCGGCC
Organism: Pseudomonadota bacterium; assembly: GCA_023424475.1. Classification (GTDB taxonomy): domain Bacteria; phylum Pseudomonadota; class Alphaproteobacteria; order Acetobacterales; family Acetobacteraceae; genus Neoroseomonas. The sequence continues at coordinate 6,257 of JAFADX010000092.1, forward strand.
CATATCGGCCATATCCCCGGCGCCGGACGGGGGCGACCCCGCCCGGTAATCCGCACGCGGCGCACCCTTCCGCTCAGGCAGGGTCCGGTCCCGGTCAGTCCCGGGAATGCGCCGCGGAGGCCCAACCGGACTAATCGGAAGGAGGCTCGCCCCATGGCGATGCGCGAAGTCAGTCTGCGTGCCCTGCTCGAGGCAGGCGTTCATTTCGGCCACCACACGCGGCGCTGGAACCCGCGGATGGCGCCCTACATCTTCGGCGTCCGCAACCAGGTCCACATCCTCGACCTGCAGCAGACCGTCCCCCTGATGGAGCGCGCGCTGCGCGCGGTGCGCGACACGGTGGCCGCCGGCGGCCGCGTGCTCTTCGTCGGCACCAAGAAGGCGGCGGCCGACTACGTGGCGGAATCCGCGACGCGCTGCGGCCAGTACTACGTCAACCACCGCTGGCTCGGCGGCATGCTGACGAACTGGAAGACCATCACGGGCTCGATCAAGCGCCTGAAGCAGATGGACGAGCGTCTGGGCGGCGACACGACCGGCCTGACGAAGAAGGAAATCCTGATGCTGACGCGCGAGAAAGAGAAGCTCGACCGCGCGCTCGGCGGCATCAAGGAGATGGGCGGCCTGCCCGACCTGCTCTTCGTGATCGACACCGTGAAGGAGAAGCTGGCGATCGAGGAGGCCAACAAGCTCGGCATCCCCGTCATCGCCGTGGTCGATTCCAATGCCGACCCCGCGGGCGTGACCTTCCCGATCCCGGGCAACGACGACGCGATCCGCGCCATCACCCTCTACTGCGACATGGTCGCCTCTGCGGTGCTCGAAGGCATCTCGGCCGAGCTGCAAGCGTCCGGCGTCGATGTCGGCACGGCCGAGGAACTGGCGCCCGAGGCGCTGCCCGAGGCGCCCGTCGAGGCCGCCCCCGAAGCGCCGCAGGCCTGACCCTGACCGGCCGGGGCCCGCAGCGGCCCCGGTCCCCTTTTCCTCCACTGGCAACCACGGAGCATTCCGATGGCCGAGATCACTGCGGCGATGGTCCGCGACCTGCGCGAGAAGACCGGCGCGGGCATGATGGACTGCAAGAAGGCGCTGGTCGAAGCGGACGGCGACATGGAGGCCGCGATCGACTGGCTGCGCAAGAAGGGCCTTTCGGCCGCGGCCAAGAAGTCCGGCCGCGTCGCCGCCGAGGGCCTGATCGCCGTTGCCTCCGCCCCGCGCACCGCCGCGATGGTCGAGGTGAACGCCGAGACCGACTTCGTTGCGCGCAACGAGCACTTTCAGGCGTTCTGCGCCGCGGTGGCGGAACTCGCCCTGACCGTGGGCGACGACGTCGAGACGCTGAAGGCCGCCCGCTACCCGGGTTCGGTCGACCTGATCGAGGGCGGGAAGAACTTCCGCACGGTCGGCGAGCAGCTCACGCACCTCATCGCGACGATCGGCGAGAACATGTCGATCCGCCGCGCCAGGCGCCTGCATGTCAACGAGGGCGCGGTCGCGACCTATGTCCATTCCGCGGTCAAGCCGGGCATGGGCAAGATCGGCGTGATCGTGGCGCTCGAGGGCGCGTCGGAGCTCGAGGCGCTCGAGACGCTCGGCCGGCAGATCGGCATGCACGTCGCCGCCGCCCGTCCCGAGGCGCTCGACGTCTCGGCGGTCGATCCCTCGGCGCTGGCGCGCGAGAAGGACGTGCTCTCCGAGCAGGCCCGCGCCTCCGGCAAGCCCGAGAACATCATCGAGAAGATGGTCGAGGGCCGCATCCGCAAGTACTACGAGGAAGTGGTGCTGCTGGAGCAGGTCTGGGTGCACGACGGCGAGAGCCGGGTGAAGGAGATCGTGAAGAAGTCGGGCGCCACTCTCGCCGGCTTCGCCCGCTTCCAGCTCGGCGAGGGCATCGAGAAGCAGGCTTCCGACTTCGCGGCCGAGGTGGCCGCGGCCGCCGGCCAGGGCTGATGCCTGCTCCGGGCGGGGCGCGGCCCCGCCCGAACCGCCTTATTGCCGCCTTCCGGGCGCGGTCACTATGGTGCCGCGCCCGCCACACCGACCGGAAGCACGAATCCCGCCCATGAGCATCCAGCCCGCCTACAAGCGCGTCCTGCTCAAGGTGTCGGGGGAAGCCCTGATGGGCGACCGCGACTACGGCCTCGACACCGCCGTCTGCCGCCGCATCGCCGAGGACGTGCGGGGCGTGGTCGAGCTGGGCGTCGAGGTCTGCCTGGTCATCGGCGGCGGCAACATCTTCCGTGGCGTCTCCGGCGCCGCGGCCGGCATGGACCGCGCCCAGGCCGATTCGATCGGCATGCTCGCCACCGTCATGAACGCGCTCGCCATGCAGGCGGCGCTCGAGAAGGTCGGCGTGTCCACCCGCGTGCAGAGCGCGATCCCGATGACCTCGGTCTGCGAGCCCTTCATCCGCCGCCGCGCCGTGCGGCACATGGAGAAGGGCCGCGTGGTGATCTTCGCCGCCGGCACGGGCAACCCCTTCTTCACCACCGACACCGCCGCGGCGCTGCGCGCGGCCGAGATGGGCTGCGACGCGCTGCTCAAGGGCACGCAGGTGGACGGCGTTTATTCGGCCGACCCGCGCAAGAACCCGAATGCCGAGCGATATGTCTCGCTGACCTATCTCGACATGCTGGCGCGCGATCTCGCGGTGATGGACGCGGCGGCGATCAGCCTCGCGCGCGAGAACAAGCTGCCCATCATCGTCTTCAACATCCACGAGCCCGGCGCCTTCACCGCGGTGATGAAGGGCGAGGGCCGCTTCACCACCGTCCACGAGGACCAGAACTGAGCGGGAGGGCCCCATGGCCGCAGATTTCGCCGCCCTGAAGCAGGACCTGACGCGCCGCATGGACGGCGCGATGGAGACGCTGAGGAAGGAGTTCGCCGGGCTGCGCACCGGGCGGGCGAGCCCCGCGCTGCTCGAGCCCGTGCGGGTCGAGGCCTATGGCTCGATGACGCCGCTCAACCAGGTGGCCAACATCTCGGTCGCCGGGCCCGGCCTGCTGTCCGTGCAGGTCTGGGACAAGGCGCTGACCAAGCATGTCGAGAGCGCGATCCGCGAGGCCAATCTCGGCCTCAACCCGCAGGCCGAGGGCCAGGTGATCCGCGTGCCGCTGCCCCCGCTGACGCAGGAGCGGCGCAACGAGCTCGCCAAGGCCGCCGCCCGGTATGCCGAGCAGACCCGCGTCGCCGTGCGCGGCGTCCGCCGCGACGGCATGGAGCAGGTCAAGGGCTGGGTGAAGAAGCACGAGTTCAGCGAGGACGAGGCCAAGCGGTCCGAGGACGAGATCCAGAAGCTCACGGATCAGTACGTGAAGCAGGTGGACGGCGCGCTCGTGGAGAAGGAAAAGGACATCCGCACGGTCTGAGGCCGCGCGGTCGATGGAGGCAGGGGTGCGCGAGGGCGGGGACGGGTCCCGGGCGGCAAGGGGTCGGGCGGCGTGAGCGCCGTGTCCGAGGCCGCCCGCCTGCCCGCCGACCCGGCGGCCGGGCCCGCCCATGTGGCGATCATCATGGACGGCAACCGGCGCTGGGCGCAGGCCCGCGGGTTGCCGGTCGCCCTCGGCCATAAGGCGGGGGCGGAGGCGGTGCGCCGCACCGTCGAGGCAGCGGCCGACCAGGGCGTATCCTGGCTGACCCTCTTCGCCTTCTCCTCGGAGAACTGGCGCCGGCCGCTCGAGGAGGTCTCGGCCCTGACCGGGCTGCTGCGCCTCTACCTGCGCTCCGAGGTCGCCAACCTGGTCAAGGAAGGCGCGCGGCTGCGCATCATCGGCGACTTCGAGCGCTTCGGCCCCGAGATGGCGCGCGCCATCCGCTCGGCCGAGGACGCCACCGCCGGCGGCACCCGCATCAACCTCAACGTCGCGCTGTCCTATGGCGCGCGGGACGAGATCCTCTCGGCCGCCCGCACCGCGGCGCGCGCCATCGCCGAGGGCCGCCTCGCCCCCGAGGCGCTGGACGAGGCGACCTTCGGCGGCTTCCTGCAGACCGCGGGGATGCCCGACCCGGATCTCATCATCCGCACCTCGGGCGAGCAGCGGCTGTCGAACTTCCTGCTCTGGCAGGCGGCCTATGCCGAGTTCGTCTTCCAGGACGTGCTCTGGCCGGACTACGGGGCCGAGCACCTCGCCGCCGCGCTGGCCGACTTCCGGCGGCGCGAGCGCCGCTACGGGGCACGTCCCTGAGCCTCGCCGCCGCATCGGGCGGCGAGCCCAAGCGCTGGCGGGACCTGCGCAAGCGCTTCCTCTCGGCATTGGTGCTGGGGCCGGCGGCGCTCGCCTGCATCTGGCTCGGCGCCGAGCCCTGGACCTTCCTGATCGCTGCCGCGGTCGCGGTGCTGACCTGGGAATGGGTGCATCTGTGCGGCCTCAGCACGCGGATGCTGCCGGGGATGGCGGTGCCGCTCGCGATCTTCGCGGCCGGGCTGCTCGCGGTGGAGGAGCATGTCCGCGCCTCGCTCGTCGCGCTGCTGATCGGCTGGGGGCTGACCTGGTGGACGGCGGCACGGATGCGCCGGCCCGGCCAGCCGGCCGGGTGGCTCGCCGCGGGGGTGCTCTATATCGGCCTCGCCGGCATCGCGCTGATCGAGCTGCGCCACGACAACCTCGCGGGGCGGGCCAATGTCCTGTTCCTGTTCCTGGTGGTCTGGGCCTCCGACATCGGGGCCTACATGGCCGGGCGCGCCTTCGGGGGGCCGAAGCTCGCGGCCGCGGTATCGCCCAACAAGACCTGGTCCGGGGCGGCCGGCGGGCTGGCCGCGGCGATGGTGGTGGGCGTCGCGGCGGCGGCGGTGCTCGCCCCCGGCGGGGCTTCCCGCGCGGCGGCCGTCGCGGCCATGCTGGGCACCATGGCACAGGCGGGCGACCTCCTCGAAAGCTGGATCAAGCGGCGCTTCGACGTGAAGGACACGTCGAGCCTGATCCCGGGCCATGGCGGCCTGCTCGACCGGCTGGACGGGGTGATCGCGGCGGCGCCGGTGGCGGCGCTGCTCGCCTTCGCGCTCGGCCAGGGGCAGCCGCTCTGGCAATGACGCGCGCGGTCACCATCCTCGGCTCCACCGGCTCCGTCGGCTGCAGCACCGTCGCGCTGCTCGAGGCCGCGCCCGAGGGCGCCTTCCGGGTCGAGGCGCTGGTCGCCAACCGGGACGCGGCGGGGCTCGCCGCCCAGGCC
>JAFADX010000100.1 GCA_023424475.1 Pseudomonadota bacterium
TGGACGTGCCAGCGGGGACGCTTGGCCAGCCAGTCGCGGACCGGCTTGGTCTTATGGGTGGCGTAGTTGTCCATCACGAGGTGGACATCGAGGCCAGGGGGGACGGCGGCCTCGACCTGATCGAGAAACCGGCGGAACTCGTTCGGTCGATGCTTCGGGTATGCGCATCTACAAGCGGCCGGATGGGCGTAGCCCCTTCTGGTTCTACGACACGGTGGACGCGAAGACGGGCCGCCGGGTCCGCAAGTCCACCAGGCAGACCGACAAGCGGGCGGCGCTCCGCGTCGCTGTGGAGCGCGCCACGACCCTCGCCTCGACGGTCCGGGGATCACCCTGACCGACGCCCTCGACGCCTACATTCGGTCCATGAAGGCCGACGGCAAGCGGTCCTGGGGCGACGCCCAAAGCAAGGCCGACAAGGTGCTCGGCCGCGTGCGCGAGGGCGATGCCACCGACCGGTGGGCCGGCCGGTTCCGCCTCGACGGGGACATGCCCGTCTCCGCCCTGACGCCCGAGCACGTCGCCGACCTTAAGGCCGCGCGTGCCGACGAAGGGAACGCGACCGGAACCGTGGCGGCCGAACTCCGCATCCTGCGGGCGGCCTGCAAGATGGCCGAAGAGAACGGCTACGCCCCGCCTGCCGTGCGGAAGTGGAAGGTGCCGCCGACCGCGCGCAAGTTGCGCTACCTCACCGTCGACGAGGCGCTGCGCGTGCTGCGCCGGCTCCACCCGGACACGCCGATCAAGGCGGGGTCCAGGGGCAAACTCGTCGTCCCCCAGGGGCTCCTGCGGGAGAAGCGCCAGGACGTCCACGACCTGTTTCTGGCCCTCGTGATGACGGGCGGCCGGTGGGCCGAGGTGGGCACCCTGACGTGGCGGCAGCTGGAAGGTGCTCGACCAGGGCGCCGAGGGTGCGATCCTGCACGGCCTGGATGGCGCGCGCCGCTACGTCCGCGGCCAGGTCCCGGCCGAGGCGCCGCCGGCGAAGCCCGAGCCCACCGGCGCGAAGACCTGGCAGGAGGACGATCCCCTGCTTGGCGGCCTCGATCGCCTCAGGATCGGCGCGAGCGGCCAGGACTTCGGCAAGGCGCTCGGCACCGGGGAGGCAGGGCGGGCCGCCCGACCCGGCTGGGTGGCGTGGCTGAGGGCGCTCGGCGGCGGTGGCGGCATTCCATCGCCCAAGTAGGCGTCGTTCGGCGCCGATGCCGGAGCGCAGGACCGGGCCCTGCGTTGCCGGTGCAGCCGGCTGTGCCCACGGCCTCCTGGGGCGTGCATCCCGGTCGGTGGTGCGGCATTCTGAAGGCAATGGTCCGCCACCCCCCAACCCCCCTGAAGGAACGCATGCGGCGGCTGATGCGCCCACCCGCATCGCGGGGCCCGCTACCGACCGTGAAGGCCGGCCGCTGGGGGCTCCACGCATTGCCGGCGCCGATGAAGCCGGGGTGGCGCATCCGCTACTAGCGTCGGAAATCGGGTCGCTGATGGATGATTTGGCGCGCGCCGGTGTGACGCGCGGCGACAGGACGTTGCGCGCGCCGGGCGAACTTCTGCGGATGACACTGACGGAAGCCGGCGCGCTGGATCGGCGCGGATGGATGGACGTGGTTCCGGAGGTCGTGCCCGGCTTCCCCGACCGCCTGGTGCCGAAGAACATCAAGGCGGCGGCGATCCTGAAGAAGCGGACGCTGACCCGACCGAAGAGGACGCCCAGAGAGGCGAAAGCCTCGCGGCGATCACTCTGGCGTTCCAAATTCTCCCAGAAGCACTAGGCGCACTGCTCGCCGTTGCTGACGCGGCGAAGGAGAACGAACATGCGGGAGCCACGCGGAGAGCGTTCAGCAGGGGGGAGCAGGCGCGGGACATCCTGGTGAGGGCGGTCGTGTCAGGCTTCGTGCACCTGTTCGACGAGTGGCCCCGCCCTCGCGCCGACATTCCCCCGGACCATGGCGCGGACCCGAGGCAGTGGCTTAGGGCTCTCGTCGCCCTGATGCGCCAGCGTGCGTCACATCCGCAAGCGACCCCAGTGAGCCTCGCCGCAGAAGCCCTGACGGTCGGCTTGCTGAACCTCTCGGACGGCACCTTGGCAAACGCCATCGCCCGTTGCGTCGCCGTCGAGAAGGCTCGACCCACCGGGTAGCGCACGATTTCAGCCCCCGGTCGAGGCTGACTTTCGTGCGATGGTTCTTCTCGCACCCGCTCAAGATGTCTCTATTCATATCAGCCGCCGAATCACCGGAGGCTGACTTGAACTACCACGGTCATGGCGGTCGAGACCGCCGCTACATCGATGTTCGCGGCGTCGCCGCTCGTCTCGGAATCAGCGTCCCGTCAGTCTGGCGCGGCGTCTCCGCCGGCCGCCTCCCGTCGCCCGCCTACCCGACGCCGGGGAGCGCGCGCTGGGACCTGGAGGAGCTCGACCGGGCCATGGAGGCGCTGAAGGCGCTGCCCCGCGAGAACATGGCATCCCGTCGCTCGGCGCGCTTCGCGGTCTCCGAATAGCGGGCTTTGCTGGGAATGCACTTCCCGTCGAAAGGCCTGCTCGCGAATGTCCAGGCCGAGCAGATGCTCGTCGGCGCCATCCTGGCGAACAATCGGAACTACGAGCTGGTCGCCGACACCCTCGGCGCCGAGCACTTCTTCGACAGCGGCACCTCCCGCGTCTTCGCCGACGCGGTGAAGCGCATCCAGGCCGGCCATGTCGCGGACGTGGTGACGCTGCGCGCATCGTATGAAGCCAGCGGGGAGCTCGACGAGGTCGGAGGCGCGGACTACCTGGCTGCCCTCCTCGCGGGGATGGCGTCGCCCCTCCTCCTCCAGTCCTACGCGGCCGTCATTCTCGATTGCTGGAGGCGCCGGCAGATCGTCTCCATCGCGCAGGACGCGATCGCGCGCGCTCAGACGATGATGGATGAGGACCCCGGCGCGACGATCGCCAGCGACGCCGTCGGCACACTGCTTGAGCTGGCAGATGGCGGCACGCGGGCGGCGACTATCAGCATCGGGGACGCCGCCTGCGCGGTGCTCCAGGCGGCCGAGGAAGCCATCCACCGCGGCGGGCGCGCCATGGGGCTCCCCACCGGGATCAACGGCCTGGACGTTTTGCTGGGCGGCCTGGCGCCGGCGCAGATGATCGTGCTGGGGGCGCGGCCCGGTGTCGGCAAGACGGCCGTCGCGCTCAACATCGCGCTCGCCGCCGCACGCGCGGGCACCGGCGTCGCAATTTTCAGTCTCGAGATGGCGGCCGACGAACTGGCGGAGCGGCTCCTCGCCAACATCGCCAGCATCCCGGGCACGAACATCCGCGACGGCCGTCTTTCTCAGCGTGATTTCGATGACCTGGTCGCGGCGAAACGCGAGTTGGGCGCACTCCCGCTGGAGATCGACGACACCCCTGCCCTCACGATGGACAGACTCCGGCTCCGGGTCCGCGCCATGTCGCGGAAGCGTCGCATCGGCCTCGTCATCGTGGACCATCTCGGGCTCCTCGCCCCGCCGGCGGGGCTGGAGAAGGCCGGGCCCGTGGTGGCGACCGAGGCGAACAGCAAGGCGCTCAAAGCGCTCGCGAAGGAGATGCGCGTCCCGGTCCTCGCCCTCTCCCAGCTCAGCCGCGCGCTGGAATCCCGCGAGGAGAAACGGCCCGGCCTCGCCGACCTGCGATGGTCTGGATCAATCGAGCAGGACGCCGACGTGGTCATGTTCATTCACCGGGAGGAGATGCACCTGCGCGGCCGAGCACCGATCCGAAAGCCCGACGAAAGTGAAACCCGCTTCGCCGAGAAGATGGCGGGCTATAAGGCCGCGCTCGGCACCGCAGCCGGCCGAGGCGAGTTGATTGTGGCGAAGCAGCGGCGGGGCCCCACCGGCACGGTCCCGATCGTCTTCGAAGCCGCCATCTGCCGCATCGGGGACGGCAGGGAGGGCATCCAGTGAAGCGCCCGGCATTCCAGTTCTATCCCGATAATTGGCGGAACAACTCCAACCTGCGGCGCTGCTCATGGGCGGCGCGCGGTGTGTGGGTCGAGGTCATGTGCCTGCTTCACGACTCCGACCGGTATGGTGCTCTCGCTTGGTCCTTGAAGGAGATCGCCCAGGCCCTCGGATGCCCCATCTCGCTGCTGAAGGAGCTAGTCGAGAAGGGCGTCATGAAGGGCTGCGACGCGGGGGACTGCGAACCCTACATCTACACGCCCCGCAGCGGCAGGAGGGACGGCGATCCGGTCACCCTGATTGCCTCGCAGAAGGGGCCGCTCTGGTATTCGAGCCGCATGGTTCGGGATGAGTATGTCCGCACAAACGCGGGCGCCTCGACCAGGTTCGGCACCAAGGGCAGCACCAAGCCGGAGGGAGATGACGCATCCACGCCCACACCCCGCCGGGCACCATCCCCTTCACCAAGCCTGCGGCATGGTGAAGGGCAAGGTGACGGCTCTTCTACTCCTTCTTCTTCTTCCTATGCAGATTCCTCCCTACGGTCGGAATCTGCCGCGGCTGCCGCCGCGCCGGAGCCGGTGCCCGTCCGCGATCTGGTCTGGCGCGACGGCACGCCGATCCTCCAGGCGCTCACCGGCAAGTCCGATCGCTCGTGCCGGTCCTTCCTCGGCACGCTGTTGAAGGCCGCCAACGACGATCATGCGCTGGTCCTCTCCGCCCTCCGGGCCGCGGAGGAAAGGCAGCCCGCCGACGCCTTCCCATGGCTCAGAGCGACAGTCGCCAAGCGCCAGGAGACGGCGCCGGCGGAGGAGCCGATCCCGGAAGAGATCAACGGCTACGTCGTGAGGGCCGTCTTCGGCAGGGTCCTCGACGAACTCGACGTCGGCGACCTGCGATTCCCCGACCTGCCGCGCGTCATCGTCGCGCTGCTGCGCGAGGGGCACGAGCCAGATGCCCTCTACGCCGCCGCCCGATCCATCGCGCGTCGAGGTGTCGGGACGATGCATTCCGCGTCGTACCTCGCCGCCACGGTGCGGGGCAGGCGGAACGAGCACGGCGGCGCCGGGACGGCGATCACCCAGGCCAAGGACCTGCCCGACCATGGCCCGCGCTGACTCCCGCCAACAGATCCCCGGCGCGCCAGCAACGTCGCGCTTGGCGGGAGGTGCTAGCCCATGCCGCATGTCGTGACGCTACTGAAGAGGTCGCCGAACAGAAGGAAACAGGCGACTTATGACCGAGTCCACACCCGCCGATACGGCGATCTTCCTGTCCACCGCGCAGGCCGCCACGCGATTGGGCCTCTGCGAGACGAACATCCGCAAGATGGCCCGCGAAGGCATCCTCGACGGCCGGAAGGCCGGCGCGCGCTTGTTAATCAGCGCCGCGTCCATCCGCGCCTTCGCGGCGAGCCTGCCGCGCGTCGGCAAGGAGGGCTGAAGATGAACCTCCCGTCAGCCCGCACCATCGTCGCGCAGGATGCGCTCAAGGCGCGGCCCGGCCTCCGCTCCGGCTTCCTGACGCGCGACGATGTGGCCCGCCGCCACGTGCACCTCGGGCTCTCCTTCCGGCAGGCGCGCGATGTGGTGGATCAGACGCTCGACGGCCGCACCGCCGCCCGGCAGCCGGCCGCCGACCCGCCCGAGCAGCAGCCGCAGCCGCTCGACATCAGCACGTCCGCCTCACGCCTCGCGGCGCTCCTGCCGCTGGAAAAGGCCAAGCTCGACGGCGGGCTGGTCGAGACGGTGGACGCGCGGAAGCTGCATGCCTGGCTGGGAGTCGGCCGGGACTTCTCGAACTGGATCAAGGGCCGGATCGAAATCTACGGCTTCGTGGAGGGCTTCGACTACGCGGTGATTGATTCGCCGGATTTGGCGAATCAATCACGCCGCGGCGGCGACCGGCGCTCGAAGGAATACCATCTGACCCTCGGCATGGCCCGCGAACTCGCGATGGTCGAAAACAACGACCATGGGCGGGCGGCACGCCGCTATTTCATCCGCTGCGAGCAGATGGCGCGCGCGGCGATCGCCGACCAGCTCGGCGGCGCCGGCATCTCGCGCGACGTCCTCGGGGGCATCGTCAAGGGCGTGCTGGGGAAGCAGCTGGCCCCGATCGAAGTGGGCCTCGCCGCGGTCGCCGACAGCGTGGCGTTGCTGCCGGACCTCATGGTGCAGGTCGCGGCGCTCGCGGCGCACTTCGCCACTTCGACGCCGCAGCAGGCCTTCTGGGGTCCGCGGCCGGGCGGCTTCGCCTCCAGCCGGGACGTAGTCCTCGCCCTCGGCGGTGATCCGCGCCGGCTGCGCAGCCTCAGCGCGATGGTCAGCAATGCGCTCTGGCGAGCGAGCCTTGCGGGCAGCGCGGTGACAGCGAGGTGCCCCCTCGACGGGCGCCGTCTCTTCGCGCCGCACATCGTGGCGCAATGGCTCGACTCAGGCGGCCGGGAGCGCATCCGCTAATTGGCGTTCCACACCCGACACCTCCGTCACCGTGGTGTCGGGTGTGGCAAATCTGCACGCCCAATCAGAAAATCATCAAAAAATCGGACCCCGCCGATCCATGAGCGTAGCAGACTTGGAAGAATCCTATCCCACATTGCTACCCTTCGCCCTGTATGTAGTTGGAAACCCCAAGCTCAACGGCAACTGATCCGGCTACGGCTAGGATTTTTCCTATATCTATTCCTATTTCCAGCTTGATCACTTTGCGAACTATGTATTCGGCGCTGATTTGTAAGAGGACAGCCCGATGCTCCCGATCCAATCCAGTCCCGGTCTTACCCTTGCCGCCGCACACGCCCTACTCGCCTCCTCCTGCGGCACCGCCGTGGAGGACAAGGCACATGATGCGCTCCTCGCGACCGAGGATGTCATCCTCGGTCTGCCGCAGGACACCGCTGCGACGGTGATCCTGCGGGGGCAGATCGCGGCGCGCAGGCTCCGCGTGGTCGCGGAAGATGATTGCCCCGACGATCTGAACATCCTCGACGGCGTGATTTCCAGCGCCGAGGAAGCGCTCCGCGAGGCGACCGGCGGCGTTGCCGCGCTGGTCGCGATCGCCCGTCAGCACCTCGCCGCCATCCTGGCGGGCAGCAGCGCCGACCGGACGCTGGCGAACCTCGATCCGGATCGCCAAGCGGAGGCGGAAGCGATCACCGCGGCGATCTCTTGGGGTGACGCCTGGATTACCAGCGGCTTCCCAGGCGAAGACACCGCCCTGCCGGAACTGTCGGTCGCGCCGGTCGCGCCGTCCCTCATCACGCCGGTTTGCCCGACCAGGGCGAGCGGGCGCCACCAGGCGGGGCACGCGGAGTGATGCGGCCGCACCATCTCCAACGCGCCGACGTGGCGCGCGACATCCGCCAGACCACCATCCGCATCCTTGCCTCAGCCACGCCGCGCGCCACGCCGGAACCCGCGCGCGAGCAGGACAACCAAGTTCCCTCGCAGTGAGCCATCCCACCAACCCGAACCCGAACAGGTCGCGTAGGCAGGAAGAGAACCCGATGAAGTCCGATACCCTCGCGAAAGAAATGCGGGCGCAGGCGCGCACGCTCCCCCTCGCCCTCGACAACAGCATCACCCCGGTGCCCGACGCCGCTTTCACGCCCGCTGTCCGCGCCTACTTCAACGCGCTGAAGGTGACACCCCCACTGCCGCATGCGGCGATGCTGGACCAAGCGACGGGGCCATTCTTCTTCGCCCTGCCGACCCACCTCCGCGAGGCGGTCTTGGCAATCACCGGGGCCACGATGGCCGCCCTCGCGCGCCGCGACGGCATGACGCCGGAGCACGCGGATGCTGCCGCGGAACGCGCCCTGACCTCCATCCGGCAGTTGGTGCAGCAGCGCGAACGCCTCGCCGAACGGGACGGCGGGGGCCGCCCGCTGATGGATGACGAGCTCGACGCGATCGTGGTCCACGTGGACGGCCTCCTCGCCGATCCGGGCGCAATGCAACCGCCGGAAATGTCGAATCTCATCAGCGCGTGGATCGCCGCAAACCAGGCAGCCAAGAGCACCGGCGACGAGCCGCCGGCGATCATGGCGCGCGCGTTCCATGGCCGGGATCGCGCTGGCTGGCGCGATGGCCTCGCGATCGCCATCGCCATATTCGCCATCAACTTGGAAGGGGCCGGCTTCGAGCTCTTCGATCGCCGCGCTTTCATCCGCGGAATCGCGGCCCAGGCCGATGCAATCCGTTGCGGGATCGGTCAGGCCATCGGGGAGACCCACTGACGCTGAACAGCCCGCCGCCCATCGCGGGACGGGGGCCCTTTCTCGTGATCCCGTCCTTCCACACCACTGCGGCGGCGCCGAACCGCGCCGCTCGCCTCGACCACACCACCTAGTCCAACTCGGAGTGCTTTCGCGTGACCGCTCCCGACACCATGACCATCGACCCGACCATCACCGCCGCGTCCGCGCGCGTCACCGAGGCGGAGGCTGAGCTAGCGCAGGAAACGGAAGCCGCCGGCCAGGTGCGCGCCGGCGCGTGATTTGCGTCGAATGATGTCCATCCGACCCTGTAAGGGGGGTATTGGGCGTCATCGGCGGGGTCGTGACGGCAGGATGCCTGCATGACGCTGCACGACACGACGTTTCTCTCGATCTCCGGCTTCCTGAAGGCCATTCCCTCCGAGGAGGCCGGCGAGCGATTTGTCTATCTCCAGGCGAGCGACGAATCGCGCGACTACCAGGGCGAGGTGGTGCTGACCAAGGCGCTCGAAGAGAGCGCGGACTACTACCTGCGCTACGGCAACCTCGACCTCGACCACATCACCCAGATCGGGCCGAAGGTCGGCATCAAGGACTATCCGCTCTTCGAGATCGGACGCCCGACCGATGTGCGGGTGGCCGGTCGCCGGACCTTCGTGAAGGGGCAGATTTACCGCGGCGATGGGCCGGCGGCCGAGAAGGCCAACGCCTTCTGGGACAGCCTCACGCGCGTCTCGCCCCCGCAGCGGTGGTTTCCGAGCGTCGGCGGCGCAGTGGTTGAGAAGGCCACCGAGCTCGACCGCGAGAGCAAGGGCCGCCGCACCGTCATCCGCAAGGTGCGCTGGACGAACATCGGCGTGTCGAAGACGCCGGTGAACCTCTCGGTCCCCTCGGTCTCGACCGTCCCGATGGACGTGCTCGCGAAGTGCTGGGGGCCGGCCGGCCTCGACCTGAGCAAGGCCCTAGTGGCCGGCCCGCCCGTCACGGACGCGGCGGCGAGGACCGGCGGCGCGGCGCTCGCCAAGCAGAGCCTCGATCGGCGGGTCCACTCCTATTGGGATTTCCGTGACCGCGCCGCCGCGTCCATCCGCCGCCGCCGCGTCCACCCGACGCCGGACGGCCTGAATGCCTACGCTACGCGGCACCTCGGGCTCGATGCGTCCGAAGCCGCCGAGTTCACCGAGAAGTTCCTGGCCGATCTCGGCCGCCACGCCAGCACGAAGAGGAAGTGAGGATGCCCAGCGAGTTCGACCGCCTGGCGGAGGAGGTGGCCGCAGGCCAACGCTTCCTCAATCTGCCCGAGGACCAGCGCCGCCGCGTGGAGGCGCTCCTCTCGGAGGAGAAGCCCGCGGAAGCCGACAGCTCCTCGCCGATTGGGGACCCGGCGGATGATCGCGACATCGCCGCCGCGGCGCGGGAAGGGCAGCGGCGCAGCGACGCCAATGCCGCCCGGCGCGACGGCACGATGTCGAAGGCCATCCGCGGCACGCCCAGCCCGAAGTTCGCGCCGCCCGATTGGGACGCGGAGATCGCCGCGCTGCACGCCGGCGCCGCCCGCATCGCCGCGGTCCATGGGGACAACGTGCGCATGCGCGCGCGCGAGAAGGCCCGCGCCGTCCTCGCGAAGGCCCTGACAGCGTTCCACGAGGGCAGGATCACCGGCATCGAGGCGTCCACGATCGAAGCGCTGGTGCACCGCATCATGAACGCGGCCGGCGGCGTGGAGGGCAAGGAGTGATGCGCGACACCCTCGCCACCCTCGCCAGCGCCGAGGCCGACATTGCCCGGAAGATTGCCGCGACGCAGGCCGCCATCCGCCACGCCCTCGCCGAAGGCGTCAGCACGGCGGCGCTGCGCGCCGAACTCGCGCAGCTCGAACGCTCGGCAGCCGACAATGCCAATCGGCGCACCGCGCTGCTGGCCTCGGTGCGCGCCGAAGCCGAGGCCAGCCAGCACGCGGCCATCGCCGTCATCGCGCGCACCAGCGCGGAGCGGCTGAAGCTGCGCATCGCCGAGCTGGCGCCGCCGCGCGCGCCGCGCGAGGGAAGCGCGCGATGAACATGCCATTCAATGCCGCGGCGCTCGCGCCGCTGTCGCTGGACATGGCGCTCGACGCGCTTCGCCACTCCGCCGCGCGCGTCTTGGACGAGCTCCGGCACGCCGAGATTGTCGGCACGGACCTCACCGCCGCCCGACGCAGCGTCGCGCGCATCGCCGCCGAGCTCGACCGGCACGCGGTCAGCTCGTCCAGCCTGACCGAGCCGGTGTGCTCCTTCCCGCCCCCCCGTCCATACGGAGTCTGAAGATGACCGCGACCGCCCCGACGCACGAAGTGGAGGTGCCGGAGATCGGCACCTTCACCTTCCTCAAGCGCACGCCCAGCCTCTCCATGAGGATCGTCTCGACCAGCATCGACTTCATCGGCGAGCCGGCGCGCACCGCCTGGCAGGCGGAGACGGGGACCGTCTTCGGCACGTTGAAGGTGCTGTTGCAGCGGGCGCCCGAGGGCTTCGACCTCGACGCGCTCGATCCGCTGGAGCCGGCGGACTACGCGAAGGCGCTGGCCGTGTGGGGGGCGCTCCGCGAGAAGGAGGCCCGATTTCGCGGAGGAGCTTGATCGGAACGGCCGCGCCTGGGGGCTCGACATGAGCGAAACCATCGCCTTCGCGTTCCGCCGCCGCTACGGCCTGCCGCCCACCGATCCGCGCTTCCTCGCCGCAACTGAGGAGGAGATGGTCCTCGACTATTGGGCGCACCGCCACTGGGACGATCCCAAGCTGCGCGAGGAGGTGGTGAACCCGGACTTCGAGGCCGACCTGGCCGCCTTCGAGGCCGACCTGGCCGCCTTCGAGGCGGAGCCCGGCACCCGACCGCAACAGCCCGATCCGCCGGCCGATCCCGGCGATTGGGAGACCGTCGAGGAGTTGAACTCCTAATGTCCGTGCGCATCCCCGTCTCGGCCGACGCCTCCGGCGCGGTCCAGGCCATCCAGGTTCTCCAGCGTGCGCTGGAGAGGGCCGGCCAGGCCGGGCGCAGCTTCGCCGAGCTCGACCTCTCGCACCCCGAGCTGAAGCAGCACGCGAAGGACATCGAGACGATCCGGGACAATCTCGATCACCTCATCAATGCGGCGAGCGGCCGGACGGCAGCGATCGCGCGGCAGGTCCTCGGCGCCTCCTTCGGCCAGATGTTCGGATCGAACGGCTTCTTCGATTCACAGCGTTGGCATCGCCTCAACCCCGACGACGGCGCGCGCCTGTATGGGAACGCGACGCGCCACATCCTGCGCGGAACGCGGTGGGATGCGCCCCACCCGGCGCAGCATCCCAGCGGCCCGGCGGCGCCCCAGGGCGGGGCGGGTGGTGGTGGCGGTGGCGGTGGCGGTGGCGACACCATCGCCGCCTTCGGCCAGTTCGGCCTGCGCGCCGCCGGCGCCCTCGGCGCCGCGATCAGCGTGCACACCCTGATCTCCGCGGCCAGGGACGCCGAGCGCAGCGCGCGCGAAGAGGCGGTCGATAATTCCGACCTGATGCGGACCCTCCGGGACATCCCGGACGACTTCCGCCGGCTCCGGGATTCGGTGCGCGACGCCTCAAAGGGCATCGACATCACCTATGCCGAGGCCCAGAGATTTTCGCACGCCTGGGTCCGCGCGAGCAGCGAAGCGGACGGCGCGATCACCGCGCGGAACATGCGCTTCGCCGTTGGTGCGGGCCGCAGCCTCGGCCTCGATTCCTCCACCACGGTCGGAGGCATGGGCCGGGCGGCCTTCATGGGCGAGGACCCGCGGCGCTTCGCCGTGCTGCTGGCCGAGACCATGCGCGACGCCGGTCTGACCGGCCAGGGCGAGGCCGTAATGGGCCAGCTCCTACGCTGGACCGAGGGCATCACGCGCAACAATGCCGATCCGGCCGGCCTCACGCGCGCTGCCGAGATGTGGGCCGCCCTCTCCTCCTCCGGCACTCCGGGCCTGCGCGGCGAATTCGGCGCCAACATCATCGACCGAATCAACGCCTCGCTGACCCAAGGCGGCGCGGCAGGCGACCCCGGCCGGCACCTCCTGCATCGCGCCTTCGCCCGCCGCGGAATCACCGATCCCTACGCGATTCAGCACACCCTTGAAGGCGGGATGTTCGAGCGGGTCGGCAGCGGCGACAACGCCCCGACCGTCTTCGAGGCGGCGATGGACCAACTCCGGCGGGAATATGCCGGCCAGCCAGACCTCGTGCGCTGGCACGCTGGCGGCCGCCTCCTCGGCATCAACTCGCGTCAATTTCAGGCCATGGAAGCGGCGCGCGGCCGCGGCGGCAACATCGGCCGCCTCGGCCAAATCCTCTCCCAACTCGGCATCGCGCCGGGCTCGATGAATCCGATGGCCCTCCAAGAGGCGGCCGAGATCGCCGGCGCCCGCACGGAACACCTCGGCGAATGGCGGACCCGGGTGCAGGGGAACATCAACATCCCGGAGGCCGACTGGCGCCGCCTCGGAACGATGGAGGGCGACGATCTCCGCCGCGAGATGATCCGCCTCCTCGCACAGCATGGCCGCGCCAGGAACGAAGGGGACGAGGTCCGCCGGACCTTGGTGGACCAGGCGAATGCCTACAATGCCGTCGGCGACAAGTTCCTGGAGGCGGGGAACACGCTGCGCGACGCCTCGACCGGCTTCATGCGCGGGGTCGAGACCCTGGGCGATACCTTCCGCGCCTACATCCTCGGCGACCAGGAGGCGGCGCAGCGGCTCGAATTGCAGCGCCAAGCGGTCCGCTCGGTCTTCGCCACCGGCGGGGCCGGCGCCAGCGGCGGCGGTGGCGCGCCGACGACCGACGACTTCATGCGGAACCTCGAAGCCGCGGAAGGCGGCGCGGAGGGTGATGCAGCGGCCAACCCGCGATCGACAGCGCGCGGGGCGCACCAGTTCACCGAGGGCACCTTCCTCAGCGTCGCCCGGCGCTTCGGCGGCGACCGCATCCGCGGCATGACCGACGCGCAGATTCTCGCCCTTCGCCACGATCGGGAGTTCTCGCGCGCGATGGCAAGGGCGCACATCGACAACGACATCGTGCCGTCCATGACGCGGGCCGGGGTCCAGGATTCCGCACTCTCCCGCTACGCCGGTTGGCATTTCGGCGCCGCCGGCGGCGCGGCGGTCATGCGGGCGGACGGCGGCGCGATGATGGGGGCAGTCCTGGACCACTCGGCCATCGCGGCCAACCCCTACCTCGCCGGCATGACGGTGCAGCAGTGGCGGGAACGCTTCAGCCGCCGCTTTTCCCCGAACCCGATGCCGCGCGAGCAGTATGGGCCGCCCGCCCCAACGGTGCCGGCCGAGACCCCAGGCTCCGGCGCCATTCCGGGTCCCCGGGGGGAGGAACGGCAGCAGCATTCCTTCCGGATGGACCCGGTCAGGGTCATCCACGAGACCGCGACCGGCGAAGTCCTCAGAGAGGAGATGGCGCCCGTGACCTATTCCGGCGGTAACGCGCGGCCCTGGGGGCTGGCATGAGCGTCCCCGTCTATCGGCCGAAGATCCAGGTGACGCTGCTCAAGCAGGTGCAGCGCCGGGGCTCGTCGCAGAATGCCGAGCCCCAATCGAACGGCGATACGGTGGACCTGACGCCCTTCTTCGGTGACGCGAGCGGCATCCGCACCACGAAGTCTCTTCATCAACCGGCGGGAAGTTTCGTCCTCTCCTTCGCTGACCAAGCGCACCCGCGGACGCTGGACACCATCGCCGCCATGGTCGAGCCGATGGACGCGATCGAAATCCGCGGCGCGCGCGAGCCGCATCGCCACATCGGCCAGCCTCTCCCCCTCCTGATGCGCGGCTGGGTCTCCGACATCTTCCGCAACGAGGAGATGAGCGACGACGGCCCGCGCCGCACAGTGACCATCCATGGTCAGGATGCCGGCCGCTTGTGGCTGATCCACCAAGCGCTCTTCGAGGTGGCGCTCCTTCAGGAAGTGCCCTTCCTCGAACAGTTCCGCATGCAGGTCGCGACCGGCCTCACCGTCTATGCCTTGCCGGTCTCCGAATTCATCCGGCAGCTCACCGAGCGCGTGATGAACGAGAAGGTCCGCGCACTCGCCGCCTTTCAGCGCGACCAGTTTCGGCCCTTCCGTGTGGACGCCACGGTGAAGCAGGGCACTGTTTCCGTCACCACCTCCTCCAACATCCAGGGTCCGATCTGGAAGATCGCCAGCACCTTCATCGACCGCCCTTGGAACGAGTTCTTCGTCGAAGACGAAGAGGAGGGCCCGTTGGTGCGGTTCCGGCCCGCGCCGTATCGCAACCTCGAAGGGCGCTTCATCATGCCGGACGCGACGGACCCCGGCACTATCGAGCTCAAGGACGATTCAGTCGCGCTTCTCAGCGGCCATCGCAGCGACTGGCAGGTGGCCAATTTCTTCTCCGTTCTGTCGCCCTCGGGGATGGTGGACACGGGCGGCATGGTCAACGTCGCGCAGCTCCAGCGCGGCGAGCCTCTCGACTTCCAACACCCGAACAATCGCCCCGAGCTCTACGGGGTCCGAAGGATGGAGGCCACCACTGCGCTCTTGCCGGATGGCATGCGGCCACCGTCCAGCGAAGCAACGGGGACGGCGGTGGCGCAGTCGGCACTGTCAGTAGTGGATTGGTGCGTGCAGCGCCGCACCGAGCTGAAACTGGCCAATCGCGACAACGCGCTGTTCGAATCAGTGAAGATGACGGCGCGAGGATCCGAGGAGCTGAAGATCGGGCGCTACCTCCGGCTCGATCGAGGCGGCTTCCGAAGCGAGGCCTACGTCACCCAGGTCGCGCACGATATCCGCCCGCTGCGCGGCTGGACCACTGCCCTCACCATGGATCGGGGGACCAGCTTCATCGAGCGGCGGCGCGCGGCGGCTCCTAGGTCGCCATACCTCAATGAATCGGGCCGCGGCCCCTATAGCCAGGAATCCTGAAAATGCTCCGCCTCGCCCGCATTATCGCCGTCCACCCGCAGCGCCGGCGCGTGGATGTCGTCTTCCTAGACAACGGGCAGCGCGTCGCCGACGTGCCGGTCGCCGCCGGCGCCGTGGCGTCCGATAGCGGGTCGTGGGCCGTGCCGAGCGCGCCCCGGCCGGCGAACGACAGCCAGGCCGCGGACCTGCCCACATCCGGTCGCGCGATGATCGCCGTATGCGGCTTCGCCGCCGATCGGCCGATGGTCATTGGCTTCCACCAGCCCGGCACCGGCGCGATGGCCCCATCCGAGCAGGACCGGGCGATCTACCGCCACCCCTCCGGCACCTACGCGACGGTTGCGCCGGACGGGACAGTCGAGGTGAAGCACGCCAGCGGAGCGCACCTCCGCATCGGCGCCGGCGGCACGGCGCCCGTCCCCGGGGTCCCGGCCGGCGGCGGCGGCGCGGCCCCGACCGTCACGCTGAAGACCGAGAACGTTGAGCTGAAGATCGCCCCGGACGGCAAGGTGACGCTGGAAGCCAGCAACAACGTCGAGATGACGACACCCACCCTGAAGGTGAACGGGAACGTCGAGATCGCCGGCAACCTGTCCGTCGCCGCAGCGGGCGGCGGGGGCGCAACTGTCACCATGACGGGCAACATCGTCCTCGACGGCAACATGTCCGCCTCCGGCAACCTGGCCGCGGACGGTGAGGTGCAGGCAGGCTCCATCCCGCTCACGTCGCACCGGCACCAGAACGTGCAGCCCGGCGGCGGGAACTCGGGGACGCCCATCGCGTAGGCACCATGCCAGCATCCGGCGGCGTGCAGCGAGCGCGCCGCCGGCCTGATGGCCAAACTGGCTGACGGAGACATCCTGCAATGATCAACACATTCACCAAGCCGCTCGCCGGCATCCGCATGGCGCCGACGCGCCGCGGCGACACCATCCAGATCATCGCGGCCCGCGAGCTGGGCGATGCCGCGCTATGGTATGACCTCGCCGAGCTGAATGACCTGATCGCGCCGTGGGTGACGGACGATCCCACCCTGGCCGGCCCGCGGGTCCACCTCGCCGGCACGCCGATGCTGGTGCCCGCCAGCGGGCGCGATGCGTCCGGTGTCGCGGCGGAGGACGCCGACCTTCTCGGCACGGACATCGAGCTGCGCCAGGGCCTCATCGAGGCCGACGAGAACGGCGACATCGCCATCGTCACCGGCCAGGCGAACCTGCGGCAGGCCATCCGCCACCGCATCGAAACGCATCGGGGCGAACTGGTCTTCCACCAGGACTACGGGTGCGACATCCACCAGCTTCTCGGCGCGAAGGGCGACGACATCGCCAATGCCCTCGGCGCCATGTTCGTGGACCGCGCCGTGCGCGCCGACCCGCGCGTGCGGGCGATGCAGGGCACCACGGCCGTCATCGCGGGGGACGCCCTCGAAGTGACCGCCACCGCAATCACCGTGGACGGCAAGCGCGTGCCGATCGGGAGCCGCTGAAGACTCGGCTCTATGCAAGAACTCCGGGATGGCCTCGCGAAGCGCGTGGTGTCGAAAAGAGCTCCTTTCGCCCTGTTGCGCGTAATTTGGGCGCAACAGCGCACGAACAGAGGGTCGTGACAGCATCTTCCTCTGCATTCGCCATGCAGAGGAGATGTTCTGTGCCCACCATTGCCGATTCCCTCGACGCCATCCTGGCCGACCCGGCCATCACCCGCGCCGCCGAGCGTGTCGCGCGCGCCAAGGCCGCCGTCGCCGAGCGCACGCGCGAGACCGGCCAGGCCCGGGAGACCGTCCAGCAGCTCGCCGCCCGCATCGCCGCCATCGACGCCTACCGCGCGGAGATCGCGGATCGACGCAAGCGCGGTGAGCGCCATGATGGTGACGTCGGCGCGCTCGATGCCATCGCCATCGACCGTGAAGGCCTCGTCGAGTTGAAGGCCGAGGCCGACGCGAAGCTGGACGGGTTCCAGCGGGAAGAGGATGCCACGCGCCGCGAGCTGGGCGAGGCCACCGAGGCCCTGGTCTATGCGGAGACCGCCGCGGCCTTCGTCGCGCTGAACGCGCACGCCGAGCACCTCCTCGATCTGCTGTCGCGCACGATGGTGCAGGCCACCGAAGCGGGCAAGCGCCTCGAAGGGCAGGCGGCCCTGACGCCGCTGATGAAGCGGACCGATCGCCTCGGCGTCATCCTCGGCGAGGCGATCGGGCAGCTCGGCGAGGCCGGCCGGCGCGTCGGCGCGACCGAGTTCCGGTGGGTCCCGAACGGCGACCTCATGGATCAGCTGCGGGAGACGATCATCCGCGGGCGGCCGAAGTGATGCCGCGCTCCAACAATCAAGGGACACGGCAACCCCTGCCGCGTCCCCTCTCCGTAGCAACGCGCCGGCGCCTGCTGGCGGGGCTGCTGAAGCGCGCCGAGGCCGGAGATACCGCGGCGGCGGAGAGCCTGATCCGCCTAGGCAACGCCGTTGCCCCCCGAGCAACGGCGAAGGCGAGGCGTCGCGGCCGCGCCACCGGCGCGCCGGTGGAGCCCGCGTGATGGCCAGGACCCGCAATTCTCCGGAGCGTGACGAGCTGCGCGCCGAGGTTGAGGCCGCGGTCCTCGCCGAGATTGAGCGCGTCGGGCCCGACGCGCTGTCGAAGAATGCGGTGGCGAAGCGGTTCCACGGCCGCGGCGTCAGCGCGGCAACCGTCTGGCGCTGGGTTGACGCCGTGGTGAAGTCCGGGCGAGCCGGCCAGCACCTGGCGCGGAAGGTGAAGAAGGCCGCAGCCGCGCGTGCTGCGCGGTCGCCGAACCCGGCGGCCGACGCCGCGGCCGAGGTGGCGACGAAGCTGCCGGCGCTGGTCTCGCCTGATGACATCGTCGGCGCCGGCGGGGCAATCAACGCGATCGGCCAGCTCCAGGACTGCATCCGTGCCGCGCAGCAGGTCATGGGTCATGCCCGGACGCCCGAGGGCGGGGTTCGCATGGCGAAGACCCTCCTCGCCGCCTCGGAGCACCTCCGCCGCTGCATGGAGACGACGGCGCGCCTCGCGGAGGCGATGCGCAACGTCGCCGAGGTGGATCGGTTCCACGAAGCCATCCTTGCCGAGGTGGCAAAGGAATCGCCGGCCTGCGCCGAGCGCATCCTGGTGCGGCTAGCCCATCAGGCGACAGAATACGGCGCGTGAGCGCTCCGGCCACCCTGCCGGCGCTGTTCACCTGCGACCGTCAGGGCATGCGCCTGACCGAGGCCGGGTGCGCGCGCTTGTGGAAGTCGGCGCGCAAGAAGCGCCCGGAACCATGGGAGGGGCGGCACCACTGCCTCGGATGCCCCATCGGCGCGCGCCATGCCGGCGTCGAGATCGAGCCGGTTGCCCTGGACGCCGAACATTGGCGCCTTGTGTGCAACCGTTGCCTCCGCCGGTCCGATCGCCTGATCCTTGGTCGCCATTGCGTCTCCTGCTTCAACCGCCAGGCCGAGGTTCGCCGAGGGCGGAATAGCAAAGGCGGCCGCCCGCGGCTGGCTGATCGCTTGCGCAGCGTCACCGTAGCAGTGGCGCGCGCCGGCTCGGTCGATCTGCTGACCGCGGACGACGTGATCGGTCCCGCTGAGCTGATGGTGCGGGTCGCGCGGACCGCCACCAGCCGCGTCGCGTTCGGACCGCCGGCGCAGGCCTGGGAAGTCCCCGACGAGCCCGTGGAGGCGCGCGAGGAAGCCGGGGGCGCGCCTCGAAGCGAGGGAAAGGCGCCGTCGCGGTGCGGGGAACCTCGCCAGCCGCGCCCGCCGACCTTCCGCGACCACCTCCTCAGCACCTCACGATTCACATGGCCGGCGTTGGTGGCGAAGCGGGCACAGCTCGACGCCCTCGCACTGCTCTCACCTCAGCCTTGATGCGGACGCCGTCCGGGTTTTCCCCCGATCCGGGGAAAACTCCGCTTCCTGCGGGCTTCGCGGTGCCACCCCATCCGCTCGATTGCCGCCACCGCCGGCGCCTGCGCCTCGAGCTGCGCCTTCTGCTCCTCGATCGTCTCCTGCTGGTCAGCGGCGAGGCGCAAGGCCTCGGCGAAGGACTTCGGCAGGGCCGCCGCCGGAGCGCCGGCCTTCAGCGCCGCCTCCATCCGGTTGAATTGGTCGATGTAGCGGAGCTTGAAGACCATCGCCTTCGGCCCCGTGTAGCCCATGACCACCAGCGCGAAGCCGTCGCGCGTCATGTCGAAGGTGCGGACGTTCTTGTTGGCCTTCTCGTTCCACACCTGGCGGACGGCGAACATGCCCGCAAGGCGCTGATTTTCCAGGCTCCCCAGATTTGGGGAGCCGGAAATCACAGCGTCGATGTCGCGCAGCACATGATCGTGCCGCTTTCCGAAGTAGTCCGCCACGTCCTGGCTCGACGCATAGACCACGCCCTCCCGCTCGAAGACGCGCGGCGCGAGCGCACGGCGGTCCCAGGGGCTGGATCAGGAGCCTTTGTCGGGAGGCGACGTGCAGGAGTGAAGGAAGGTCGGGGCGGGCGCTGGACACCTGGGCGTCGAGGTCTTTTTGGCCCGCCCCGAACCGTATGCCGGCCCAGAGGCCGGCGCCCACATCAACCCGACCAGAAAGAGTCGCGTCAATCGGAGTTGCAGCGCCGTGCGGCTACCGCGTCATCGTGCCGGGGCAAATCTGCGCCGAGGAGATCGTCATCGCGGCCTCGCTGCCCATGCAGTCATAGACGCACAGCCGGTTCGCCCCGCTGACGGTCTCGCGCCGAAAAAAGCATGTCATCCCCTGCGCGAGCTGGACATGGTCGCCGTCCGGTGCGGGCTGCGGGGCCAGCCCGGCTTCCGGCAGCGGCGCGACAGCCAGGCCGAGAAGGCCGGCAAGGATGATGGGGCTGAGCTTCATCGTTCCTCCATGGCTCCGGTCTCTTCTCCCGGTAGCCCGGACTGGAGCCAGGCACCGAGCGGCTGAAGCACCTCGACGCCGGCGGCGCTGGCGCAGCGGACCATGTCCGCAGTCCCGCGCCCACCCGGCAGCGCCAGCACGAGATCGGGCCGGCCCTCGTCCAACATCCGTTGGTTTCTGATCGGCCCCGCCTTCCGGCCGAGGCCAGCCCAATCCGCGTGGAAGGCCAGCACTGGCACGCCCCGCGCCTCCGCCCACTCCGCGCCGAAGGTGTCGCCGCCGCGCGCCGCACCATGGATCAGCAGCGCGACGCCACGCTCGGCGTGCACCCTGTCGATCGCCGCGAAGGCGGCATCCCGATCGGTGAAGTCGCGCCCGCCACAAACGAGGAGTCGGATCGCCATGTGTCCCTCCCCCTTGCGACGGTGCCGGCGGGCGGCGTGCATATCGAGCGGCGCCGCCGCCTTCAACCCTCCTGCATTATGCGGGATCAGACATCGCCCCGAACTCGATCAGCGATGCAGCCGCATTCAGGGGGAGCCCTTCGTCCTCTTGGTCTTTGCGATCATGGCCGCGATCTCCGGCGGCACCTGCACCGGGTTGTTCGCCATCGGCACCCGGGCATCCATCCCGCCCATCTTCTCCAGCATCTCGGGTGGTGTCTGCGGCCGCGCCGGCGTCACGGTCTCGCCCATCGCCGCCAGCGCCGCCTCCACCCGCGCCAGCTCGGCGCCGATGGCAGCGAGGAGCTGGTCGGCCGGCATGGGCACGGTGACGGCCGGGTCAAGCATGACCATGCCGGCCTCGGCGCCGGCGAACTGCGCCCGGTTCGCGAGCAGAGCGCGGCGGCGATAGCGCAGGTCCGCGGCGGTCAGCGGCTCTTTGCGCGCCTGGAGACGCGGGCCGGCGGCGGTGCTGGTGCTCTGGGCCATCCGAACATCATTCCGCACCGGCGAGGGCGAGTGCGAGGGAATTCTTCGGCTTCGCGGGCCGGGGTCCGAAGCGCCAGATTCCGCAATCCCTCCTCAGTCTCGTTGCCTTCAGCATTCCCGCCCGCCCTGTTGATGAAGCGTCGCACCCAGCGGAATCCCTTGCCCTCCCGCGTCGATTGCCGCGCGTCGGCGGCCGTTATGACGAAGCCAGGCAATGGCTCGCCATTGTCTTCCTCATTACGTCGCTCCGGGTGATGAAGGTCCCGGCACTCGGGCGCCCGGCTCGTTGATGGAGCCTCCCTAAGTTTCAGAAAAATATAGCGTTACCCGATGTGGCCCCATACAATGGGGTTGTCATGGGTAACCCCATTAATTTCAAACCACTAAGATCGGAACAAACCCGCCAGCTGGTGGATGTGCAGCAAGTCTATGATGCCTTGCGGGAGGCGGACGCGGCTCTGGCCGGCCAGTTCTCGGGAACGATGCGGTGGCGCACCGTCAAGGGGAAGGCCTACCTGTATCGCATCCGAGGGAAGGTCGAAAAGAGCATCGGGCCTCGGTCTCCCGGCACGGAAGCGCTTGAGCAGGCGTTCCAGCAAGGCCGGGAACGGGCCCTGGGCCGGCAGCAGAGCCTTCGTGAGAGGCTGACCGAGATGGCGCCGGTCAATATTGCACTCCGCCTCAATCGCGTGCCGGACCTTGTGGCCCGAATCATCCGGCGCCTTGATGCCGTGGGACTGCTTGGCCCCCGCGTGGTCGTTGTCGGCGCGAACGCGATGTTCGCTTACGAGGCGCGGGCTGGCGTTCACCTTGATTCTGCGCTTCTGGCCACCGCGGATGTCGATTTCGCGCTGGACGCGCGGCGCTCCCTCGTTCTTGCGACGAACGTGATGCCTGGAGGCCTGGTCGGCCTCCTTCAGCAGATCGACCCCTCCTTTGCAGCTCGCCGGGCCGGAGATTTTCGCGCCGTGAACGACGAGGGCTTCATGGTGGACCTGATCACGTCGGCGCACCGCGACCCGCTGCTGGCAGGCCGGCCGAAGAAAGTCAGCTCGGATGGCGGCGACATGGCAGCCGCCGAGATCGGGAAGTTGCAATGGCTCATCGAGGCCCCACGCTTCGAGGCGACCACAGTCGCAAACAACGGCCTGCCCCTTCGGATCGCCGTTCCTGACCCTCGATTCTTCGCTGCCCACAAGCTCTGGCTCGCGGATCGCGAAGATCGCGACCCGCAGAAGAGGGCGCGGGACCGAGACCAGGCGCTGGCCGTCGCGGCCTTCCTGGCGGCCCCTCTGTCGAACCTCAAGCTGGACGACGCGGCCCTCAGCCAGCTACCGGCGCCCCTGAGAGCCGGGCTTCGCGCAGCAGTCAGCCAGGCACCTCCGCGGCCCGAGCCGATCTGGTAGGCCGCCGCGATCCGTCGTGAGGGCACCATGGGAGGATGCTCCAGCGCCGCATCCTGTTCCTGAAGAGCTTCCCTGGCCACCTGGGCCGTCCCGGCCTTCTCGGCGGCAGCGCGCCCCGGTCGGCGGCGGATGGGAGGGGGAGCGGACGCCCCACCTCCCTTTTGGAGCGAATCCAGCAACAGCTTCAGAACCCGGGGCAGCGCGCCGCGCCGATCGACATGGGGAGAACGCCGGCTGTCCTGAGGATGCTCGGGCTGCCCAACGCACCGCTGCACATGCCCGCAAGTGTCCTCACGAAGATCGCGACGGGCAAGCGCGGAGAACGCCCGCCTCTGTCCCCAGAGCAGATCGCAAAGCTCCCAGAGTTGATTGACGATCCCGTCGCCGTGTTCGCCTCGGCCACCGTTGAGGGTGCTGTTGTCGTGCTCACCAGCATGAAAGACACGGCCGGAAGCCCGGTGCTCGCCGCCATCGCGACTGGCAGCAGGGCCGGCGCCGCCGCGAGCGTGACCGTCAACGTCCTTGCCAGCGCATACGGGAAAAATTCCGCAGAGCGTTGGACGGCGGAGCAGGCCGATGCCGGCCGACTGCTGTATAGCAAAAACGCCCCATCAGGGGCGTTTCACTCCGGCGCGTCAGCCTCGCTCCAATTGCGAGGGGATGCCGACGCCTCCGTAGAGGCGGCACCGCCGAATATACGAACCCCGGACGATCTCCGCAAGTATCGCGAAGCCCAGCGGGCGGCCCTCCTCGCCGGTCGGAGGGGCTAGTCAGATGCAGGCGCGCATTCTTTTCCTGAAGGCCCTTCCGCCCGGCGCGCGGTGGATCACGGTGCGGCCGAACGGCCCGGGCACCGATGGCCACCCGGTCCTGATCCAGCCCGCGGCGACGGCGGCAACGCGGCGACATCGTCCTTGCGCCCGCGGGAGCCATTGCGCTATCGGCCCGCCCTCGCCGCGCTCCCGCGGTGCCCGGAGCGCGTCATGTCGATCATCCCCGCCAGCCAACCGCCGTAGCCCGCCCCTCTCGCGACAACAGCGAGAAGGGGGAGCGCCATGGACGGCACCCTACGAACCCCGTCTCTCGGGGCGATGGAGGCGCACGGGATCACGTTCGACCCGTGCGAAGGGATTGGTGCGCGCCGTGCACGACGACAGCACGAGGCAGGTGCGATGCTCGCCGTGGCGATGCGCCCGGCGATGTTCCTCCGCCTGGCGCCACCGCTCTGCACTCCTCGGCCTAGCCTTGCCTGGATCATGGACCGGATCACTTCAGGCGCGGCGATCTGCCCGCCCATGCTGCGGGTGTGGCTGCCGCCGCGGATCGCGGTGGACTCCGTTCCGGCTGTGGTCGCGCACGATGGCCGCCACCGGATAATGGCGCTGCACGCGCTACTCGGCGCCGAGGCAGAGGTGCCGGTCCATGTCGAGCTGCCTACGCTGGCCGACGACGATGCCATCCCGGCCTTTGCGGTCGCCGCCATGCGCGCGGGGATGCGGAGCCAGGGCAGGGGCCGCGCGATGGTGCCGGGGCCGATCTTCGGCACGACGGATGTGGAGGCGGCGGCGGGCAGGTCCCACCCCGATCCCGTCCCCCGTGCCGCGGCAGATGCCCGGTGCAGGCCGGCCGGACGAGCCCCACCGCATGGTCGCCACCTGGCAAGCGCATCGACCCGCGCCATGATGCCGGCATGCGCCAGTCAGCGTACCGGGACCAGGAGAGGCGGTGGATCGCCCTCGGCGAGGACGGCCGCTTCGTCACCCTCTGCCGCGCGACCGACCCGACCGAGGAGGAGATCGCCCAGGTCGAGGCTGCGATGCGTGCGCAGGGCCGCACCGGGTGGCTCGCCGTGATGGAGTGCAACCCGTGGATCACGGCCCGGCCGGCGCTGCTGGAAGTGCGACCGCTGGGTGAGCCGGCCTCGAACTTCGCAGATGCGGTTGCGACTTTCCGCGCGCAGCGCTCGGTGTGAACTCGCGGCACGAGCGCATCGGCGCCACTTCCACTTCCTCAGTTCTTCCTCAAACTCACCGGCTTTGAGGAAAGCTGCCTCATTGTGGATAACGCGACGAACGCCACGGCAGTGCTTACGTTCGCCCGTGGCGTTGCCCGCTTCACTCAGCCCTCTCGCCGGCCGGCAATGTCGTGCAGTTCCGGGGCGCGTCATGGCGGTAGACGACATGCGCCTTGGCAATGCCGTGCTGATTCTCGGTCAAGTCCTGGCGGGTGTCGGCCGGATTGCTGAAAAGCGCTTGCATCTGAATGCGCGTCCCGACGAGGTTGGCCGACATGGGTGACAACCCGATTCGCGAGACGCAGCAGGATCGCCTTACCGCAGCCGGGGCGGCCCTTGTGCGCGCCCAGGCGCGTCACGCCCCGGCCGCCGAGATCGAGGCGTTGACGGATGAACTTCTGCGCCTTGCGGAAGAGACCGCTCCGCCCGGCGGCTTCGAGAGCGGCAACCGGGGCGCAAGCGCCGCGCTGCCGACCGCCTGGACTGACCCTGCCAAGGCTCCCCCGCCCCGGGCATGGTGTTCCGTCTGCGGTCGCTTTGAACAGCGCGGCGGCCGGTGGTGGCAGGAATGCGACGAGCCCACCGGCTGGGCGTGCGCCATCTGTCATCCGCCGGATCACCTGCGGCCCGAACAGGTCGTCATGGTCAGCACCTATCCGCGCCCGGCGAAGCCGGCAGAAGTTGCGATCCTCGCCGCCGCCGAGGCCCCGCGCATAGCCCCGGTGATGCCGGCGGACCGCACGCCCACGGCTAGGCGGCCAAGATCGTCGATGCGTGCCAGCCGACCGGCCGGCGGCCAGCCCGAGACGCGCCGCGCTGCCGCCAAGGGTATGGCGATGCCCAAGCGGAAGGCCGATCGGCTCAAGCTCTTCGACCTCGACGACCTCACCGACGAGCAGCGCGCACCGGTCGAGCATGCTCTAGCGGGTAATCATTCGGCGGCATCCTCGGTCGCCGGTTCGGGAAAGACGCGCCTGCTGATGACCGCCGCCGCGACGGCGAAGAGCATGGGCAAGACCGTGCTGGCGCTGGCCTTCAACCGATCGGCGGCGAAGACCTTCCGCGAGCGCGGGCTTTCGGACGCCGAGGCACGAACCATGGATGGCTTCTGCCAGATGGCGTGCGTCAGTCAGAGCATCCCGGTGACGGTGCGCGAGGGCCCGGCCCCGAAGCACGGCGCGGGCGGCGGCGCCGACGATCTTCGCGATGGCCGCCCTAGCCTGGGCGAATGGATGGACCGCTATCCGCGCGACCTTCAGACCGCCATCACGCGGATGGTCAAGCGGGCCATCTCCACTGGGCTCACCCTCGACCTCTCTGAGCTTCCCAGGGTGCCGGGCCTGAAACGCATGCCCCTCGTCGGCGCCATCACCACCGAGAATCCCCATCAGGACGGAGAGATCATCGACGAGGCGGTCGAGCTCTGGAAAGACGTGATGCGCGACGCCGGGGGCCTGCCGCGGTCGCTGCGGGCCGTCTTCGACCAAGCGCCAGACAAGATAGTGCAGCAGCACTGGACGAACATTGCGGGCGCCGCGCAGGACACGCTGCGTGCGCTGGTGGAGGAACGGATCGCCGGGGATTGGATGGCGATGACCTATCTCGTCGCCGTGCGTCGCCTGCCGTTACCGGTGCTGCCGGAAGTCCTGCTCATCGACGAGGCGCAGGACCTCAACGCTGTCCAGCACGCCGTGATCCAGCTGATCGCGGAGCGCAGCGGCTGCGCCGTGCTCATCGCTGGCGATCCCCGCCAAGCGATCTACGCATGGCGCGGTGCGCTCTCGGACTCGTTCGACCGGTTGGTCGCTAAACTCGGCGCCGAGGTCTTCTCCGTCGCGACATCCTTCCGCGTCGCTCGCGCCATCGAGCCCTGGGCCCGGGTGCTGGTGCCCGAGTTCCGCTGCCATGAGAAGAACAGGGAGGGCTCCGTCGCCGTGCTGCACCGTGTCGCGGACCTGCATGGTTGGCAGCCCGGCGACATCGTGATCGCGCGCAAGAACTCGTCGCTGCTACGGGCGATGATTGCGACGATGAACGCGAAGATCCCTGCAGCGCTCGCGCCTTCGGTGGTGACGCGCTTCGAGGATGCGCGCAGGAGGCTCGGCTTCAAGGCCTCAATGCCGGTCAACGATGCCCGCCAAAGCGTGGAGAGCCTGCTCGCCTGGATCAAGGAAGTGGGCGAGGACGAGGAGGAGCAGAAGCGCGACGCGATCACTGTCGAGGACGTGCTGGCGGTCGCGCGCAGCGCGTATCCCGAGGCCTACGACCTCAAGGAGATTGAGAGGTGGCTTCGTGAGATGTGCCGTTCCAGTGGCGGCGGCGAGGACACGGTCAGCCCGGACCACGTGAACTTCTTCACCGTGCACGGGGTGAAGGGGCAGGAGCAGAGCACTGTCTGGATCATCAACCCGCACCACATCCCGATGAAGGGCGACGTCCACGATCAGGAGAGGAACGTCTGGTATGTCGCGATCACGCGCGCGCAGGAGACGTTGACCTTCTGCTACACGGAGCCGCCACCAGAGGTCGAGGAATGGCGCTCGCTGTATGCGCCGGTGGAAGCCAAGCGCCGCGACGGCGGATAGCGCTGCGCCCGCCGGCCAACTCCTCATAGCCGTGCGCGGTGCTGGTCGAGAGGCCGGCGTCGGCGAGGGCAGAGCTCCCACCAGGCTCAGCTGCCGTCCCATTTGGGAGGAAGGCCGCGCGGCCAAGCGCCGGCCGGAGGTGCGACCACTGCTCGGTCTGGCCGCATCCTTCACAGAGGCAGTAGTGGCAATTCGCAGGCGTTGCCGTGGCTAAAGCCGCCCCGCGTCCGAAGCAAAGGCGAGGCCTGCGAATCAGGCCAATTCTGTATCCATACAGCGAGGCATGGGAAGGCGGTGCATCGTAGCCACGCTCCGAAGGTCGGCCAGGGTTGAAGTCCGAGGCGCCGGACGCCCGGCCGCTGATCGCGGACCCGCGCCCGCTGCCCCTTGCCCACGATCTCCTCGACATCAACGATTTGGCCGAGTTCGGAAAGCGCGGCACGGTGCCGCGCCATCAGCGGGCGGATTTCCCGCGGGCGCGCGAAGCCGAGGCGCGCGGCGAGGTCGAAGCGCCGGACGCGCGACGGCGCCGAGTCTGCCCCGCCCGAATCGGCAGATGCGCGGCTCGTCAACTTCCTGGCTGAAAAAATCTCAAAGCCCGAAAATCGGCTGCTAACCGCCATTTCTTCCATCCCGGCCGGTATCACCAGCCGCCAACGATAGGCAGCGGCCCACCACGCGCATCAGGTCGTGACAGTTTCTTCCTGAGTCTCTGCAAAGGAGACTCCAATGCCCACCGGCACCGATATCAGCCTCGTCCAGACCGACACGCCGCGCTCCAGGCGGGAGCGCCGCACGGCCGCCAGCAGCGAGACCCGCCGGTGGATCACGGCGCAAGAGGTCGCCGATCGCCTCGGCATTTCCGTCCCCTCGGTCTGGCGCGGCGTCTCCGCCGGCCGCCTCCCGTCGCCGGCCTATCCCACCCCGCAGACCGCGCGCTGGGACCTGGACGAACTCGACCGGGCGATGGAGGCGCTGAAGGCCCCGCCCAGGGAGGCCATGGCCCGCCGGCGCGCCGCCCGCATCGCCCAGACCGCCGAATAGAAAAGGGCCGGCCCGAATGGTGTCGGACCGGCCCTAGCACCAGAAGCCGAAAGAAGCATCGGCACACTATATCTGGTGCCCTGGGAAGTCAAGGACACACAAGGGCTAGCCTCTCGGAACGAGAGGACGAGATGAACACCATCTCCCATATCTCCCCCGCCGATCTGGCCGACCGGCTCCAGCTCCGGCGCCAGGGCCGCGACCTCCGCGGCGACTGCCCGGCCTGCGGCTACGCCGGAACCTTCAGCGTGACGACGAAGGAAGGCCGCGCAGTCTGGTGGTGCGCGTCCTGCCAGGACCAGCGCGCCGTCACCGCCGCCGTCCGGGCCGCCATGGGCCAGGACTGGCGCCCCCCGCCGCAGGCCAAGGCCAGGACGCCGGAGGGCGCCGACACCCGCTCCGCCCGCGCCGTCGAGCCCTGGGAGCGGGCCCAGCCCTTCCTGGGGTCGCCCGCCGAGGCCTATCTCGCCGGCCGCGGTCTGCCGGGGATCGACAGCCCGGCGCTGCGCTACACCCCCGCCGCGCGCCACCCGAACGTCTCCGGGACCTACCCGGCGCTGCTCGCCCTGGTGGTCGCGACGGCGACGGGCGAGCCGGTGGCGGTCCACCGGACCTACCTGCGACCGGACGGGTCCGGGAAGGCCGGCCTCGACCCGGCCAAGGCCTCGAAGGGGCCGATCCGCGGCGGCGCCATCATGCTCGACACGCCCGAGGCCGGCCGGCCCCTGGTCATCGGCGAGGGCATCGAGACCTCGCTCTCCGCCGGCGTCCTCCTCGGCGTGCCGGCCTGGGCCGCCATCGCCGCCGGGAACCTCGCGAACATCATCCCGCCGCGCGACGTGGCCGAGATGCTCATCGCGGCTGACCCCGACGAGCCCGGGCAGCGCGCGGCCGAAGCCGCAGCCAAGCGGTGGAAGGCGCGGGGGACGCCCGTCCGCATCATCACGCCGCCGACGCCCGGCCAGGACTTCAACGACCTGCTGACGGCGCGCATCGCGGCGCAGGGGAGGCAGTGATGCTGGAGACGGAGATGGAGCAGCGCCTCGCCGACCTCGGCCTCGATGTGCGCTTGGTCGGCGACGACGACGGCGAAGGCGGCGGCCGAGGCGCGGCTTGGCTCGCCCGCTGCATCACCGAGGGGCGGGATGACACCCCGGTCCCGAACCTCTCCAACGCGATGCTGGCGCTGCGCGAGGACCCGGCCCTGGCCAAGGCGTTCCGCTACGACGAAATGGCCTGCACGACTCTCCTGACGGTCGCGCTGCCGGGCGAGCACGTCGCGCCGGTCGCGGAGCCCCGGCCGCTGTGCGACGAGGACGTGACCGCCGTCCAGGAATACCTCCAGCTCGCCGGCCTCGCGCGCATGGGCCGGGACACGGTCCACCAAGCCATCGAGCAGCGGGCGCGCGAACGGCGGTTCCACCCCGTGCGGGACTACCTCAACGGCCTCACCTGGGACCAGGAGAAGCGCCTGCACGGCTGGCTGCACACCTATCTCGGCGCCGAACACGGCACCTACACCGAGAAGATCGGCCCGATGTTCATGGTCGCGATGGTCGCGCGCGTGATGAACCCCGGATGCAAGGCCGACTACATGCTCGTCCTCGAAGGCGGCCAGGGCGCCGGCAAGTCCACCGCCTGCCGCATCCTCGGGGGAGAGTGGTTCTCGGACTCCCTCCCCGACATCTCATCCGGCAAGGAAGCGTCGCAGCACCTCCGCGGCCGGTGGCTGGTCGAGATCGCCGAGATGGCGGCGCTCGACAAGTCAGAGGCGGCGCTGCTGAAGGCCTTCGTCACGCGCGCGGAGGAGCGCTATCGCCCGCCCTACGGCCGCAACGAGGTGATCGAGCCCCGGCAGTGTGTCTTCATCGGCACCACCAACGCCGCGGCCTACCTCCGCGACAGCACCGGCGCGCGGCGCTTCTGGCCGGTGAAGGTCGGGTGGATCGACACGACGGCGCTGGCCCGGGATCGCGACCAGCTCTTCGCCGAAGCCCTCCACCTCCTCCGGCAGGGCGCGCAATGGTGGCCCGACCGCGACTTCGAGGCGGAGTGCATCCGGCCCGAGCAGGAAGCGCGCTATGCGTCCGATTCCTGGGAGGAAATCATCGCGCCGTGGCTGGACTCTCGCGACGAGATCATGGTGTCGCAGGTCGCCCGCGACGCGATCGGCATGGAGAACCACCGCCTCAGCCGAGCGGAGCAGAACCGGATCACCGCCATCCTGGAACACGCGGGCTGGCAGCGATCGCGGAAGGTGAAGGGCCAGCAGATGTGGTCCCGCGGCCCAGCTTAGGCGCGCAACCCGCAACGCAGATCAGCATTGAGGAAGGGCGGCGCGATGCCGCCCTTTCCGTTCGCGCGGCGCCTCGGGTGCTCGTCAGGTAGATGAGTAGATGACGGTAGATGACCTCCCATAAGAGGCTCCAGAAGCGGTGCATACGTGCATTCACCCTATGCCCGTGCACACGCGCACCCGCGTAGGTGTATGCACGTATGCATCGCTTCTAGGGGGTCATATGGAGGGTCATCTACCGTCATCTACTCATCTACCCGCCGCTGCACCGCCGTTGGGGGGGCGCTGACGAACCCGGCACACCGGTTGACGCTCGCCCGCGTCACCGCGCCCCGGGGCCGCGGCGGCACCAGATGGAAGACGATGCCGAGCCCCAGCAGCATGGCCGTGTCGGTGATCTCCGCCGAGCGCCCCGGCAGGTGCGTCTGGGCCAGGCTCAGCCCGAACACCGCCAGCGCCCCGGCACCCGTCGCGACGGGCAGCGACAGCCCCGCGCGCCACAGGCACCACAGCAGCGCTCCGTAGAGGAACAGCTTCTGCAGGATCGCCTGCATGCCGGCCTCCCAGCTGCCCGCGATCAGGCTGAGGAAGGGCACCCAGCCGAAGTCCCGCGCCTCCGGCAGGAAGGTGAAGGGTTCCAGCCGTTCGACGGCGATGGCGGCGAGCAGCAGCCCGGCCAGCAGCGCCGCCGTCCGGCGCCCGCCCGCATGGCGCAGCAGCAGCCAGGCGGGCAGGGCGAGGCCGGCCCCGATGACCTCCTCGACTGTCAGCCGCTTGCCGGGGATGACGACCTCCGCCGCCAGCGCCCCGGCGAGCCCCAGCGGCACGATCCAGGACGCGGCCCGCCGCCCCAGCGCCGCCTCGGTCAGCACGGAAGCCGCGGTCCAGATCACCGCCAGTCGCAGACTTCGCAGCGGCTCGGGCGCGACGGCATCGAGCAGCAGCGGCTTGAGGTTGTCCTTCCACACCTGCAGGTCGATCGCCGGGACATAAGGGTGGAGGCGATAGCCGAGCCAGGCGATCACCAGCAGCCCGGCCATGGGCTCGGCGATGCGCGGCGCCCCCACTCGCCCGGCAATCCCCCGGCCCTGCGCCGCGACGGCGAGCAGCGCCCCGCCCACCGTCCCATGCTGCCGCTGTTCCCGGAGGATGGCCGCCGTCAATGCTTCGAACAACTACCGTCCGCCGCGCGGGCCGCGAGGGCTCGCTTCAGCGCAGCGTTGTGCCGCCGTGTCGCCATGGCATAGGCCGGCATCAGTTCCCCGACCCCGGCCTTGGCGCGCGCCGCCTCCGCGGGCGGCGCAGTGGCCGCAGCCTGCGTCAGCATTTGGACGCGCCGGATCAACGCCATGTCGGCTTCGCGCTCGGGCCAGTCGGGTTCGGGCGCGGCAGACATGCGGTGAGGATGATCGCCGTGGTGCTTTGAGAGGTGAGGAAGTCTCTCGCGACTTGCCCCCGATTTGCCCCCGCTGGCTCCGAGGTGGTGGGCGCACAAGGACTCGAACCTTGGACCCGCTGATTAAGAGTCAGCTGCTCTACCAACTGAGCTATGCGCCCGCCAGGTACCGACGACGTGGCCGGTGCCGAGGACGCGCTTCTTAACGCCCACGTCGGCTTTGTCCAGCCCCTTTGCACAACATGGGGGTCATCATTCGCGCATGGGCCCCATTTCCGCGTCCCGGTGCACATAGGCCGAGAGCAGCAGCCCGAAGCCCAGCATCACCGTGATCATCGCCGAACCGCCATGGCTGATCAACGGCAGGGGCACGCCGCCCACCGGGATCGATCCCGTCACCATCGCCACATTGACGAAGATGTAGAGGAAGTAGTTGGTTCCCAGCCCGACCGCGAGAAGCCGCCCGAACTGGTGCCGGCTGCGGAACGCGACCAGGTAGCAGAAGGCCACCACCAGCATCAGGATGGTGAGCGTGGTCATCGCGCCGACCAGGCCGAATTCCTCGGCGATCATGGTGAAGATGAAGTCGGTCTGCTTCTCGGGCAGGAAGTTCAGGTGGCCCTGGGTGCCCTGCAGGAACCCCTTGCCCCAGAGCCCGCCCGACCCGAGCGCGATCTTGGACTGGATGATGTTGTAGCCGGCGCCGAGGGGATCGCTCTCGGGGTCGAGGAAGGTCGTGATCCGCGCCCGCTGGTAGTCGTGCAGCCGGTCATAGGCAATCGGCGCGGCCCCCGCGGCCATGGCCCCGATCAGCGCGAACTTCCACCACCGCACACCGGCCGCCCAGAACACCGCCGCCCCCACCATGCCGGTGATCAGCGCCGTGCCGAGGTTCGGCTGCTTCAGGATCAGGCCCACCGGCAGCAGCACCGCGACCGCCGCGGGGACGAGGAAGAGCGGGCTTCCGATCCGCTCCCAGGAGGCCCGGTGGAACCAGGCGGCGAGGCCCAGCACCAGCATGATCTTCATGAGTTCGGACGGCTGGAGCTGCACCGGCCCGATGTCGATCCAGCGCTGCGCCCCCTTGCCGACATTGCCGTGCAGCAGCACGAGCACCAGCAGCACGATGCCGCCGAGGTAGCCGAGCCAGGCGAAGCGGGCGATCAGCCGGATGTCGACCAGCGCGAGCCCCAGCATCAGCACCAGGCCGAACCCGAAGCGGATCGCGTGCTTCTGCGCGTAGAGGTCGGGATTGCCGCTGCCTGCCGAAAGCAGCGCGACATAGCCGATGGCCGCCACGGCGCAGAGCAGCAGCACGAAGGACCAGGGGATCTGCCACAGCTTCTCGAGGACCCCGGCCCCGCGGTCGCGGGTGAGCAGGCGCCGCTCGAAGATCATCGCTGCGCCTCGGCCACCCGCTGGCCCGGCCGCTGCGGCCCAAGGCGCTGGAACGCCTCGACCATGATCTCGCGCGCCAGCGGCGCCGCGGCGCCCGAGCCGCTGCTGCCGTGCTCGACGATGACGGAAACGGCGAAGAGCGGATTGTCGTGCGGCGCATAGCCGACGAACAGCGCATGCGGCCGCCATTCCCGCGGCACCTGGGAAACGTTGTAGCCGCGCTCGCGCTGCTCGCGCGTCACGCGGCGGACCTGGGTGGTGCCGGTCTTGCCGGCCATCTGCCCGTACTGGCCCGGCAGCCGTGCCACGGTCGCGGTCCCGGCGCCGTTGACCACGCCCCACATCGCTTCGCGGATCAGGCGCAGGTCGGCTTCGTTGACACCGAGGCTCGGCCAGTCCTCGGGCCGGCCGCCGCGCGTCGTCCGGCCCCCGATGGCCCGGGTCAGGTGGGGCTGCAGGGCCCGGCCCGAGGCAATCCTCGCCGTCATCACCGCGAGGGAGAGCGGCGTCAGCTGGTAGAAGCCCTGCCCGATCCCATGGACGATGGTGTCGCCGATCGACCACGACTTGCCCTGGGCGAGCCGCCACCCGCGGGTCGGCACCAGCCCCCGGCGGGTGCCGGGCAACTCGATGTCGAGATCGACGCCAAGCCCGAAACGGTTCGCCATGGCCGCGATCCGGTCCATGCCGACGCGCCGGGCCATTTCATAGAAATAGACGTCGCAGGAGGCCATGATGGCGCTGCGCAGGTTCATCGCGCCGTGGCCGCTGCGCTTGTGGCAGTGGAAGCGGGTGTCGCCGTAGTCGAGGTGCCCCGGGCAGTAGACCGTGTCGCCCGGGCGGCAGACCTTGGCCTCCAGTGCGGCGAGGCCGACCATCATCTTGAAGGTCGAGCCCGGCGCGTAGAGCCCGTTCGTCGCCTTGTTGATCAGCGGCGTGGAGCGGCCGCGGGTCCACTGGCGCCACTGGGCGGCGCTGACGCCGGAATTGAAGATGTTCGGATCGAAGGAAGGCTTGGTGGCCATCGCCAGCACCTCCCCGTTCCGGGCGTCGAGCAGCACCGCCGAGGTGCCTTCCTCGATCTTGCCGCGCACCGCCCGCTGCAGCTCGGCCTCGATGCTGATCTGGATGTCCTGGCCGGGGATGCCCTCGCGCCGGTCGAGCTCGCGGATGACGCGGCCGACGGCGTTCACCTCGACCTGCACCGTGCCGGCCCGGCCGCGCAGGATGCGGTCGTGGAACCGCTCGACGCCCGCGCGGCCGACCCGGATCCCTGGCAGCTGCAGCAGGGGGTCGTCGTCGACATCCGATTCCGCCGGCGCCGCGACATAGCCGACGATGTGCGCGAGGTGCTCGGTCTCGGGATAGATGCGCGTCGTGCCCATGTCGACCGAGACGCCCGGCAGGTCGGGCGCGTTGACCTCGATCCGCGCCATCTCCTCCCAGTCGAGGAACTCGCGGATGACGACCGGCACGAAGCGCCGGTTGCGGCGGACTTCCCGCTCGATGCGCGCCTTGTCGTGGTCGGCGAGCGGGACGATGGCCGAGAAGGTCTGCAGCGTCGCAGCGACGTCGGCGGTCTGCTCGGCCACCAGCAGGGCGCGCCAGTTCAGCCGGTTGCCGGCGACGACCTTGCCGTTGCGATCGAGGATCCGGCCCCGCGGCGGGGCAAAGAGGCGCGCCGAGACGCGGTTCTCCTCGGCGAGCGTGGCGTAGCGGGCCCCTTCCTCGATCTGCAGGCGGTAGAGCCGGCTGCCGAGGAAGGCGAAGGCGCCGAGCTGGATCGTGCCGAGCACAGCCGCGCGCCGGGTGAAGATGCCGCGGCGGCGCTCTTCCTCCTTGCGCACGCCCCGCTGCCCGCCCAGCGCCCCGTGCCCGCCCCATGGCCGCCAGCTCATGGGGTGTTCTCCGCCTGGATCATGGCTTCGTGGATGCGCGTCAGCACGAGGGCGATCAAGGGGTAGAGGCCGGCCGAAAGCATCGCCCCGTGCATGGCCGGGGCGATCGGCGGCAGGCGCAGCGCCAGCACCGCCTGCAGCCCCCAGTACAGCGCCCCCGCCCCGACCGCCGCGACGCAGAAGGCGAGCCAGAAGACCAGGAAGGACTGCCGCGCGAGGAGGTGCCTGAGCCGCAGCGTGACGCCGTTGACCGCGAGCAGCACCAGGATCCCCGCCCCCAGCGGCGCCATCGTCAGCAGGTCGAGCAGCAGGCCGAGCAGGAAGGTCACGGGAGGCGACATCGCGGCGGGACGGAACACGGTCCAGAAGGCGACGCAGGGCAGCGCCACCGCCAGCACCGGGGAAGGCAGGCTGATCGGCGCGCCCGCCAGCACCATCAGCACCGCGGTCGAAACCCCGGGGAAGGCAAGCCGCGCGAAGGCGTCGATCCGGCGCAGCAGGCCGGGCGCGGGTGCCGGGCGGCCTTCGCGGCGGCGGAAGGGGGCATTCGCCATGGGCGTGCCTCCCTCAACGCCGGCCCTGGCGCGGTTCCGGCCGCGCCACGGCCTCGGGCGGCAGGATGCCCCTGAGGCCGTAGTCGAAGAGGCGGATGGCATCGAGCCTCTCGAGGCGGGCGAAAAGCTCGACCGCCGGCGCCCCGTGGTCGGACAGGCGCACGATCCCGACCGGCAGCCCGGCAGGGAAGGCCCCGGCCTCGGCGCTCGTCACCACGCGTTCGCCCTCGACCGGCATGACGCCGGCCGGCCATTGGGAAAGGCGCGGCCGGGCGCCGTTGGTGCCGACCATGATCGCCCGCCCCCCGCTCGATTCCAGCGTCACCGGGATACGGCTGTTCATGTCGGTGGCGAGCAGGACGCGGGCCGAGCGGCTGCCCACCTCGGTCACGCGGCCGACGAAGCCGCGGTCGTCGAGGGCCACCTGGCCCTTGCGGACGCTGTGCATCGGTCCTGTCGCCAGGAGCACGGCACGGGCATAGGTCCCGCCGCCATCGGCGACCACCCGCGCGGTGATGAAGGCCGGCGCCGCCTCGGGGACGAAGTTGAGCTGCCGGCGCAGCATCTCGTTTTCGGTTTCGAGCGACAGGGCAGCCGAATGCCAGCGGCGGAGACGATCGTTCTCCTCGCGCAACGCGGCATTCTCCTCGCGCAGCCGCGCCAGGTCGCGGACCTCCTCGATCAGGCCGCGCACCGCGCTCATCGGCTCGGCGAGCGCGGCGTAGATCGGCGAAAGGGCATCCGCGAGGTGGCTGCGCAGCCGCTCGGCCAGCAGCGCATCCGCCTTGCCGAGCAGCATGACGCCGAACGCCGCCGCGATCATCAGCGGCAGCGACAGCCGTGCCAGCGCCTGACGGAGCGGGATGCTCAGCCGGATCACGCGCCGATGGTCCCCCTGCGAGCCCTGTTACCCGGCCGGCGAGGACCGCCGGCCCGGGCTGTCATCAATACATCGAACTCAGGACGTGGCGAAGACGCTTGATGTCCTCCAGGGCGCGGCCGGTGCCAAGAGCGACGCAGGAAAGGGCCTGTTCCGCCACAACGACGGGCAGCCCGGTCGCATCGCGCAGCACCTGGTCGAGGCGGTAGAGCAGCGCCCCGCCGCCGGTCAGCACGATGCCCTTGTCCACGATGTCGGCGGCGAGCTCGGGCGGGGTGTTCTCGAGCGCCACCTTCACCGCCTCGACGATCTGGGAGACCGGCTCGTAGAGGGACTCGGCGACCTGGCGCTGGCTGACCACGACCTCGCGCGGGACGCCGTTCATCAGGTCGCGGCCCTTCACCTCGGCCATCGGGCCTTCCTCCCCGTCGTCGGGGGCGGTGGCGGCGCCGATCTCGATCTTGATGCGCTCGGCGGTGCTCTCGCCGATCAGCAGGTTAAACTGCCGGCGGATGTAGGAGATGATCGCCTCGTCCAGCTTGTCCCCGCCGACGCGGACCGAGCGGGCATAGACGATGCCGCCGAGGGAGATCACCGCCACCTCGGTCGTGCCGCCGCCGATGTCGACCACCATGGAGCCGGATGGCTCGGTCACCGGCAGGCCGGCGCCGATGGCGGCGGCCATCGGCTCCTCGATCAGCAGCACGCGGCGGGCGCCGGCCGATTCCGCGCTCTCCTGGATGGCGCGGCGCTCGACGGCGGTGGAGCCCGAGGGGACGCAGACGATGATCATCGGCGAGGCGAAGGAGCGCCGGTTGTGCACCTTGCGGATGAAGTGCTTGATCATCTCCTCCGCCACCTCGAAGTCGGCGATCACGCCGTCGCGCAGCGGCCGGATGGCGGCGATGTTGCCCGGGGTGCGGCCGAGCATGAGCTTGGCTTCCTCGCCCACCGCCAGCACCTGCTTGCGGCCGCGCAGGTCGGAGATGGCGACCACGCTCGGCTCGTTCAGCACGATGCCCCGGCCCTTCACGTACACGAGCGTGTTCGCGGTGCCGAGATCGATGGCCATGTCGGCGGAGAGGAAGCCGAACAGGCGTGAGAACATGCGTACCGGACCTTCCGACGGGGCCGCACAGCCCGCGGAGGGGCCAAGGCCGCCGTCGCGACTGATGGGGCTAGAGGAGACGGGGGCGTTTACCGCCGCGGGGCGGGACTCTCAAGCCGGATTCCCGCGGGGGCACCATCGGCCGCAACCCGGGGCGCGGTCCGGCGTTAGCCCGACAGCACCATTTCGGGAGAAGGATCATGCGGAAGACCTGCCTCGCGATGCTCGCCCTTGCCGGGATCGGCCTGGCGGCCTGCGGCGATACCCCGGGCGAGCGGGCGGTGACCGGCGGCCTGCTCGGCGCCGGCGGCGGCGCGGCCATCGGCTCCCTGTCCGGCAATGCCGGTGCGGGCGCCCTGATCGGCGG
>JAFADX010000137.1 GCA_023424475.1 Pseudomonadota bacterium
CCGCGACGCTGCGGCCCCCGGGCGGGGCGGCGCGCCGGCGGCGCGGGTTCCGCCCGGCGCACCTGGGCGGCCTGGCCTTCGGACCGTCGCGGTGGCGTGTTCGCAGCCCCGGACGCCGGCAGGAGCACGATCGCTGGAAGCAGCAGGCCGAGCAGCCTCAGCGTGGGGCGGGGGACCGGCAGCATGGGCATGGGTCATGGACTGCGCGGTGGCACCGGGTCAAGCATGGAGGGCGCATGTGGCCCCGGCGCCTTGCCGGGACGTGATCCGACCGCAACAGTGCCGGCCGGGGGCAAAGGCGGACCGCAGCCTGCCGAAGCCCGATGGGCAAGCGCCGCCGCTAGAGCCGCTCCCGTTCGCCCTGGCTCACGGCAACGTCCCTAGCCTGTTGTTTCTGCGAGCATCTTCACCCGATCAGGCCATTCCACCTGATCGGGATCCGCTCTAGCGTAAATCTGCGTTTTAGCTTATCTATTCGAAGGAACACGTCATGGCCCTTGCGTGTCGCGTGCTGTTGACCGCGCCGTAGCTGGCTCCTGCCATCCTGCATGCCCAGGGCGCCTGGAAGCCAGGCCGCCCGGTCACCCTCATCGTCGCCTTCGTCGTTGCCTTCGCCGCAGGTTCCGGCACCGACACCGTCTCGCGGCTGCCGGCCTCCCTGCTCGAGCGGGACTGGGGCGTGCAGGTCGTGATCGGCAACCGGCCGGGCGCGAACGGCTCGATCGCCGCCGTCGCGGCGGCGCGGGCAGGCCCCGACGGCCATACGCTGATGATCACCACCAACAGCCCCCATGGCGCGGCCCCGGCACCCATGAAGCAGCCGACCCACGACGCCATGGCCGATTTCTCTCCGGTCTGCCGGATGGGCACCTGCATCTTCGTCTTCGTGGTGAACGGGCAGGTCCCGGCCCGGACGATGCAGGAGGTCCTGGCGCTGGCGAAGGCGCAGCCGGGCCGGCTCACCCACGCTTCGGGCCACACCACGGGCGTGTCGGCGCGGCCATGCTGAACCGGATCGGCCAGGTGGATGTGATCCATGTGCCGTACCGGTCGGGTCTCTCGGCGATGACCGACGTGATCGCCGGCCGGGTGACCGCGATGTTCGCCGACGTCGCCTCCTCCCGCGCCTTCCGGCAGGAGGGGAAGCTCCGGCCGCCCGGCATCACCTCGGCCCGCCGCACTCCGCTCTTCCCGGACCGGCCCGCGCTGTCCGAGGTCGGGCTGCCGGGCTTCGAACTGCTGTCCTGGATGGGGGTGGTCGGCCCGGCGCGCATGCCCGAGGATGTCGTCGGCGCCTGGAATGCCGCCATCCGCAGGGTGTGGGACCAGGACGCCACGGCCAGCCGCCTGGGCGAGTGCGGCATCGAGAGGGTCACCTCCACCCGGGCCGAGTCCGGCGCCTTCATCCGCACCCCGGTCGCCTTCCGGGGCGAGCAGGCCGGCGCCGCCGGCATCGAGCCCGAATAGCGCCTCATTACGGCCACATGCGCGGTCAGCATGTGCGTCATCACGACCCGCCGCTTGTCGAACTGGGTGGGCGGGCCCACTTCCCCGCGACGCGCGTCACGGGGAGGGCCGCGCGCAACGCCCGAAGGGGGATATCGATGACCGCCATCACCCATATGCAGGCCGCCGCATTGGCCCGGACGCTTTCGGACCTGGCCGATGGGAGCCTCACCGACCGCATTCGCCTCG
This sequence comes from Pseudomonadota bacterium, assembly GCA_023424475.1. Classification (GTDB taxonomy): domain Bacteria; phylum Pseudomonadota; class Alphaproteobacteria; order Acetobacterales; family Acetobacteraceae; genus Neoroseomonas. Next base: position 1,696 of record JAFADX010000137.1, read on the forward strand.
AGCATGCGGCCCGCGTGATCGTCGCCGCGCGCCGCGCCGCCGCGCTGGCCGCCGCCGGGGCCATCACGCTGCCGCCGCTGACGGATCCGGCGGTCAAGGCGGTGACCGAGATCGCCCGCCACTGGGACGAGACGGCGGTCACGGCGTTCGAATACGCCGAAACCCTGCCGGTCGCGGCGCTCGAACGGCTGCTGCGCGCGGCGCCCGGCTGGGCTGCCGCCTTTTCGGCCGCGCCGGAACGCCTGGCGGCCTGATGGTTCTGGCGCGCCGGGTGTTCGCCCGGCGCTTCCAGGCTATATCCGCCTCTCCGGTGGGATGAGGCGAGCAGCATGTCGGGCAGCACGGGATCACGAGGACGGGCGGGCAACGGGCCGCGCCGCGTGCTGCTCCTGACGGGAGCCTCGCGCGGGATCGGTCACGCGACGGTGAAGCGCTTCTCGGCCGCCGGGTGGCGTGTCATCACAGTCTCGCGCCAGCCCTTCCCGGAGCAATGCCCCTGGGAGATGGGTCCCGAGGACCACATCCAGCTCGACCTCACCGACCCCGCTGCCACCGAGGAGGCGGTCGCCGAGATCGCCGAGCGCCTCGCGCCGGATGACGGGAGGCTCGACGCGCTCGTGAACAATGCCGCGATCTCCCCCAAGGGGCCTGACGGGGCACGGCTCGGCTCGCTGGAGATGGACCTCGAAGGCTGGCTCAAGGTCTTCCGCGTCAACTTCTTCGCCCCCGTGCTGCTGGCGCGCGGCCTGATCGGGCCGCTGCAGAAGGCGAAGGGATCGGTGGTCAACGTCACCTCGATCGCCGGCAGCCGCGTGCATCCCTTCGCGGGCGTCGCCTATTCCACGTCCAAATCCGCCCTGGCGGGGCTGACGCGGGAGATGGCGGCGGATTTCGCGCCGCTCGGCATCCGCGTGAATGCGATTTCGCCGGGCGAGATCGACACCTCGATCCTTTCGCCCGGCACCGAGAAGATCGTGCGCGAGCAGATCCCGATGCGCCGCCTCGGCCGACCGGAGGAAGTGGCGCAGGCGATCTACTTCCTCTGCACCGAGGCGTCCTCCTACGTGAACGGCGCCGAACTCCACATCAACGGTGGGCAGCACGTTTAAGCTGGCCTCAGCGCCGGCGCGCGCATCCGCGCGCTGGGCTTGCGCGCCATGGGCTGTCGCGCTGGCGGCCGCGAGTGGTCCGGGCGCGGTCGCGCTGTGCGCTCCCGGATCGAGGCATGGCCTCGATCCGCGCGGGATTGATGATGCGCGGCTTGCCCTTCCATGAGTGAGTTTGGCCATTCGCGGCCCGCGGGCGTTCCGGCCCTGGGGCTGCTTCTGCCCTTCCTGAGGCCCTATCTGGGGCGGGTGCTCGGCGCGGCGACGGCGCTGCTGCTCGCCGCCGGGCTGACGCTGGCGGTCGGGCAGGGGCTGCGGCACATCATCGACGACGGGTTCGGCGGCGGCACCTCGGCGCTGAACCGGGCGGCGCTGGTGATGGGGGGCATCGTCGCCGCGCTCGGCGTCGCGACCTCCTGCCGCTACTACCTGGTCACCTGGCTCGGCGAGCGGATCGCCGCCGACCTCCGGCGCGCGGTCTTCGACCACCTCACGATCCTCGATGCCCGCTTCTACGAGACGGCACGGACCGGCGACCTGATGTCGCGCCTGACCGCCGATGTGGCGCTGCTGCAGTCGCTGATCGGCTCGGCCATCTCCATGGGGCTGCGCAATGCCCTGACCGGGATCGGCGCCTTCGCGATGCTGGTGCTGACCAGCCCGAAGCTCGCCGGGCTGATGGCGGTGGTGGTGCCGGTCATCCTGCTGCCGATGATCGCCTTCGGGCGGCGGGAACGGCGCCTGTCGCGTGCCGCACAGGAACGCGTCGCCGACCTTGCCGCGACGGCGGAGGAGGCGATCAACGCCATGCGCGTCGTCCAGGCCTTCACGCATGAGGAGGAGGAGCGCGCGCGCTACGGCGTCGAGTCCGAACGCTCGGTGCAGGCGGCGCTGCGGCGGGTGCTGACGCGGACGGGACTGATCCTCTCGGTCATCCTGCTCGGCTTCGGGGCCATCACCCTCGCGCTCTGGGTCGGCGGGCAGGACGTGATCGCGGGGCGGATGAGCGGCGGCGACCTCACCGCCTTCGTCTTCTACGCCGTGCTGCTGGCGAGTGCCGGCGCCACGGTCTCGGAACTCTGGGGCGAGATCCAGCGCGCGGCGGCCGCCGCCGACCGGCTGGCGGAGATCCTCTCGGTCGCGCCGGCCATCGCCGCACCGGCACAGCCGATGCCGCTGCCGGCGCCACAGGGGCGCGTCGCCTTCCGCGACGTCAGCTTCCGCTACCCGTCGCGCCCCGAAAGCCGGGCGCTGCACCATTTCGACCTGGAGGTGACGCCGGGCGAGACGGTCGCGCTGGTCGGCCCCTCCGGCGCCGGCAAGACGACGGTGCTGGCGCTGTTGCTGCGCTTCTACGACCCCGACGAGGGCGCGGTGCTGGTCGACGGCGTGCCGATTGCCCGGGCAATTCCCGGGGAGGTTCGCCGGCGCATCGGCCTGGTGCCGCAGGATCCCGTCATCTTCAGCGGCACGGTTGCCGAGAACATCCGCTACGGCCGCCCGGACGCCACGGATGCCGAGGTACGCGCGGCAGCCGAGGCCGCCTCGGCCCTCGGTTTCATCGAGGCCCTGCCGAAAGGATTCGCGACCCATCTCGGCGCGCGGGGCGTCACGCTGTCCGGCGGGCAGCGGCAGCGCGTGGCCATCGCGCGCGCCATCCTGCGCGACGCGCCGATCCTGCTGCTCGACGAGGCGACGAGCGCGCTCGACGCGGAAAGCGAGCACGCGGTGCAGCAGGCGCTCGCCCGCGCCTCGCGCGGGCGGACGACGCTGGTGGTGGCGCACCGGCTCGCGACCGTGCGCCGCGCCGACCGCATCGTGGTGATGGAGGGCGGGCGCATCGTCGCGACCGGCACGCATGAGGCGCTGCTCGCCGAGGGCGGGCTCTACGCCCGTCTCGCCGCCCTGCAGTTCACCGACGCCTGACGGCTACACTGGCTTGCGCATGTGGACGGTGATGCCGCCCATGAAGGCCTCGCGGGCGGTGACCGCATAGCCGGCGCGTTCGTAGAGCGCGACATTCGCCGCGAAGGCGGCGTTGGTCAGCAGGCGCAGCTCCGGGCGTCCCGCGCTGCGCGCCAGCTCCTCGGCATGGGCCAGCAGTCGCCGGCCAAGTCCCTGGCCCTGCAGGTCCGGCGGCACGGCGATGTTCTCGATCCAGAGGTGATCCTCGCGCAGCGCCGTCTCGATGAGGCCGAGGATGCGCGGTCCGCGCTGCAGCAGGTCGAAGCGGTGCGACCGCATGGCCTCGTCGTAGTCCACGCGCATCGGCAGGGGCTCGCGCCCGATCACCGGCACCCATCGCGCATAGGCGGCGCGCACGATGTCGCGGATGGCAGCGGCATCGGCCGGGGTGGCGAGGCGAAGGGCCGTCGGGATGACCGGTGTCATCGGGGCTTCCTGCTGCTGGACATAAAAAGCCCCGCCGACCGTGAGGTGGGCGGGGTGCCGGGAACCGGAGGATGGGCGGAAGCCTAGAGCATGTTCCGATCTGTCGGAACCGGCACCGGCCCGCACTCCGACCCGGCCACTCATCCAGGATATTGTCGTTGGGTGGCCGGGTGGGGGTGCGGGCCGGTGCCGCCTGATCGAAAAGAGCTCTAGGCTTCGCGTCGGCCTCGCGGGGTCCGTCCGGGCGCATGTCCGCGCAGCACCACCGGATGGCAGCGTCGCAGGGAGAGGGTCGCGGGGCGCGCGGACATGGGGTGGATGCTTCCCGAGGCGGGACCCGTCCGTCAATGCCTTTCGAGGAAGGGGATCACCGCCGCGTTGAAGGCCGCGGGGTTGTCGGCCTGCATGCTGTGGGCCGCATCAGGGATGGTGACGCGCTCGGCGCCGGGGATCGCCGCCCCGAGTGCATCGAGGTTGCGGATGAAGTTCGGCAGGGTATTCGCGCCGCCGACCAGCAGCGTCGGCATGCGGATCCCTTCCGCCTCGGCGCGGGCATAGGGCTTGCGGTTCTCGTTGGCCTGGCCGAGCAGGGTGCGCGCATTGGCCCGGTTGATCGCCTTGCGGGCCTCGGAGCGCCGTTCCCAGGCGCCGGGGCCGCCGGTGTGCTCGGCGACGACCGTGAGGCCTTCCTCGATCCGGCCGCCCGCGATCAGCGCCGCAGCCCGGGAGAAGGCGCCGTGCTGGTGGCCCGCCGGCGGCGCGCCGCCGAGGCTCGCGTCCAGTTCCCCGCCGGGTTCGCAGAGGACCAGGGCCGCGAGCAGGTGCGGATGATGCTGGGCGACGCGGAAGGCGATGTGGCCGCCGCGCGAATGGCCGACCAGGCGGACGGGGCCGGCGCCCAGCTCCTTGATGAATTCGGCGACGTCGGCGGTGTGGCGGGCGATGGTGAAGTCGCCGCCATCCTCCCATGCCCCCGGCCAGCAATGGCGCATGCTGAGCGCGACGGCGCGGAACCGCCGGCCGAAAGGCTCCATCTGCGCAGCCCAGGAGCGCTGGTCGCCAAGCGTGCCGTGGATCATCACCACGGGCCTGCCCGTGCCGGATTCGGCATAGGCGAGGGGGTAGCCGTCGACAGTCAGCGTGGGCATGGCGTTTCCTTATCCGTTGCGCGCGGCGTCCATGATGGCGCGGAAACGCCGCACCGTCGCCTCCAGCCCCTCGAAGACGCTCTGCGAGATCAGGAAGTGGCCGATCGAGACCTCGGTCACCTCGGGGACGGCGGCGATCGGGCCGGCCGTGTCGTAGGTCAGGCCATGGCCGGCATGGCAGAGCAGCCCAGCCGCCCTGGCCGCCGCCGCGCCACGCTTCAGGCGCGCGAGTTGCGCCGGACGGTCCTCGGCCGGGCCTTCGGCATAGGTGCCGGTGTGCAACTCGATCGCCTGGGCGCCGAGGCGCGCGGCGGCCTCGATCTGGGCCGGGTCGGCCTCGATGAAGATGGAGACGCGCACCTGCGCGGCCCGCAGCCGGCCGATCGCGTCCCGGAGGAACGGCCCGGCACGCAGCACGTCGAGGCCGCCTTCCGTCGTCAGCTCCTGTCGCTTCTCCGGCACCAGGCAGCAATAGGGCGGGCGGATGCGCTCGGCGAAGGCGACCATCTCCTCGGTCGCAGCCATCTCGAAATTCAGCGGGGCGGCGATCTCGGCGCGGACGCGCTCCACGTCGCGGTCGCGGATGTGGCGGCGGTCCTCGCGCAGATGCATGGTCACGCCGTCGGCGCCGGCCGCGACGGCCGCCCGTGCGGCCTCGACGGGGCAGGGGAAGCTGCCGCCGCGCGCGTTGCGCAGCGTCGCGACGTGATCGACGTTCACCGAGAAATCGAGATGCGTCATGCGGTTCCCCGTGCGCGGGCGAGTTCCGCCGCGAGGCGGATCGCGGCGATGAGCGAAGACGGATCGGCGCGCCCCGTGCCCGCGATGTCGAGCGCGGTGCCGTGGTCGGGGCTGGTGCGGACGATGGACAGGCCCAGCGTCACGTTCACCCCGCCCGCCATGTCGAGCGTCTTGATCGGGATCAGCGCCTGGTCGTGGTAGAGGCAGACCGCCGCGTCGTAGGTCGGGCGCGCCAGGGCGGTGAACATGGTGTCCGGCGGCAGCGGCCCGCGGGCGTCGATGCCCTCGGCGCGGAGCATGGCGACGGCGGGGGCGACGATGTCGATGTCTTCGCGGCCCATGGTGCCGGTCTCGCCGGCATGGGGGTTCAGGCCGGCGACGGCGAGCCGGGGATGGGCGATGCCGAATTCCCCGCGTAGCGCGCGGGCGGTGATGCGGGCGGTCTCCGCGATCAGCCCCGGCGTCAGGCGGGCGATGGCCTTGGCGAGCGCCTCGTGGACCGTCACCGGCACCACGCGCAGATCGGCGGAGGCCAGCATCATGACCGGCGGCACGCCGGTCCCGGCGATTTCTCCGAGGTATTCGGTGTGGCCGGGATGCCCGAAGCCGGCGGCGGTCAGCGTCGCCTTCTGGATCGGGTTGGTCACCATGCCGGCGGCGCGGCCGGCCTTGCAGAACGCGACCGCTTCCGTGATGGCGGCAATCACCGCGGGTGCATTGGCCGTGTCGGGCCTTCCCGGCACCGGGGGGCGCGGCAGGGGGCGGTGCAGGACGGGCAGGGCCTCGGGGAAGATGGCGGCGGCCTCTTCGGGCGCGGCGATCGTCCGCACCGGCACGGCGAAGCCGCGGGTCGCGTCGTCGATCAGGAAGAAGGCGGGGCCATCGGCGCGCAGGGCGGACCAGGCGCCGGCGGAGATCTCCGCACCGATGCCGGCGGGCTCTCCCATGGTGAGGACAAGGGGACGCATCGGTTCCGGATGTAGAGGAGAAAGCCCCGGCGGGAAATCGCCTGCCGGCTCCGGCTTGCGCGGGCGCAAGCGGCGCAGCCCCAGGCGTGCTACATGCGCGGCATGGAATTCCTGGCCAGTTGCCTGCACGACCTGACGGCGCTCGGCCCTGGCGGCGTGCCGGCGGTGATGGCCGCGCTGTTCCTGGCGGGCCTGGCCGGCGGCGTGACGCATTGCGCCGGGATGTGCGGCCCCTTCGTCATCGCGCAGGCGGCCGCCGTGGCGGATCGCGCGGCGGCGGGCGGGATGCTGGCGCGGATTTCGGGCGCGGCGCTGCTGCCGTATCACCTGGGGCGGATGCTGGGCTACGGGGCGCTCGGTGCCGCGGCCGGGGGGCTGGCCGGCGTGGTCGCCTTCGGGACCGGGTTCCGCTTCTTCCTGGCCGCGCTGCTCGCCGTGGCCGCGCTGCTGATGTTCGCCCAGGCG
>JAFADX010000140.1 GCA_023424475.1 Pseudomonadota bacterium
CAGCAGCAGGAGCGGCAGCGCGAGAAGGCCGCGGCGGCCGATCATCGCGTCGGGCATCGTCACAGGCGGGCAGGGACCTGCGCGATGACCTCCTCGGAGGCATTCGCGAAGGCGAGGCGCAGGTGGCGTTCCTGCCCCGGCCCGAAGAAGGGGCCGGGCAGGCCGAGCAGGCCGCGCTCCACCGCCAGGCGCTCGGCGGTCGCGACCGCCTCGGGCGCGTCCCGAGGCAGGCGGAGATAGGCGAAATAGGCGCCGAGCGCGTCGAGCCGCCATCCGGGCAATTGCGAGGCGGCGCGCCGGAAGGCCTCGGCGCGGCCGGCCATGATGGCGCGATTGCCGATGCGCCAGTCGCGCAGGGCCTCGACGCTCCAGGCGAGCGCGGTCTGCGCGGCGCGGGGCGCGCAGATCTGCATGGTGTCGAGCGCCTTCATCAGTTCGCCGCGGAAGGCCGGGCCGGAGGCGATGGCCGCGACGCGGTGCCCCGGCACGCAATAGGCTTTCGAGAAGGAATAGAGATGCACCACGTTGTCGCGCCAGGCGGGGTCCTGGAACAGTGCGTGCGGCGGCGATTGTTCGGGCGAGAGGAAGTCGCGGTAGGTCTCGTCCAGCACCAGCCAGGCGCCGCGGCGGCGGGCAAGGTCGGCGAGGCGTGCGATGACCTCGGGCGGATAGACCGCGCCGGTCGGGTTGTTCGGCGTGACGAGGACGATGGCGCGCACGCCCTCCATCAGCGCGGCGGCGCGGTCGGGGTCGGGGACGAAGCCGTCCTCCGCGCGGCAGTCCAGCGGCACGCAGGGGATGCCGAGCGCGGTGAGCGCCATGCGATGGTTGAAATACCAGGGGGCGGGCAGCATCACCGCCTCGCCCTGCCCGGCGAGCGTGGTCATCGCCATGGTGAAGGCGAGGTTGCCGCCGGAGGTGACGGCGATGTCGTCGGTCGCGATCTTCGCGCCGTAGAAGCGCGACATGTCGTCGGCCAGCGCCGCACGCAGGGCAGGCTCGCCGTCGATCGGGCCGTAGGAGGCGGTGGCGCGGCTGCCCGCGCTTTCGGCGAGCTTCGCCAGCAGGTCGGCATGGGGCGGATAGCCCGGCACCGCCTGGGTCAGGTCGAGCACCGGCCCCGCGCCGCCGCCATAGCGCGCCGCCCAGGCGCGAACGGAGGGAATGGGCGGGGTCTGGGTCGCGCGGATGCGCGGGGAGAGCGCGAAGGGCATGGGCCGCGGACCCTTCCAGCCCCGCGCCGCGAAGTCCAGCCCCCGATGCGTCGGGGCGGATCGAGGCGCTGCCCCGGTCCGGAAGCGCGAAGCGCGGTCGCGCCCCGACCTCCGACATGCGGGATGATCCTCGGTCACCTCCTTGCCCAGCCTCTTCATGTCGGTGCGGCACGCGCCACGGCGGAGGCGCGGTCAGGGCGCCTCGCCGGCCGGGCGGCCGGTGACGTGCCGCCAATGGTGCCAGAGCAGTCGCGCGGCCAGCGATCGCCAGGGCGACCAGGCGCGCGCGATCTCCGCCAGGGCCTTCGGCTTGGGGCGCGCCGCCAGGCCCTTCAGATGCGCAAGGCCGGCGGCGAGGGCGAGGTCCCCCGCGGGAAACACGTCCGCGCGCTCGAACCCGAACAGCAGGTGGATCTGGGCCGTCCAGGGGCCGAGACCGGGGATGGAGGCCATGGTCGCCACCGCCTCCTCGTCCGAAGCGGTGCGCAGGAGCGCGAAGTCGAGCCGGCCCTCCGCCACGGCGGCGGCGAGCGCGCGGACATGCAGCACCTTGTTGCGCGAGAGGCCCGCGCCGCGGAGCGCCGCCTCGTCGAGCGCGAGCAGGCCCGCCGGCTCCAGCGCGCCCGGCAGGGCGGCAAGGCGCCCCCAGATCGCCGCCGCGGCCTGGTTCGAGATCATCTGCCCGCAGATGGCGCGCAGCAGGCCGGGGAATCCGGGATCGCGCCGCCGCCAGGGCAGGAGGCCGGCGCGCGCCTCGATGCCGGTGAAGGCGGGGTCGAGCCCGCAGAGGGCGTCGATCCCCTCCCGCGCCCAGCCCGGCGGGCCGTCCACTGCGCGCGGAAAGGGGGCGAGGGGTCGCCCGTCGGCGGGGTCCCGTCCCGATCGCCGCGGCAGCGGCCGGGGGCGATCGGTCGGCGCGTGGTGCCCGCCATCCTCCCGGTCACGGACCATCGGCAGGTCCTGTGCGCCTTGGTGATCCCCTCCGGTCCCCGGCGCCGCGCGGCTCACGCGCGGCGGGCCCGGACCCCGGCATCACCGGGCTGTCGTGCCGCCCGGGGCCGATCTGCGCGTCCAGCATGCCGCTCTCCGTGGTCTCGCCGGCCGCGCATTCGGCGTGGCGGCAGGCGCATCGTACCTCCGACGGATATTCGGGGGTGGCGGCGCTCCTGTCGACCAGGCCGTGATCGGGCGGGCGCAGGAGGATCGGCTGCTCCGGCGGCCCGCGAAGCTGCGGCTGGTTTGCGCGAGGGTGAGGGAAGGGGGTCGGCGGGGGCCAGGGGGGGATTGGGGGTAGCCCCCGCCGCCTTGGAGGACCAGAACCGGGGGGGATCGACCGGAGCCTCGTCCACGACCCGGAGATGGTGAGTCCGCGCGGCGACGGCCAGGGCCGGCCGGCCTTCTTTGCAACGCCGCGCAACGCCCGGGGCGGGCGAAACAAGAAGATACACGCCGCCCCGGTGAACCCGGGCGCCGATCCCCTATTGTAACAGCCCATGGAACCCGCCCCGCACATCCTCGTGGTCGATGACGACCGCGAGATCCGCGACCTTCTCTCCCGCTTCCTCGAGAAGCAGGGGATGCGCGTCACCGCCGCGCGCGACGCGCGGGAGGCGCGCAAGGCTTGGCCGCTCGGCCGCTACCACCTGGTGGTGCTGGACCTGATGATGCCGGGCGAGCCGGGGCTCGACTTCGCGCGCTGGCTGCGCACGCAGTCCGACGTGCCGATCGTGATCCTGACCGCGATGGGCGAGGAGACGGACCGCATCGTCGGCCTCGAGCTCGGCGCCGACGACTATGTCGCGAAGCCGTTCAACCCGCGGGAGCTGCTCGCGCGCATCCGCGCCGTGCTGCGCCGCTCGAACGGGGAAGGCGCGGCCAAGGAGCCGCCGGCGAAGGTCATCCGCTTCGCCGGCTGGACGCTCGAACCGGGCCGGCGGCGCCTGCTGAACCCCGACGGGGCGGAGGTCTCCCTCACCGGCGGCGAATACGAGCTGCTGCTGGTCCTGGTGGAGCGCCCGAACCGCGTGCTTACGCGCGACATGCTGATGGACCTGCTGCGCGGCCGCCAGGCCGGGCCCTTCGACCGGGCGATCGACGTCGCGGTCTCCCGCCTGCGCCGCAAGCTGGAGGATGACGGCCGCAACCCGACGCTGATCAAGACCGTGCGGGGCGGCGGCTACGTGCTGGCGGCGATGGTGGAGCGTGGCTGAGCAGTCCCGCCGGCGCATCCGCCTGCCCGCGACGCTGGGCGGCCGGACCGCCTTCTGGCTGATCCTGGCGCTGATGGCCGTGCAGGCCGCGGGCCTGACGATCCACGCGCTCGACCGCGTGGACCTGCAGCGTTTCATCCAGGCGCGCGAGATCGCCGGCCGTGCGTTCGGCGCCTGGCGCGCCGCGATCCTGGCGCCGGCCGACCGGCGCGAGCAGGCGCTCGCCGACCTCGACCTGCCCGAAGGACTGGACCTGTCGCTCGACGACGAGGCGATCGTCCGGCCCGGTGCGCCCCTGCCGCCGCCCGACATCATGCGCCTGTTCCGGCTCGACCTGCTGCGCGCGGGGCCGCACCGGCTGCGCCCGCGGGAAGTGCGCCTCGGCCCGCCCGAACTGCCCGGCGGATTCAACGCGTCGCTGCGGCTGCCGGACCGCCAATGGCTCAATATCCGCGTGCACCTGCCCCCCCCGCGGCCCTGGCATTCGGCGACCTTCCTCGCTGCCTTCATCGTCATGACGGTGGCGGCGGCCCTGCTGATCCTGTGGGCGGTGGCGCGGCTGATGCGGCCGGTGCGGCTGCTGGCCGCCGCCGCCGACCGGCTGGGCCGCGACGTGAACGCCCCGCCGCTGGACGAGGAAGGGCCCGCCGAGGTCCGCATCGCCGCGCGCGCCTTCAACCAGATGGCCCAGCGCATCCGCCGCTTCGTCGCCGACCGCACGCAGATGCTGGCCGCGATCGGGCACGACCTGCGCACCCCGATCACCCGCCTGCGCCTGCGCGCCGAGTTCATGGAGGACGACGAGCAGCGGCGGAAGATGCTGACCGACCTCGAGGAGATGGAGCAGATGATCGCCGCCACGCTCGCCTTCGCCCGCGACGACGCGGCGGCCGAGCCGGCGGCGCCGATCGACCTCGCCGCGCTGTGCCGCACCGTGGCGGACGAGGCGGCGGATGCGCGGCCGGAACTCGCCGAGGCGATCTCCTATGCCGGGCCGGAACGCCTGGTGCTGCGGGCGCGGCCTGTCGCGCTCAAGCGCGCGATCGCCAATATCGTGAGCAACGCGCTCGCCTATGGCGGGGCGGCGCGGCTCGCGCTGGCGCCGCCGGAGGGCGGGGTGGTGCGGCTGACGGTCGATGACGACGGGCCGGGCATTCCGGGGACCGAGATGGAGAATGTCTTCGCCCCCTTCCGCCGGCTCGAGGTCAGCCGCAACCGGGAGACCGGCGGCACCGGGCTCGGCCTGACCATCACGCGCAACATCCTGCGCGCGCATGGCGGCGACGTGACGCTGAGCAACCGGGAAGGCGGCGGGCTGCGCGCCACGGTGACGCTGCCGGCCTAGGTTGTGTGGACTCTAGGGGTTCCCTGAGCGGTGGGATCGTGATTCAAGGCTGCCTTTGGGGAGGCGGCCTTGGGTGTATTGGATCGTCTGGTGTTGAGCGACGCGGCGTGGGAGCGGAT
>JAFADX010000148.1 GCA_023424475.1 Pseudomonadota bacterium
GGAGAGGGGCGGCGCCCCTCTCCGGGTCTGTCATCAGCGCGCCCGCGGCCCGGTCCGCCGCGGCGCCGGCGTCCGCGACGCCTGCGCGGGTGCCGGCTGGGGCGCATTCCCGGCCGCCTTGGCCGCCTGCGCCCGCAGGTCGGCGATGGTGGCGCGATTGGTCACCTGCTCGGGGTTGGTCCGCACCTCGACGATCGCGGGCTTGCCCGAGGCCAGCGCGCGCTTCACCGCGGGCACCAGTTCCTCGGTGCGTTCGACGATCTCGCCGTGGCCGCCGAAGGCGTCGATGAACCTGGCGAAGTCGGGGTTCGTCAGCGCGGTGCCGGAGACGCGGTGCGGGTAGGTGCGTTCCTGGTACATCCGGATCGTGCCGTACATCTGGTTGTTGAAGACCAGGATGACCGGGTTCACCGAGTGGTGGAACGCCGTCGCGATCTCCTGCCCCGTCATCAGGAAGCCGCCGTCGCCCACGAAGGCGATGACCGCGCGGTCGGGGTGGGTGATCTTGGCGCCGATCGCGGCAGGGACGGAATAGCCCATGGCGCCGTTGGTCGGGCCGAGGAAGTCCTGCTTCTCGCCGAAATGCATGAAGCGGTTGGGCCAGGTCGCGAAGTTGCCGGCGTCGGTGGTGAAGATGGTGTCGGCGGGCAGCGCCTTCTCCAGCGCCTGCAGCGCGACGGCGAGGTTCAGCGGACCCTCGTAGTCCTGCGGCTTCGCCTGGGCGAGGCGGAGGTCGCGCAGCTCCCTGGTCCAGGCGCTCCAGGCCGGCCTCTTCACCGCGCCGGCGGCCTTGGCGGCGGCCGCGAAGGCGTTGAGTTCGGAGACGATGCCCAGCGCCGGGCGGTAGACGCGGCCGATCTCGGCCTGATCGGGATAGACATGGATGACCGGCGTCGCGCCGGCCATGTCGAGCAGCGTGTAGCCCTGGCTCACCGGCTCGCCGATGCGGGTGCCGATGGCGAGGATGAGATCGCTCTCCTTCGCCTTGGCGACGAGGCCGGCATCGGCGCCGACGCCGAGGTCGCCCACGTAGTTCGCCGAGGTGCCGTCGAACAGGCCCATGCGCCGGAAGGCGACCGAGACGGGCAGGTCGTTCGCAACCAGCCAGTCGCGGATATCGGCCTTGCCCTGGTCCGACCAGCGGGATCCGCCGAGGACGGCGAGCGGCTTCTTCGCCGCGCCCAGCATCCTCATCACGCGCGCCATGGCGTCCGGCGCCGGGTGGGGCGGCAGGACCTCGGCGGGGCCGATGTCGGGCACGGAAGCGATGCGCTTCTGCATCTCCTCGCTGATCGCGACCACAACCGGCCCCGGGCGGCCGGAGGTCGCGACGTCAAAGGCGTGGGCCATCAGCTCGGGGATGCGCTTCTCGTCGTCGATCTGCGTCACCCACTTCGCCAGCGGGCCGAACATCCGGCGGTAGTCGACCTCCTGGAAGGTCTCGCGATCGGTTTCCTCGACCGGGATCTGGCCGACCAGCAGCACCAGCGGGGTGGAATCCTGGAAGGCGACATGCACGCCGATCGCCGCATGGCACGCACCGGGGCCGCGGGTGACGATGGCGACGCCCGGCTTGCCCGTCAGCTTGCCATAGGCCTCGGCCATGTGGACGGCGCCGGCCTCGAAACGGCAGGTGACGAGCTGCAGGCGGTTGCGCACCGAATAGAGGCCGTCCAGCAGGTCGAGGTAGGACTCACCCGGAACGCAGAAGGCGTGGGTCACACCCTGCGCCACCAGCGCGTCCGCCAGCAGCTTCCCCCCCGTGCGCCCAGCAGTCGCGCGGCGTGCCTCGGTCATCCGGACATCCTTCCCGTGAATCGGACCAAACCGGCCGGACCCTAGCCGCTCCCGCCGCGCGCGTCACTCCGCCGGCTGGGCACCGGGACCATGGCTGTCCCCCTTGCGGCGGGAGGCCTCGAGCTCGGTCAGCCGCGCCGCGATGGCGCCGATCGGCCGGGTAAAGGGTGCGAGCAGCAGGTAGAGCGCCGGCACGGCATAGAGCGTGACGAAGGTCGAGAGCGTGATGCCGCCGACGATCACCACGCCCAGCGCCTGGCGGCTCTCGGCCCCCGCCCCCGTCGCCATGGCGAGCGGCAGGGCGCCGAGCACCGTCGCGATGGAGGTCATCAGGATCGGCCGCAGCCGCACCACCGAGGCCTCCAGCACGGCGTCCCGGACCGGCAGCCCCCGGTCGCGCAGCTGGTTGGCGAACTCGACGACCAGGATGCCGTTCTTCGCCATCAGCCCGATCAGCAGGATCATGCCGATCTGGCTGAAGATGTTGAGCGACTGTCCCGTCCACCACAGCGCCAGCAGCCCGCCGGTCACCGCGAGGGGCGTTGAGAACAGGATCACGAAGGGATGGATGAAGCTCTCGAACTGCGCGGCGAGGACGAGGAAGACCACCAGCAGGGCCATCGCGAAGGTGACGTAGAGCGCGCCCGAGGATTCGCGGAATTCCAGCGACTGGCCGCGATATGAGATCCGCGCCTCGCTCGGCAGCACCTCCCGCGCCACCCCGTCGAGGAAGTCCAGGGCGTCGCCGAGCGAATAGCCGGGGGCCAGGGAGGCGGTGATGGTGATGGCCCGCACCCGGTCCTCGCGGGCCAGGGTCTGGGCGCGGGCGCGCTCGGACATGGTCACCACGTTGGACAGCGGCACCAGCCCGCCCGAACCGGTGCGGACGAAGACGTTCTGCAGGTCGTAGGGCGAAAGGCGCGCTTCCTCGGGTGCCTGCAGCAGCACCTTGTACTCCTGCCCGCCCACCACGTAGGTCGTGACCTCGCGCGAGCCCATCATCGTCTCGATGGTCCGGCCCACCGCGGCGATGGAGATGCCGAGATCCGCCGCCTTCCGCCGGTCGATCTCGACGCGGATCTCGGGCTTGGTCTCCTTGAAGTTGTGGTCGAGGTTGAGCAGGCGGGGGTTCTCGCGGGCCCGTTCGAGGAAGAGGTCCCGCCAGCGGATCAGCGTGTCGTAGTCCGGCCCGCCGATGACGAACTGCACCGGCGGCTGGAAGCCGCGCTGGCCGAGCGAGGGCGGGTTGAGCGCGAAGCCGCGCACGCCGGGGATCGAGGCGATGCGCGGGAAGACCTCCGCCGCGATCTCCTGCTGCTTGCGGTGGCGCTCGGACCAGGGCGCGAGGCGGATGAAGATATTGGCGATATTGCCCACCGCCGGCCGCTGGAAGCCGCCGGCAATGGCGAAGACCGCCGCCGCCTCCCCGCCGTCGACATAGGGCTGGAGCAGGCGCTCGATCTGCAGGATGTGCTCGCCCGTATAGCCGAAGGAGGCCCCTTCGGGGCCGGTGGTCGGGATGATGACGACGCCGCGGTCCTCGGTCGGCGCGAATTCCTTGGGCAGCACGCTGTAGAGCACGATCGCGAGGCCGCAGAGCACGCCGGCGCCGCCGAGCACCAGCAGCGGGGCCCGCAACGCCCGGTCCAGCGTCCAGCGCAGCGCGGCATTCATGCCGGCGAAGAACGGCTCGGTCACCCGGACCAGCCAGGTTTCGCCTTCGTGCGGCTTGAGCAGCTTCGAGCACATCATCGGCGTCAGCGTCAGCGCGATCAGCCCCGAGAACAGCACCGAGGCCGCGAGCGCCAGGCCGAATTCCGTGAACAGACGCCCCGTATTGCCCCCCATGAAGGAGAGCGGCACGAAGACCGAGATGAGCACGAGCGTCGTCGCGATGACGGCGAAGGCGATCTCCCGCGCCCCGTAGAGGGAGGCGAGGAGCGGCTCCTCCCCTTCCTCGATGCGGCGGTGGATGTTCTCGAGCACCACGATGGCGTCGTCCACCACGAGGCCGATGGCGAGCACCAGGCCGAGCAGCGTCAGCACGTTCACCGAGAAGCCGAGCGCGGCCATGACGATGAAGGAGGCGATGATGGAGACCGGGATCGCCACCGCGGGAATGATGGTCGCCCGCGCCGAGCGCAGGAACAGGAAGATGACGCCGATGACGAGCGCGAGCGCGATCATCAGCGCGTGCTCCACCTCGTAGATGGACTGGCTGATGAAGAGGCTCTCGTCATACCCGATCTGGACCACGACGCCGTCGGGCAGGCTCGGGCGGATCCGCTCCATCTCCTCCTTCACGCCATTGGCGACCGAGAGCGTGTTGGCGGTGGACTGGCGCAGGATGCCGAGGCCGATCGCGGGCCTGCCATTGATGCGGTAGGAGCCGCGCGTGTCCTCGGCGCCGACCTCGATGCGCGCGACCTCGCCCAGCAGCACCTGGGCGCCGCCCGGGCTGCGGGCGACGACGACCTCGCGGAACTGCTCGGGCCGGCTCATGCGCGTGTCGGTGCGCACGGTCAGTTCGCGCGCGGTGCTCTCGATGCGGCCGCCGGGCAGCTCGACATTCTCGCGCCGGATCGCGTCCTCGACGTCCTGCACGGTCAGGTTGCGCGCGGCCAGCGCCTGGCGGTCGAGCCAGATGCGCATGGCGAAGCGCCGCTCGCCCGAAATGAAGACCTGGGCCACGCCATCCACGATGGCCAGCCGGTCCACGATGCGCCGCCGCGCAATGTCGGTCAGGTCGAGCGGCGAGAGCCGCTCCGAGGCGAGCGCGATCCAGAGGATGGGGCGGCTGTCGCCGTCGACCTTCTGGACGATCGGCGTCTCTGCCTGCTCCGGCAGGCGGGCAAGCGCACGTGCGACCTTGTCGCGCACATCGTTCGCCGCCGCATCGACATCGCGGGTCAGGCGGAATTCCAGGGTGATGACGCTGCGCTCGTCGCGCGAGGCCGAGGTGATGGTCTTGATACCCTCGATCCCCGCCACGGCGGATTCGAGGATCTCGGTGATCTGGCTGTCCACCACGGGCGCGGAGGCGCCGGTATAGGTGGTGACGATCTGGATGATCGGCGGGTCGATCTTCGGATATTCGCGGATCGGCATGCGCAGCAGCGCGAACAGGCCGAGCACCGTCAGCATCAGGCTGATGACGGTCGCGAAGACCGGGCGCTTGATCGAGACGTCGGAGAGGACCATGGCCGCCCTCCCCGCCTCAGCTCGTCGGCCGCGTCAGCGTATCGACGACCCTCACGGGCAGGTCGTTGCGCAGCCGCTGGATGCCGCGCACCACCACCGGGTCGCCGGCGTTCAGGCCGTCGCGGACCTCGACCTCGCCCGGCAGGCGAAGGCCGAGCTTCACCTCCTGCCGGCGGGCGCGGCCGTCGCGGACCACGAAGACGAAGGCGCGCTCGCCCACCGGGTCGATCGCCTCCTCGGCCACCAGCAGCGCGTGCGGGCGTTCCTCGAGCACCAGTTCGACGGTCATGAAGAGGCCCGGGCGCAGGGCCTCGTCGGCATTGTCGAATTCCGAGATGACGCGCACCGAGCGCGTGGCCGGGTCGATGCGCGTGTCGATGACGGCCACCGTGCCCTGGAAGCGCCGCTCGCCATAGGCGCTGCTGCGCGCCGTCACGCCCCTGCCGACCCGCACGCGCGCCAGATGGACCTCAGGGACGGAGAACTCGACCCGCACCTTCGCCGTGTCGTCCAGCGTGGTGATCGCGGTGCCCGGCTGGATCAGCGCGCCGGGGCTGACCTGGCGCAACCCCACGCGGCCGGCGAAGGGGGCGGCGACGCGGAGTTCCTCGAGCCGCGCCTCGGCCTGGCGGACCCGCCCTTCCGCCTGGCGGGCGAGCGCCTCCAGCGTCTCGAGCCGCTGGGCCGCGATGGTCTGGCCGGGTTGCAGCCGCCGCGCGCGGTCGAGCTGGTTGTGGGCGTCGTCCAGCAGCGCCCGCGCCTGGTCGAGCTCCGCCCGCAGCGCCGCGGCGTCGAGCTGGACCAGGGTTTCGCCCGCCTCGACCCGCTGGCCCTCGGTGAAGCGGATCTGCTCGACGATGCCGGCGACCTTGCTGGTGATGGTCACGGCTTCCCGGGCGCGGACGGTGCCGACGCTCTCGACGCGCTCGACCACGGGGGCGACCCGCACGGGCTGCACGATGACGCCGACCGGGCCGCCGGCGCCGCCCCGCCCGCCGCCGTGGGCGGAGGATTGCATGCCGATGAGTTCGAGCGGCGGCGGCAGGCCGATCCTCTCGCCGTAGAAATGCCAGCCGGCACCGGCACCGCCGAGCAGCGCCAGAACTGCCAGCTGAGTCATCGTGCGCATTGCGGATCCGCCATGAACTTCAGCAATATGTGAGCACGCTCCCGGATTTCGGCAAGATTTCGTCGCCCGGCGCGCCTCCGGCGACAGGAATTGCGGCGCGGCGGCCCATCCGCTCCGAGCCGGCGCCGCGCGCCGACGGCACCCGGGCATGGCGCCAGCCATCCGGGCGGCCGTTGATTGCGCAGCCGGCAAGCGCCACCGCCGCCCCGTCGGCGATCACTCCGGTCGCGGGTGACGAAGAAGACATCCAACCCCAGCCCTTCCCGCGGCAGCAGCGCCCGGATCCGCACCGCGGCGCCGAAGGTGGCGGCCGGCAGGCCAGGCAGGGGACGCGCCGGACGCGATGGGCTAGAAGTGACCGGCAGCACGCCGCAGTCGCGGCCCCATGATGACGGAACCGGCAATGCGCGCGATCTTCGTGATGATCAAATGCGATATGGGCCAGGCCTACCGCGTGGCCCGCGAGATGGCCGACAGCATCGAGGAACTCTCCGAGATGCATTCGATCTCGGGCCAGTACGACCTGCTCGGGAAGTTCTACCTGGAGCCCGACCGGGACATCGGCCTCTTCGTGGTCGAGAAGATCCAGACCGTGCCCGGCGTGAAGGACACCTACACGCTGCAGACCTTCAACGCCTTCTCCGGCCAGCGGGGCTGAGGGGCCCCCGCCCGGCCCGCGTCGGGCGAATGTGGCGAATTGCGGCCCCGTTGCCCGCGCATTGCCCGCGCGGGACCAAACCTCCGACGCCGCGCCCGGTCATCCTGGCAACTGCCAGGAGGACCACGCCATGCGCACCCTTCCCGCCCTCGCCCTGTCCGCCGGCCTGCTGCTCGGCGGTTGCCAGTATCCGGACGGCACGACGGACTGGGGCAGCACGGCCGCCCTCGGGATCGGGGCCGCCGCGCTCGCCGGCCTCGCCGTCGCGGCCTCGAATGCCGGCGACGACGACCGCTACTACCGGCGCCGGCATCACCACCGGCGCTACCATGGCGGCTACCGGGACCGCCGCTACAGCCGCGCCTATTGGTGATCAGCCCGGCGGGGCGACCGAAAGCCCCTGCACGCCATGCTTCGCGATCAGGCGGGCGACCAGGCCCGTGGCCTTCGCCTCCTCGGCGAAGCCCCGCAGGAAGGCCGCGCCCGCCGCATTCTTCCGGGCCGTCCCGATCGCCTGCTGCACGGCGCTGAACCGGCCGTCGAGGATGCGTGAGCCCGGCAGGGCCGCGGCATCCTGGATCAGCCGCGGCCGCAAGCCCGCCAGCACCTCGAGCCCCTGCCCCGCGAAGAGTTCGAAGGCCCCGCCGATGCTCTCCGCGCGGACCAGCGTCGCGTCGCGCACGTTGCGTTCGAGCCAGAGGTCGTAGGCCGCGCGCGCCGTGCTCGCGATGCGCACGCCGGGCCGGTCCACCTCGGCGATGCCGCCGATGGACGAGCCCGCCGGTACCAGGAAGGTCGCCTCGATCTCCACATAGGCGGGGGTGAAGGCGATGGTCTCGGCGCGCTGCGGCTCGGCGCCGATCAGGCCGATGTCCCAGGACTCCGTCCCGCAGGCATCGGCCAGCAGCCCGGGGCTGGCATAGGGCACGAGACGCACCGGCACGCCCAGCCGCTCGGCCACCGCGCGCGCCATGTCGGGGGCGACGCCCTCGGGGCTGCCGAACTCGTCGCGGCCGGTGACGAGGAGGAAGTTCGAGAGGTTGATGCCCGCGCGCAGCACCCCGTGCGGGGCGAGTTCCGCGAGGACCGCCTGATCCACGGCCATCAGTCCCACCCCACCGCGCCAGGCATCTCCTTGACCGGCGGCGCGGCCCGCAGCGCGGCGAGGTCGGGCGCCGGGCGACGCAGCGTCGCGTCATGGGCGAAGGCCTCTTCGATCGCCGCGGCGACGCGCAGCACCAGGGCGTCGCCCCCGCGCGGCCCGACGATCTGCAGCCCGAAGGGCATGCCGAGCCCGTCCACGCCCATCGGCAGCGAGATCGCCGGATGGCCGCAGAGCGTCACGTAGTAGGCGCAGGCGAGCCAGTGGAAGTAGGTCCGCGTCGGCTGGCCGTCGATCTCGGCCGGGTAGAGTTCCTTCCACGGGCGCGGGGAGAGCGTGATCGCCGGCGTGATGAGGACGTCGTGGCGGGCGAAGAAATGCTGCCAGGCGCGGTACATGCGCGTCTGCGCCGCGGCGGCATCGGCGGCGTCCCGCAGGGTGTAGCGCAGGCCTTCCTCGACATTCGCGCGGACATTGGGGCCGACATCCTGCGGGCGCTCCTTCACCTTCTGCGCATGGGCGGTGAGGAAGCCCATGGCGCGCAGCACCTCGAAGGCCTCGTCGCCGCCGCGGCAGTCGGGATCCGCGTGCTCGGCCACGCCGAACAGCGGCGCGACCGCCTTGGCGCGGACGGCGAAGGCCTCGCGGATCAGCTTCTCGACCGGCGCCTGGCCGAAATCGACGCTGACGGCGAGCCGCAGGGCGGAAAGGTCGATCGGCTTCAGCGGATGATACCGGTCGGGCACGCCGCGCACCGGCTCGCCCGGCAGGGTATAGGCGAGCGGGTCCCGCGCATCGTCCGAGGCCATCGCCGAGAACATCATCGCCGCGTCCGGCACGCTGCGCGCCATCGGCCCGAGCACCGGCAGGCCCGACCAGCCATGCGCGCGCTTCTCGGACGGCACCACGCCCGGCGAGGGCCGGTAGCCGACGATGCCGTTGAAGGCCGCCGGGTTGCGCAGCGACCCGCCGGTGTCGGAACCCGAGCAGATCGGCGCCATGCCGCAGGCGAGCGCGACGCCCGAGCCACCCGAGGAACCGGCGGCCGACTTCGTCGTGTCGAAGGGATTGCCGGTCACGCCATAGACGGCGTTGCGGGTGTTCGCCCCGGCGCCGAATTCCGGCGTGTTGGTCTTGCCGATGACGACGGCGCCGGCGCGGCGCAGGTTGCCGACCATCATGCAGTCGGCCTCGGGCACGAAGTCCTTGAAGATCGGGCTGCCATAGGTGGTGCGCAGGCCCCTGGTCTCCTCGAGGTCCTTGATGCCGACGGGCAGGCCGTGCAGGGCGCCGAGCGCCTCGCCCTTCATCACCGCGGCCTCGGCCGCCTTGGCGCCGGCGCGGGCGGCGGGCTCGTCGATGGCGACCATGGCGTTGACGGCGTGGTTCACCTCCCCGATGCGCTTCAGACAGGATTCGAGGAGTTCCACCGGCGAGAGCGCCTTTCGCCCGATCAGCCGCCGCGCCGCGAGCGCGGAGAGGTCGCAGGGTTCCGTCATGCACCGAGTTCCTTCGAGTAGGTGTCGAGCGTGTGCTGGTCGAAGCAGGCGAAGGTGACGTCGAGATCGCCGTGGGCGGCAATTTCCTCCCGCACGGTCGCGACGGCAATCCGGGTCGCGGCACCGAGCGGGTAGCCGAAGATGCCGGTGGAGATGGCGGGAAAGGCGATGGAATGCCCACCCGCGTCGCGCAGCAGGCGCAGGCATGCGCGGTAGCAGGACGCGAGCAGCGCCGGTTCGTCCCGGTCCCCGCCATGCCAGACCGGGCCGACGGCATGGACGATGTGCCGGGCCTTCAGCGCGAAGCCCGGCGTGATTCGCGCCTGCCCGGCCGGGCACGGCGCAAGCGGCGCGCAGGCGCGGGCCAGCAGCGCCTCCCCCGCCGCGCGGAAGATGGCGCCGCAGACGCCGCCACCCTGCGCCAGGCGCTCATTGGCGGCATTCACGACGGCATCGACGTCGAGCGTCGTGATGTCGGCCTGGATGGCGCGCAGCGGCATGGCGTTGCTCCCCGCGCCGCGGAGGGCGCGGGATCAGTCTCCGTCCATGGGCCGGCGGCGACAAGCGCCCGCGGCCCGGCGGCTCAGTAGCCGAGCGCGAGGCCGTCCTTGCGCGGCTCGGACCCGCCGACCAGGCAGCCCTTCTCGCGGTCGATGAAGATCGCCTGGCCGCCGCCATGCGGCTTGTCGATCAGCTCGCAGACATGGCCCATGCGGTTGAGCTGGTCCACGACGTTGCCCGGGATGCCGCGCTCGATCTGCACCTTGCCGTCCTGCGGCATCAGGCGCGGGAGGTCGATCGCTTGCTGGATGTCGAGGCCGAACTCGAAGTGGTTGGCCAGGAACAGCGTGTGGCCCATCGGCTGGAAGCGGCCGCCCATCACGCCATAGGGCATGATCGCCCGGCCGTCCTTCATCACCATGCCGGGGATGATGGTGTGCAGCGGGCGCTTGTTCGGCGCGATGCAGTTCGGGTGGCCTTCCTGCAGGCGGAAGCCGTAGCCGCGGTTCTGGAGCATGACGCCCGCCTTCTCGGCGAGGATGCCCGAGCCGAAGCCCTCGAACAGCGAGTTAATGAAGGAACAGGCATTGCCGTCCTTGTCCACCACGCAGAGGTAGACGGTGTCCTTGTGCTTCGCGAGGTCGCTCTCGCCCGGCGGCGGAAGCTCCGCCTCGGTCATCGCCGCGTCGTCGCGGATCGCCGCGGCGACGCGCTTCAGGTAGTCCGCGTTCAGCAGCTTCGCGACCGGCACGTCCACCTGGGACGGATCGGCGAGGAAGGCGTCGCGGTCGCGATAGGCGAAGCGCGCGGCCTCGATGTGGCGATGATAGCGCAGCGCGCTGCCGGGGCCGCCCTCCGGCGTCTCGAGGTTGCCCAGGGTGCCGAGGATCTGCAGCACATGCATCCCGACGCCGTTGGGCGGGCACTGGAAGACCTCCATGCCGCGCCACGTGATCGAGATCGGCTCGACGAATTCGGCGACGTCGGCGCCGCGGGCGAAGTCCTCCTCGGTGTGCAGGCCGCCGGCGGCGCGCAGCGTCGCGGCCATGCCGGCCGCGATCTCGCCCTCGTAGAACGCCTTCTTGCCGCGCGCGGTGATGGCCCGCAGCGTGCGCGCCAGTTCCGGCTGCACGAAGCGGGTGCCGAGCGCGGGCGCCTCGCCGTCCTTCAGGAAGCGCCGGGCCGAGGCCTCGTGCTTCGACAGCTTGCCCACCGAGCCCTGCCAGTCGACCGAGACGCGCGGGGAGACCGCGAAGCCTTCCTCGGCGTAGCGGATCGCCGGCTGCAGGATGGCGTCGAGGCCGAGCTTGCCATGGGTCCGGTTCAGCAGGTCCCAGGCGCTGATGGCGCCTGGCACCGTCACCGAATGGGCCGAGGTGTTGACCATCGCGGTCAGGCCCGCGGCGCGCAGGGCCTCGGGCGTCGCGCCCATCGGCGCGCGGCCCGACCCGTTCATGGCAACGACCTTGGACGAGCCCGCCGGGACATAGAGGCAGAAGCAGTCGCCGCCGATGCCGGTGGACTGGGGCTCGATCACGCATTGCACCGCACAGGCGGCGATGGCGGCATCGAGCGCATTGCCCCCCGCGCGCAGGATGTCGAGGGCGGCGAGCGTCGCCTGGGGCATGGAGGTCGCCGCCATGCCGTTGGTGCCATAGGCGGGGCTGCGGCCGGGAAAGTGGAAATCGCGCATCTTGGGGAAGGTCCCGGTGGTTGGATCCCTCCTCCATGCATCGCCTCGCCCGCCGCGAAAAGCCCCCTACCCATGCCGCCGACGCGGCCTAGGTTGTGTGGACTCTAGGGGTTCCCTGAGCGGTGGGATCGTGATTCAAGGCTGCCTTTGGGGAGGCGGCCTTGGGTGTATTGGATCGTCTGGTGTTGAGCGACGCGGCGTGGGAGCGGAT
>JAFADX010000150.1 GCA_023424475.1 Pseudomonadota bacterium
CCCGAACGGCCCGAGCGGCGCCATCAGGGCCGCGAAGTCATCGGCGGTCAGGCCCGCGCTATCCCCATGGCCCGGTCAGCCGCAGCGGCCGCGCCGCCGGGCCTCGGCCACGCGCCGCGCGGTCCGCGGCGGCAGCCGGGTGAACTCCGAAGTCAGCTGGGCGAGCGTGTCGCAGGCCTCGCGCCGGGCGCCGAAGCCCAGGAAGGAATTCGACAGGCCGAGCAGCGCCTCCGGCGCGCGGCTGGACCGCCGGTTGCGGCGATAGGCCTCGTCGAAGGCCAGCGCCGCGTTCTGGTAGTCGCGCTTGCCGAGCAGCGCCTCGCCTAGCAGCAGGTTCGCATCCTGGGTGCGCGGGCCGGCGCGGCCGGCGATCACCTCGCGCGCCGCCGTCTCGGCAGCCGCGTAGTCGCCGCGCGCCAGCGCCGCCTGGCCTTCGGACAGGGCGCGCTCGGGTGGCCGCGCCGCCGAACCGTTGCTCGCGGGAGAGCGGGGCGGGGTCGGGGCCGGCGCCTCAGCGGCGGCCGGCCCTCGAGGAGGGCGCGGGGCAGCCGCCCGGCCACCCCCCTCCAGTTGCTGGAGGCGGAAATCCATGTCGCCGCGCAGCTTCTCGACATCCTCGGTCAGGCGCCGGTTGTCGTTCTGGGCGACATCGAGCTGGCCGCGCAGGCGGCGCACCTCTTCCTCGAGCTCGCCGACGCGGGCGAGAAGCTGCTGCGTCAGGTCCCCCGACATGGCCGCGCCGCCGCGCGGCACCGGCGCCGGCGCCGCCGAGACGCCGCCCCGCCGCAGCGCGTCGAGGTCGCGCCGCAGTTCGAGGATCTGGTTCTGCAATGCGATGCCCTCGCGGCTGTCCATCTGCGCCGCCGCCGGAACGGCGGCGAGCAGCGGCACGGCTGCCGTGGCGGCAAGGATGGAAAGCCGAAGCGTCATGCCAAAACGACGGCCCGGCGCGCGGCCGGGCCGCCCCCTCCGATCACTGGACGACGGTGACGGCGCGGCGGTTCTGCGCCCAGGCGGACTCGTCCGAGCCGAGCGCGGCCGGACGATCCTTGCCGTAGGAGATCGTCGAGATGCGCGCCCCGTTCACGCCCGAGGCCACCAGCACGTCGCGGGCCGCGCTGGCGCGGCGCTGGCCCAGCGCCAGGTTGTACTCGCGGGTGCCGCGCTCGTCGGTGTGGCCCTCGACCTGCACGCGGACGTCCGAGTAGCGACCCATCCACTCGGCCTGGCGCTGCAGGACCGGACGCTGGTCGGCGCGGATCGTCGAACGGTCGAAGTCGAAGAAGACGCGGTCGCCGACATTGGCCACCAGGTCCTCCTGGCTGCCCGGGCGAATGGTGTTCCCGCCACCCGTGGCCGCCTGGTTCTGGTCGGTGTTCGAACACGCGGCAAGCAGCGCGAGGGCGGCAACGCCGAGGAGGCGGGTCTTCATCGGGGGGTTCTCCTGGTGGGCAGGTCGCAACAGCGCCGGCAAAGCACCGGCGCAAGGGCTGGTCAAGCGAGGATACGCGCTACGAGAGCAACGGCGACCATGCCGGGTCGGTTGCATCGGTCGGCGTCGGGATCGGGCGCTCGTTGAAACCGGCGATATCGATCGACACGATCCGGGAGGAATAGCCCCGCCCGCGCGAGTCGGTCGCCCGGCTTTCACGATAGAACATCAGCACCCGGCCGTTCGGCGCGAAGGTCGGGCCTTCCATCTGCCAGCCCTCGGACAGGATGCGCTCGCCCGAGCCGTCGGGCCGCATGACGCCGATAGCAAAGCCGCCGCCGCCGAAGCGGGTGAAGGCGATGAGGTCCCCCCGCGGCGACCAGACCGGCGTCGCATAGCGCCCGCGGCCGAAGGAGATCCGCCGGACATTCCCGCCGCTGGCGTCCATCACATAGAGTTGTTGATCGCCGCCGCGGTCCGAATTGAAGACGATCTGCGTCCCATCGGGGGAGAAGCAGGGCGAGACGTCCAGGCCGCCGCCCGAGGTGAGCTGCCGTTCCCGCCGCGAACCGAGGTCCACGATGTAGATGTTGGCGTCCCCGCCCCGGGTCGCGGACAGCACGACCGAGTTCCCGTCCGGGGAGAAGCGGGGCGAGAGCGTCATGCCCGGGAAGTTGCCCAGCACCTGCTGGCGGCCCGAGCCGATGTCGAACAGCACGACGCGCGGCTGGCCGCGCTCCTGGTAGGACATGAAGGCGATGCGCTCGGCCGTCGGATGGAAGCGCGGCGTCAGCGCGGCGAAGCGGCCATCGGTCAGGAAGCGGTTGTTCTCCCCGTCCTGGTCCATGATGGCGAGGCGGCGGGTGCGCCGGTCGCGGGGCCCGGTCTCGCTGACATAGACGACGCGGGTGTCGAAATAGCCCTTCTCGCCCAGCAGCCGTTCGTAGATCACGTCCGAGATCAGGTGCGCGATGCGCCGCCAGCTTGCCGCCGGCGCGGTGAAGGCGGTGCCCTGGAGCTGCGCCTCGGGCAGCACGTCCCACAGGCGGAACTCGACGCGCAGCCCGCCGCCCTGTTCGAGCACCCGGCCGGTCACCAGCGCCTGGGCGCCGATCACGCGCCAGTCCTGGAAGCGGGGCGTCTGGGCCGCGCTTTCCGCCGTCTGGATGAACGCCTGGCGATCCACCGGGCGGAACAGCCCGGAATTGCGCAGGTTGGCCTGGATCACGCGGGCGATGTCGCGGCCGACGCGCGCGCCCTCCCCCGACCCCGCGAGGTCGGGGATGGCGATTGGGATCGGGTCCGTCCGCGCGCGGGTGATGTCGATGACGGCACCCTGGGGCTGCTGCGCGGCGGCCGGCAGCGGCGTGGCGAGGATGCCGGGCGCCACCAGGCCCGCACCGGCGCCGAGGAGCACGAGGCGCCGCGTCGGCGCGAAGGGGGAGGCAGGGTTCATCTCACGAGTCCCCTTGGATTGAAGCGGAAGATCGACGCCATCACGGTGCCGTACTTGCTGGGCGGGACGCGCAGCGGGTTGCACTGCGGCGACATAAGGGCACGGCGGGCGGATTCGTAGACCGAGCGCGCCCGCGGGTCCGACGGCGGCGCCCCGGCCGGCACGACGTTGCGCACCACGCCCTGGCTGTCGAGCTGCACGCGCAGTTCCACCACGATCTGGTCGAGGCCGAGCATCCCGCGGTCCACGTTCCAGCATTCCGAGATCTGCTCGGCAAGGCCGCGGATCTCGCCCGAGGTCAGCGCGGCGGTGCCCGAGGGGCTGCCCCCGCCCCGCTGCGGCCGTCCCGAGGGGTTCGGCCGCGCCGTCGGCGGCCGGTCCTGCTGCTGGGCGGTGCGCAGCCGCTCGAGCGTGTTGAGCACCGAGGTGCTGCGCTCCTGGGGCCGCTGGACCGGCGGCGTCTGGCCGGTGCCGGCCTGTTGCGAGGG
>JAFADX010000180.1 GCA_023424475.1 Pseudomonadota bacterium
CGGGACGGACACCTCTGGCGGCGGCACCTCCGCGGGCGGCGGCAGCGGATCGGGCGGCGGCTCGGCGGGCACCGGCAGCGACACCTGCACCGGGAACGGCAGGGGCAACGGCAAGGGCAAAGGCAAGAATAACGATTGCGCGACCGGCTGAGCGCCCTCGCGCCGCCCGGCATCCCTTGGCAGGATGACGGCGGGCGGTGACCGGCCGCCCGGCTCTTTCGGGCGAGGATGATGGGCGGCGTCTGGACACTGATCGAAATCGCAGGGGAGGCGGCGCTTCTTCTCTGGGGCCTGCACATGGTCCAGAGCGGGATCATGCGGGCCTACGGCACCCGCCTGCGGCAGCGCCTGTCCACCGGCCTCGGCAATCGCCGCCGCGGATTCCTCGCCGGGTTTCTCGTCACCTCCGTCCTGCAGAGCAGCACCGCGACCGCCTTCATGGTCGCCTCCTTCGCGGCGGCCGGCGCCGTGGCGCTGGTGCCGGGCCTGGCGGCGATGCTCGGCGCCAATGTCGGCACGGCGCTGATCGTGCAGGCCTTCTCCTTCGACGTGGCGGCGGTGGCGCCGCTCCTCATCCTGATCGGCGTCGCCGCCTTCCGCGGCGCGCAGCAGGCGCGGCGGCGCGACCTCGGGCGCGCCTCGATCGGGCTCGGCCTCATGCTGCTCGCGCTCGAACTGATGCAGAGCGCCGTCGCGCCGGTTGAGCACTCCCCCGCCCTGCGCACCATCCTCGCCGCGCTGGCGGGCAATCCGCTGGCGAACCTGCTGATTGCGGCCCTGCTGGCCTGGGCGATGCACGCCTCCGTCGCGGCGGTGCTGTTCGTCGCCTCGCTCCATGCCGGCGGGATCATCGGCGCCGACGTGGCCATCGCCATGGTGCTGGGGGCCAATCTCGGCAGCGCGCTCAATCCGGTCTTGGCCTGCGACCGCGCCGACCCGGCACGGCTGCGCGTGCCGGTGGGCAACCTGGTGAACCGGCTCGTGGGCGTGGCGGTCGCGATGGCGGCCCTGCCCTGGGTCACCGCGGCCCTGAGCTGGATCGACCCGGCGCCGGCGCGCCTCGTCGCCAATGCGCATCTTGCCTTCAACTTCGTGCTCGCGGTGGTCTCCATGCCGCTGCTGCCGATGCTGGCACGCCTGCTCCGGCGCCTCCTGCCCGACCGGACCGCCTCGGATCCCGCCGCGCCCCGCTACCTGGACGACGCGGCGCTCGGCACGCCGCCCGTCGCGCTCGCGAATGCGGAGCGCGAGGCGCTGCGCCAGGCCGATGCCCTGGCGGAGATGCTGCGCACCATCGCCGCCGGCTTCCGCACCGAGGACCGCGACCTCGCCCGCCGGGTCACGCGGCTGAACGAGGTGGTGGACGGCCTGAACCGCGCCGTGCAGGCCTACCTGGCGGGCCTCGGCCCCGACCTGGGCGACGAGGAACGGCGCCGCGTGGCCGAGATCCGCGCCTTCGCCATCAACCTCGAAAGCGCGGGCGACGTGCTCGAGCGCAGCCTGGCGCGCGTCGCCGCGAAGTGGTCGCGCAGCGGCGTCGTGCTGGATGCCACGATGATGGCCTCGATCGAGGCGGTGCACATGCGCGGCCTCGAGCAGCTGCAACTCGCCGTCGCCGCCTTCATGCGCGAGGATGCCGCCGCCGCGCGCCGGCTGATCGAGGAGAAGGAGCGTATGCGGCTTGAGGAGGCGGCGACGATGGAGCGCCTCTCCGCCGCCGCCGAGCCCGCCGCCATTGCGGCCGCCGGGCTGCTCTTCGAGGTGGTGCGCGACCTCAAGCATGTCGGCGGGCACCTCGCCGCGACGACGCATCCCCTGCTCGAAAGCCTGGGCGCCTTGCGGCCCACCCGGCTGACGGAGCCCGGTTCCGAGGACGGGGGGCTGCACCCGGCATGAGCGGCGGGATCTACGCCGCGCTCGGCGTACGGCGGATCATCAACGCCTATGGCACCAACACGCGGCTGTCCGGCGGCCTCATGGCCCCCGAGGTCATGGCGGCGATGGCCGAGGCCTCGCGCGCCTGCGTCGGGATGCACGACCTGCAGGCCGCGGCCTGCCGCGCCATCGCCGAAGCGACCGGCGCGGAAGCCGGCATCGTGACGAGCGGCGCCGCCGCGGCGCTCCTGCTGGGTGCCGCGGCCTGCATGGCGCGGCTCGATCCCGCGGCGATGAACCGGCTGCCCGACACCACCGGGATGCCGGACGAGTTCGTCGTCGTCCGCAGCCAGCGCAACATGTACGACCGCGCCCTGCGCGGCGCCGGCGGGCGGATCGTCGAGGTCGGCATCCCCGACCGCCATTCCGGTCCCGGCGTGCGCGACGCGAGCGTGGGGGAGGTCGCGGAGGCCATCACGCCGCGGACCGCCGCGGTCTATTGTCTGGCGGGCGAGGCCGCGGAGCCTCCGCTCGCCGATGTCGCGCGCGCCGCCCATGCGCGCGGCGTGCCCGTGCTGGTGGATGCCGCCGCGCAACTGCCGCCCGCCTCGAACCTGCGTCGCTTCCTCGCCGAGGGCGCGGACCTCGTCTGCTTCTCCGGAGGCAAGGCGATCGGCGGGCCGCAGGCTTCGGGCATCCTCGCAGGGCGGTGCGACCTGGTGAGCAGCGCGCTCGTGCAGATGCTCGACCTCGACCTGCCCGAGGCGCAGTTCGTCGCGCCGGCCGAATTCGCGCCGCTCGCCCAGATGCGCTTCCTGCCGCACCACGGCATCGGCCGCTCCTGCAAGGCGGGGAAGGAGGAGATCGTCGGCCTGATCGTCGCGCTGCGCCGATTCGTGGCCGAGGAACCCGCCGAACGGACCGCGCGCTGGACGGCGCGGCTCTCGGCGCTGCGCGGCGCCGTGCCGCGGGCGGTGCTGGTGCCGGACGGCGCGAAGCCCGGACTGCCGATACTGGAACTGCGCTTCGCCGATCGCGCCATCGCGGAACGTGCCGATGCCGCGCTGCGCGCGCGGACCCCCGCGGTGCATCTCGATGCCGGGCGCATCCGCCGCGGCGTGCTGGCGGTGAACCCGATCGCGCTCGATGATGCCGACCTGCCGCTTCTTGCCGCGGCGCTCAGGGAATGCTGTGCATGAGTGACCTCTTCCTCGTCGGCAATGGCGCCGGCTTTTCCGGCGACCGCGTCGATGCGCCGGTCCCGGTGGTGCGCGCACTGGTGCGGCGCGGCCTGCCGGCGGCGATGTTCTTCGAATGCCTCGCCGAACGCACCATCGCGCTGGCGCAGATCGAGAAGCGCCGCGATCCCGACGCCGGCTACGAGCCGATGCTCGAGCGGCTGCTCGAACCGATCCTCACCGATTGCGCGCGTGCGGGCATCCCGATCCTCGGCAATTTCGGCGCGGCCAACCCGATGGCCGCGGCGCGCTGCGTCGCGCGGCTGGCGCGGCGGCTCGGCATTCCGGACCTGCGCATCGGCGTCGTCACCGGCGACGACGTCAGCGGCACCGTGGACCTGTCGAGCCTTGCGGTGCACGAGGCCGATGCCGGGCTCGACATGTCCGCCTGGACGCTGGTCTCGGCCAACGCCTACATCGGCGCGGCGCCGCTCGCGGAGGCGCTGGCCAATGGCGCGCAGGTGGTGGTGGCCGGCCGCACCTCGGATCCCTCCCTCGCCATCGCGCCGCTGATGCATCACTTCGGCTGGGCCGAGGACGACTGGCAGTCGCTCGGGCTCGGCGCCGCCTGCGGCCACCTGCTGGAATGCGGCAGCCAGGTCACGGGTGGCGTCTTCTGGGATCCCGGCTTCAAGGACATCCCCGATCCCGCGAATATCGGCTTCCCGATCGCCGAGGTCGGGCGCGGCGGCTCCCTCGTCATCACCAAGCCCGGCGATACCGGCGGCCTCGTGGACCTGCGCAGCGTCAAGGAGCAGTTGCTCTACGAACTCCACGATCCCGCCGCCTACATGACGCCCGACGTGGTCATGGACATCACGGGCGTGACCCTGGAACAGGCCGGCCAGGACCGCGTGGCGCTGCATGGTGTGAAGGGCCATGCGCGGCCCGACCGGCTGAAGGTCACCGCCTGCTACGAAGGCTCCTGGCTCGGGGAGGGCGAGGTCTCCGTCGCCGGGCCGAATGCGCTGGCCCGTGCGCGTGCGACCGCGGATGTCCTGCTGCAGCGGGTGAAGCAACGCGGCCTCGGCCGCCGTGCGCGCGCGGACCTGATCGGCGTCTCGGCCGTGCATGATTCCGACGCGGGGACGCTCTGGCGCTCGTATGACGGGCCGGAACCGCCCGAGATCCGCATCCGCCTCGCGGTCGAGAGCGCGACGCGCGACGATGCCGACCAGGCCTCGCGCGAGGCGCTGGCCATGCTCTGCTGCGGCACGGCGGGCACGTCCGGGGCGCGCTGGCGCGTCACGCCGCGCATCCTGACGCGATCCTTCCTGGTGCCGCGGGAGATGGTGCCGACGGAGGTGACGGTGCGGGAGGCCCGGCTGTGGAACTGATCGAGGTGCCGCTGCACGCGGTCGCGCATTCCCGCGCGGGGGACAAGGGCAACCGCGCCAACCTCTCGCTGATGCCCTACGACCCCGCCCTGTGGCCGGTGCTGGCCGAACAGGTGACGGAGGAGCGAGTGCTGGCGCTGTTCCGCCATCGTGGCGCGACGCGCTGCATGCGCTACGACCTGCCGCTGATCCACGCCTTCAACTTCATCATCGACGATGCGCTGGAAGGCGGGGTGAACGGCTCGCTGAACCTCGACGGGCATGGCAAGAGCCTGTCCTTCCGGCTGCTGTCGCTGACCGTGCGGGTGCCGGCCGGCAAGGCCGGGGCGGGGTGAGGGCGCCTCAGCCCCCCGCCACCCCCTGCGTGTTGACGTGGAGCGCGTAGAGCGACTGCGCCGCCGCCATGAACAGGCGGTTCCGGTGGCGCCCGCCGAAGCAGACATTGGCGCAGCGTTCCGGCAGGTGGATGTGCCCGATCGGCGCCCCGGCGCTGTTGAACACGCGGATGCCGTCGAAGGCCGGCGACATGCCCCAGCCGCACCAGAGGTTGCCGTCCACGTCCACGCGGAAGCCGTCCGGCGTCTCGCCCGGCTGGCAGGCGATGAAGGTGCGGCGGTTGCGGATGGTCGCGCCGTCCACGTCGTAGGCGAGGATGTTGCGCGGCTCGGACCGGCTCTCGACGACGTAGAGGATGCTCTCGTCCGGGCTGAAGGCGAGCCCGTTCGGGTGGTTGATGTCGTCGGCGACCAGGGTGATCTCCCCGGTCACGCCATCCACCCGGTAGAGGTTGGTGTGCGGCAGCTCGGGCGCGGTCTTCTCGCCCTCGTAGAAGCCGAGGATGCCGAAGGGCGGGTCGGTGAACCAGATGGAGCCGTCGGACTTCACCACCACGTCGTTCGGGCTGTTCAGCCGCTTGCCCTGGAAGTGGCTGGCGATGACGGTGATGGCGCCGTCGTGCTCGAAGCGCACCACGCGCCGCCCGCCATGCTCGCAGGCGACGATGCGGCCCTGGCGGTCGCGGGTGTGGCCGTTGGCATTGTTCGACGGCTTGCGCCAGGCGGAGACGGCGCCCGTCTCCTCCTCCCATTTCAGCACGCGGTTGTTCGGGATGTCCGACCACAGCAGGCAGCGCGCATCGCCCAGCCACACCGGGCCCTCGCCCCAGCGCGTGCCGTGATGGAGGCGTTCCACCGCCGAGAGCGGCAGGTGATAACGCTTGAAGGAGGGGTCCAGCGCGACGATGGACGGGTCGGGATAGCGCAGGCTCGGCTGCCAGCGCGGGTCGTCGGTCATGGCGGATCCTCCGGTCGTTGCGGGGAAGGATAGGCGTGTTGGGGCGAAGCGCGAAGGGGACGGCGCCATGGTTCCGTCGCGCACCGAAGCCCGCTAGGGCAGATCCCGATCGGTCGGAACCGGCACCGGCCCGCACCCCCGCCCGGCCACCCAACGACAGTATCCTGGATAGGTGGCCGGGTGGGGCTGCGGGCCGGTGCCGTCTAATCGAAAAGAGCTCTAGATCCGTTCGAGCAGCCCCACTGTCAGCAGACGGCGACAGAAGCGCAGCGCCTCCTCGCCCAGTGATTCCGCCGTGGCGCCTTCCTCGAGCGCCTCGAGCCAGTCGAGCTCTTGCTCGTCCAGCGTCTCGACGCCGCCGTACCAGCGCAGGGCGGCCCCACCCTCCGGCAAGGGCACCACCGCATGGTGCATGGTCGTCGACAGGCGCAGGCGGTCCTGTGGCTCCGGCACGCGCGTGTAGAGCGTGCGGCCCGGCAGCGACATCCGGTCCCGCACCAGCCGGTCGAGCGCCGCGACGGCGATGCGATCGGCGACACCCGGCTGCGCGAGTGCCACGAGCGCGGGGGCCAGCCGCGCCTGCAACGCCGCGATGCCGTCGGGCTCGGCCAGCCGCCAGGTCGGCACGGCCGCGCGCAGCGCCGGCTCCTCCGCCTCCAGTTCGTTCAGGATCACGCGGAGCATCTCCCCGAGCCCCGGCTCCATGAAGCCGAGCGTGATGTGCAGGGAGGGATCGCCGCCTTCCTGCACCATCGCCTCGTGCATCACGCCACGCGGGATGTAGAGCGCATCGCCCGGCGTCATGAGGAGCTCGTGCGGCTCGCCTTCCGTCGCGACGTTGTTGCGCCAGGGCGTGTGGCGCGTCGGCGCGGCGTAGGGGATGGCGTCCCAGATGCGCCAGGCCTTGCGCCCCGAGACCTGCAGCACGAGCACGTCGTGGGTGTCGAAATGCACGCGGAAGCCCTGGGCGCCCGGCGGGGTCAGGTAGATGTTGGCCTGCACGCCATGGAGGAACGCCTTCTCGAGCCCGCGGCAGAAGCGGGCGAGGGGCGGGTGGATCTCGTGGAACTGGGAGACGACGAGGCTCGCCCCGGCGTCGTGGCGCGCGAAGAGGCCCGGCAGGTCGACGCGGTCGGTGCCTTCCTCGACGTATTCGTCGATCGGCAGCGCGGCGCTGCCCTTGCGCGCGCCATCGGCCATGGCGACGCGTGGCGTGCGGGCCGCGTCCGTGCGCAGGAAGGCGTCGAGGTCGGCGATCGACAGCAGCCCGGCATAGCGGCCGGGATCGTTGCCGGGCAGCAGCCGCCAGGCGGTGCCTTCACGCAGCGCCATGCCGTCGTTGAAGGACATCGAGCCGAAGGCGAGGGTCCAGGCCTCTTCGGCCAGTGTTGCGGTCATCATGGTCCTCTGTCGCGACCGGAAGCGTTTGCGGGTCGTGGTCGAGATCGCCGGCGCCGTGGCCGTGGGCAATCCGGCCAGGGCGATGCCGCGGGCCAGCCGGCGGCCCGGCATCCCGCCGGCAGTCCGCGGCGCGCCGTCCTCAGCGCCAGCCGCGGCCGCGGCCCGGCGCGTCGTAGGGGTCGTTGTCGGTCACGCCACGCCGCTGGTAGCCGCGGCCATTGCCGGGAGCGTCGTTCGGGTCGCTGTCGGTAAGGCCGGACCTGCGCTGGCGCCAGCCGGTGCCGTAGCCGGAGGGATCGGTCGGGTCGCCGTCGTTGATCCCGGTATAGGGACGGCCCTGGCGTGGTGCCGCGCGGTAGCCGCGGCCGCCCCCGGGCGGGTCGTTGGGGTCGTTGTCCGTGACGCCGGTGCGCGGCGCGCTGCGATAGCCGCGGCCATAGCCGGGCGGGTCGTTCGGGTCGCCATCGCTGACGCCGGTGCGCGGGCGGCGGTAGCCGCGGCCATAGCCGGGCGGGTCGTTCGGGTCGCCGTCGCTGATGCCGGTGCGCGGGCGGCGATAGCCGCGCCCGTAGCCGGGCGGATCGTTCGGATCATTGTCCGAGACGCCGGTGCGGTACTGCACCGGCGTCGCCTCCTGCGCCTTGGCGGCCGGTGCCGCAGCGGCGACGGCCGCGCTGCCGGCGGCGGCGAGGCGCAGCACCAGCAGACGGCGCCCAAGCGGCCGCGCGACAGGCTCTGCCTGTTCCGCAGCCGGCGGGAGGTCCTGCTTCGCGTCCCCCTTGCTCATGATCCTGCTACTCCCAACCCCCGCGCATCATCGGCCGGAGGCGGCAGCCTGGGCAAGTCATGTCAGGGAAGGATCGAGTGCGCCGGCGCACGCGCCGGCAGGATCAGCGGCGCGTGGTGCTCGGGCGCATGGTGCTCGGCAGCGTGTCGTAGTCGCTGGGTTCGATGCGCGGGGGCGGGCGCGAGGGGGCGGCGCCGTCCTGGCCCCGCTCGCCGCAGCCGGACAGCGCGACGGCGGCGGTGGCGGCGGGCAGCATGATGGTCAGGAGCCGGCGGCGAAGCCGGGAGGGAGCGGGAGGAGGCGTCATGTCGGGACCATATGAGAATGACTCGCAATATCGAATAAAAGGAGGCCGGATGGCAAGCCTTCACCCTTTGCGCGCCGGCCGGCGGCGGCGCATGCTGGCGCATCCCGAGGAAACGACCGGACCACCGCCATGATCCTTCGCCGCACGCTTCTCACTGCCGCTGCGGGCGCCGGCTTCGCGCCGCTCGCCTTCGCCCAGCAGCGTTTCGCGAGCATCTTCATGTTCGTGCCCGCCAATCCCGGCGGCGGCTGGGACGGCCTCGCCCGCGCGATCGAGCAGGCGGCCCGCCAGGCGGGCCTGGTCGGCAGCTTCCAGTTCGAGAATATCGGCGGCGCCGGCGGCACCGTCGGCCTGCCGCGCTTCCTCGCGCAGCGGCGCGGGCGCCCGGATGCGCTGATGGTCTCGGGTTCCGTCATGGTCGGCGCCACGCTGACCAACAAGACCCCGGTCTCGCTGCAGAACACGGTGCCGATCGCGCGCATGACCGACGAGGCGGGCGTCATCATCGTTCCCGCCAACAGCCCCTACCAGAACATCGGCCAGTTCGCCGACGCGCTGAAGGCCAATCCGCGCGCCGTCTCGGTCGCCGGCGGCAGCGCCGGCGGCACCGACCACATCATCCTCGGCCTGATGCTGCAGAAGCTTGGCCGCCAGGCGCGCGAGGCCTCCTTCGTCGCCTTCCCCGGCGGCGGTCCCGCGCAGGCGGCGATCCTGGGCGGGCAGGTGGCGGCCGGGATCTCCGGCTGGTCGGAATTCTCCGAACAGATCAAGGCCGGGCGCGTGCGCGCGCTTGCCACCAGCGGCGAGCGCCGCATCGATCCCGCCGTCCCGACCCTGAAGGAGAGCGGCATCGACGTCGTCGCGACCAACTGGCGCGGCGTCTTCGGCGCGCCCGGCATCAACGCGGCCCAGCGCCAGGCCCTCGTGGACCTGATGACCGCCATCCACGCGACCGAGGGCTGGCGCCGCATCCTTGCCGACCGGGGCTGGGACGACGCCTTCCTGACCGGCGAGCCCTTCGACCAGTTCCTGACCCGCGACCGCACCGACATGGAAGGCGTGCTCAAGGATCTCGGGCTCGCCTGAGCATGGGAGTGGCTGCGCAATGAAACCCGGAGCGGTTCCCGATCTCGCCGTCGGCCTCGCCGCGGTCGCGCTCGGGGTGCTCGCCGCCTGGATGACCTGGATCATCCCGGTCACCCCGGTCTATGCGGTGGTCGGGCCGAAGCTGGTGCCGGCGGTGATCGCGGCGGCGCTGGTGGTGCTGGGGCTGCTGCTGACCGCCACGGCGCTGCGCGGCGGCTGGAGTGCCGGCCTCACCGAGGTGGAGGAGGCAGGACCGCCCAACCTGCGCGCGCTGGGCTGGCTCGGCGGCGGCATGCTGCTGAACCTGGCGCTGATCCAACCGCTCGGCTTCTCGCTCGCGGCCGCGATCCAGTTCGTCTGCACCGCGCGCGCCTTCGGCAGCCGTTCGATGCTGCGTGACGCGGCGATCGCCCTCGTCGTCTCGCTCGGGGCCTTCTTCCTCTTCGTGGAGGCGCTGGGCGTGAACATCGGCGCCGGGGTGCTCGAAGGCGCCATCCTGCGCGTGCTGGGACAACAGACGCCATGAGGGCCTTCCGCTTCGTCACGGTGGACGTCTTCACCAGCGCCCGTTTCGGCGGCAACCAGCTCGCCGTCTTTCCCGATGCGCGCGGCCTGACGGATGCCGAGATGCAGGCGCTGGCGGCCGAGTTCAACATCAGCGAGACGACCTTCGTCCTGCCGGCCGAAAGCCCGCACAACTCCGCGCGCGTGCGCATCTTCGACCGGAAGCGGGAGATGGCCTTCGCGGGCCATCCCAATGTCGGCACCGCCTATGTCCTCGCGCTCGAGGACGAGGAGAGCCCGCGCGCCTACCGTTTCGAGGAACCGGCCGGGCTCGTGGAGGTGACGCTGCTGCGCGACGCCGAGGGTCGGGTAACCGGGGCCGAGGTCGCCGCCCCGCAGCCGCTGGCCATCGGTGCGACGCTGCCGGCCTCGGTCGCCGCCGCCTGCGCCGGCATTCCCGAAGCGGCCGTCGTCACCGCGCGGCACCAGCCGACGCTGGCCTCGGACGGCGGCAACCGGCGGCTGCTGACCGAGGTGACGCCGGAGGGCCTCGCGGCCGCGGCGCCCGACCTCGCGGCCTTCCGCCGCGCGGTCGCCGAG
>JAFADX010000210.1 GCA_023424475.1 Pseudomonadota bacterium
GCCAGCCGCTCCGCATCCCGCGCGCGGACCGCCTCGGCCGAGGGCGCCGGGCCCCAGGCCGCCTTCACCTTGGCCGCGGCCAGCAGCCGCTCGCCCACGCGCCGGCGCGTATGCGGCACCAGCAGGACCGACACGCCCTTGCGCCCCGCCCGCCCGGTGCGGCCGCTCCGGTGCAGCAGCGTCTCAGGATCGCGCGGCATCTCGGCATGGATCACGAGGCCGAGGTCCGGCAGGTCGATGCCCCGCGCCGCGACATCGGTCGCGACGCACACCCGCGCGCGCCCGTCGCGCAGGTTCTGCAGCGCGCGGTTCCGCTCCGCCTGCGACAATTCGCCCGACAGCGCGACGGTGGAAAAACCGCGCTCCGAAAGGTTCCCGTGCAGCCGCGCCACCGCCGCGCGCGTCGCGCAGAACACCATCGCCACGCGCGGATCCTCGAGTCGCAGCAGGTTCACCACCGCGCGTTCCAGCTCATGCGGCGCGACCAGCATCGCGCGGTGCTCGATGTCGCCATGCTGCAGGTCGGCCGCGTTCGCCTCGATGCGCAGCGCGTCGCGCTGGTAGCCCCTGGCCAGCGCCGCGATGCCGCGCGGCACGGTGGCGGAGAACATCAGCGTGCGGCGCTCGGCCGGCGTTTCCTCGAGGATCGCCTCCAGCTCCTCCTTGAAGCCGAGGTCGAGCATCTCGTCGGCCTCGTCCAGCACCACCGCGCGCAGCGCGGCGGGGTCGAGGTTGCCGCGCTCGAGATGGTCGCGCAGCCGCCCCGGCGTGCCGACGACGATATGCGCCCCGTGGGAGAGCATCCGCCGCTCCGCCACCGGATCCATGCCGCCGACGCAGGAGACGATCCGCCCGCCCGCCGGCGCGTAGAGCCAGGCGAGCTCCGCCTTCACCTGCAGCGCCAGTTCGCGCGTCGGCGCCACGATCAGCGCCAGCGGCGGCCCGGCCGGCGGCAGGCGCGGCGCATCGCCGATGAGTTCGGGCGCAAGGGCCAGCCCATAGGCCACGGTCTTGCCGGACCCCGTCTGGGCGGAAACGAGAAGGTCGCGCCCGGCCGTCTCCGGCTGGAGCACGGCGGACTGGACCGGGGTCGGCTCGGCATAGCCGCGCGCGGTGAGCGCGGCCAGCAGCGGCGCGGGAAGATCTTGGAAGGACATGGTGTGCAGCCTCCCTTGATCCTCGCGCCCGGCCCGGTCAAGCGCGCGTTCGGGCGGCTTCCACGCGCGCGGCGCAGAGCTTGAAGCCGGGAATGTGCCCGAAGGGGTCGAGCCGCGGGTCGGTCAGCAGGTTCGCCGCCGCCTCGCGGAAGGCGAAGGGCAGGAAGACCATGCCGTCCGGCACCGCCGGGTCGGCCCGCGTCGCGCAGGCCAGCGTGCCGCGCCGCGTCGTCACCCGCACCCACTCCCCGGGCGCGACGCCCAGCCGCCGCAGTTCCGCCGGCGCCAGGGAGACGGTCGCCGAGGGTTCCAGCGCGTCCAGCACCCCCGCCCGGCGGGTCATGGTGCCGGTGTGCCAGTGCTCCAGCTCCCGCCCCGTGGTGAGCACGAAGGGATAGGCCTCGTCCGGCGCCTCGGCGGGGTCGGCGACGCCCGCGGGCACCAGCAGCGCGCGTCCGCCGGCGGTCGGGAAACGGTCCTCGAAGACGATCTCCCGCCCCGGCGCGTCGGGGGCGGGGCTCGGATAGGTGACTGCGCTCTCCCGCGCCAGCCGCTCCCAGGTGATGTTGGCGAGGCTCGGCATCGCCTCGGCCATCTCGGCGAAGACCTCGCGCGGGTGCGCATAGGTCCAGGGCAGGCCGAGCCGCTGCGCCATCTCCACGATGATGGCGAGGTCCTGCCGTGCCTCGCCGGGCAGCGGCACCGCCGCGCGGCCCATCTGCACCGTGCGGTTGCTGTTGGTGACCGTGCCGTCCTTCTCCGGCCAGGCCGAGGCCGGCAGCACCACGTCGGCCAGCGCCGCCGTCTCCGTCAGGAACAGGTCCTGCACCACCAGGTGGTCGAGCCGCGCCAGCGCCGCCCGCGCATGGGCGAGGTCCGGGTCCGACATCGCCGGGTTCTCGCCCATGATGTACATGCCCCGGATCTCACCGCGCCCCGCGGCCTCGAGGATCTCGACCACCGTCAGCCCCGGCCGCGGATCGAGCGCGGCGCCCCACAGCGCCTCCATCGCCGCCCGCGCCGCCGGGTCGTCGGTGCGGTGGTAGTCGGGCAGCATCATCGGGATCAGCCCGGCATCGGAAGCACCCTGCACGTTGTTCTGCCCGCGCAGCGGGTGCAGCCCGGCCCCCGGCCTGCCGACATGCCCGCAGACCAGCGCCAGCGCGATCAGCGCCCGCGCATTGTCCGTCCCGTGCACCGATTGCGAGACGCCCATGCCCCACAGCGTCAGCGCAGCGGGCGAGGCGGCGAAGCGCCGCGCGACGCGGCGGATCTGCCCCGCCGGCACGCCGCAGCGCGCTTCCACCGCCTCGGGCGCATAGGCGGCGACGTGCTCGCGCAGCCGCGCGACGCCTTCGACGCGCCCTGCGACGAAGGCGGCATCGTGCAGCCCTTCGTGCAGGACGACGTGCAGCATGGCGTTGAGCAGCGCGACATCCTCGCCGGGCCGGAACCGCAGCACCTCCTGTGCCATGCGGTCGAGGTCGCTGCCGCGCGGGTCGGCCGTCACCAGCAGCGCGCCCCGCGCCACCGCCTGCTTGATGAAGGTGGCCGCGACGGGATGGTTCTCGGTCGGCCGCGCGCCGATCAGGAAGATGAGGTCGGCGTCCTTCACCGCGGTGAAGGGTGCCGTCACCGCGCCGCTGCCGATGCCTTCCAGCAGCGCCGCCACCGAGGCCGCGTGGCAGAGCCGCGTGCAATGATCGACGTTGTTGGTCCCGAAGCCCATGCGCACGAGCTTCTGGAACAGGTACGCCTCCTCGTTCGACCCCTTGGCGCTGCCGAAGCCCGCCAGCGCGCCGGGGCCGGCATCGTCGCGGATGCGCCGCAGCCCGCCGGCGGCGCGTGCCATCGCCTCCTCCCAGGTCGCCTCGCGGAACTTTGCGCGCGCGCCGGCGGGGTCGAGGCAATCGGCCGGGTCCTTCGCCGCCCCATCGATGCGCAGCAGCGGCCGCGTCAGCCGGTCGGGATGCGCCAGGTAGTCGAACCCGAAGCGCCCCTTCACGCAGAGCCGCCCCTGGTTGGCCGGGCCGTCGCGCCCGATCACCTCCTCGATCCGCCCGTCGCGCACGCGGAAGCCCAGCTGGCAGCCGACGCCGCAATAGGGGCAGACGCTCGCGACCTCCTCCGCCGGCGCCGCTGCCCGATGCCCGCGCCCGTCGAGCACCGATTTCGGCAGCAGCGCCCCGGTCGGGCAGGCCTGCACGCATTCCCCGCAGCCGACGCAGGACGACTTGCCCATCGGGTCCAGCAGGTCGAAGGCGACCGTCGCCCCGGCCCCGCGATGCGCCAGCCCGATGACGTCGTTGTGCTGCACCTCCCGGCAGGCGCGCTCGCAGAGGCCGCAGGCGATGCAGGCATCGAGCGCGACCGCCATCGCCGGATGCGAAAGGTCCGGCGCCGGCCGCGCATCCGGCGCGAAGCGCGACCGCGTGACGCCCAGCGCCGCCGCCCAGCGCGCAAAGCCGGAGGTCGCGTCGCGCGCCTCCGGCCCCGGCATGTCGGCCATCAGCAGCTCGAAGACCATCCGCCGCGCATGCTCGGCGCGCGGCGTCGCGGTCTTCACCACCATCCCCTCGCGCGGCGCGCGGATGCAGGAGGCCGCGAGCGTCCGCTCGCCCTCGACCTCCACGAGGCAGGCGCGGCAATTGCCGTCGGGGCGGTAGCCCGGCGCCGGCCGGTGGCAGAGATGCGGAATCGCGACGCCCTCGCGCTGCGCCACGGTCCAGATCGTCTCACCGGGCGCGGCCTCGACCGCGCGGCCATCGAGCAGGAAGCGCGTCACGGCACCGCCTCCTCCGGGAAGTGGCGCAGCAGGGAGAGCACCGGGTTCATCGCCGCCTGGCCGAGCCCGCAGATCGAGCCGTCCGCCATCGCCTGCGCCAGTTCCCGCAGCAGCGCGCGGTCCCAGCGCGGCGCTTCCAGCAGCCGCACCGCCTTCTGCGTGCCGACGCGGCAGGGGGTGCATTGCCCGCAGGATTCGTCGCGGAAGAAACGCAGCAGGTTGCGCGCCGCCTCGGCCAGGTCGTCCCGGTCCGACAGCACCACCACGGCGCCCGAGCCGACGAAGCAGCCGTGCTTCTCCAGCACCCCGAAGGCCAGCGGCAGGTCGGCCATCCCCGCCGGCAGGATGCCGCCCGAGGCACCGCCCGGCAGATAGGCGGCGAAGCGATGCCCTTCCTCCATGCCGCCGCCGAACTCCTCGATCAGATCCCGGGCCGTGATGCCGATCGGCGCGCGATGCACGCCGGGCCGGCGCACGCGGCCCGAAAGGCTGAACAGCCGCTGCCCCTTGTGCCCGTTGCGGCCCGCCGCCGCGAAGCGCGCGGGCGCCTCCGGCGAGGCGAGCAGTTCGGGCAGCCACCACAGCGTCTCGACATTGTGGATCAGCGTGGGTTGCCCGAAGAGTCCGCGCTCACCGGGGAAGGGCGGCTTGTGCCGCGGATAGCCGCGCTTGCCTTCGAGGCTTTCGAGCAGCGCCGTCTCCTCCCCGCAGATATAGGCGCCGGCGCCGCGGCGCAGATGCACCGGGCGCTGCGTCGGCAACGCCGGGATCAGGTCCGCAAGCAGTTGCCGCGCCTCGGGATACTCGTCGCGCACGTAGATCCAGATCGCCTCGGCCTCGATCGCCTCCGCGGCGATCAGCACGCCTTCCAGCGTGCGCAGCGGCGCCTGCTCCAGGCACCAGCGGTCCTTGAAGGTGCCGGGCTCGCCCTCGTCCGCGTTCACCACCAGGTGGCGCGGCCCCGGCTGCGCCAGCACCGCCTGCCACTTGCGCGCGACCGGGAAGCCGGCGCCGCCCATGCCGCGCAGGCCGGCGGCATCGAGCGCGGCGAGGATCTCCTCCCGCGTCAGCCGCCCTTCGCGCAGGGCCGCGAGGGCGGCGAAGCCGTGCGG
>JAFADX010000244.1 GCA_023424475.1 Pseudomonadota bacterium
TCGCCGAGGATCATCGGCGCCAGGCCGAGGCCGCGCGCGGCCTCCGCGGCGGCTTCGAGCGCCATCGCCGGCGTCGCGATGAAGCGGTAGTCCGGCGTGCCGAGGCGCGGGTCGCCGGGCTTCGGGCTTTCCCCGGCCGCCGCGGCGAGATGCGCCGTCACCGCCGGTGGAAGCGGCATCCGGTAGTGCGCGACGAGCGCGCGCGCCTCGGCGAAGGTCGAGGGGTCCGGGACGGTCGGCCCCGAGGCGATCACCGTCGGGTCGTCCCCCGGCACGTCCGAGATCGCGAGCGTGACGACGCGCGCCGGATGCGCCGCGGCCGCGAGCCGCCCGCCCGAGAAGGCCGAGAGGTGCCGGCGGATGCAGTTCATCTCATGGATCGTGGCACCGGAGGCGAGCAGTGCCCTGTTCACCGCGATCAGGTCCGCGAGCGCGAGTCCTGGCGCGGGCAGGGTCGTCAGCGAGGAGCCGCCGCCCGAGACGAGGAAGAGCACCAGATCCTCCGGGCCGGCCGCGGCGGCGAGGCCGAGCATCCGCCGCGCCGCCCGCGCGCCCGCCTCGTCCGGCACCGGGTGGGAGGCTTCCGCGACTTCGATGCGTGCCGTGGGATGGCCGTGGCCGTAGCGGGTGACGACGAGGCCGGAGAGATCCGCCTCCGGCCAGGCGGCCTCGACCGCCGCCGCCATCACCGCGGCGGACTTGCCGGCACCGAGCACGAGCACGCGCCCCGACGGCGCCTCCGGCAGATGGCGCGCGAGCACCGTGCGCGGATCGGCCGAGGCCACGGCGGCGTCGAAGAGGCTGCGGAGCGCGGCACGGGCCGCGGCATCGGTGAAGGCCATGTGGATAACTTCTCCCCTGCCGCCAGTATGGCGAAGCCGCTGCGGATGGGCCATCTAGGGCGCCAGGACGAGGAGATCCGCATCATGCCCGTTCCCGAAATGGACGACGCCACGCGCACCGAGCTCGAAGCCGCGGCCTTCCGCCGCCTGGTCCGGCACCTGCGCGAGCGCAGCGACGTGCAGAACATCGACCTGATGAACCTGGCCGGCTTCTGCCGGAACTGCCTCTCGCGCTGGTATCGCGAGGCGGCGGAGCAGAAGGGCATCGGCCTCGCCGACCCCGATGCGCGCGAGATCGTCTACGGCATGCCCTACAAGGAATGGCAGGCGAAGCACCAGACCGAGGCGAGCGCCGAGCAGAAGGCGAAGTTCGCCGCGGCCGATCCCGGGCATTGAAGGGGGACGATTGATGGCAAAGGGGCCGAGGGCTAAACCCGCCTCCCTTCAAACCACGGGTAGGGCGATGTCACAGGCTGCGACGAAGGACGACACCGAGGTCGGCGGCATCGCCGCGGACCGGCTGCGCTCGATCATCGAGCGGGTGGAGCGTCTCGAGGAGGAGAAGAAGGCGCTTTCCTCCGACATCAAGGACATCATGGCGGAGGCGAAGTCGGCCGGCTTCGACGTGAAGGTGATCCGCCAGGTCATCCGCATCCGCAAGCAGGAGCCGGCGGAAGTGGAGGAGCAGGAGACGCTGCTCGACCTCTATCGCCGCGCGCTCGGGATGTAGCCGCGCGAAGCGTGTTCACAGCAGCTGGAGGATCTCCGCGAAGCGGGGCTCCCTTGCTCCGTCCAGGCGGATCGGTGCGCCGCGCTGGCCTGCCTGTGCGGCGCGCCGCAGCGCGGTCGGCGTGATGCCGAATTCGCGGCGGAAGGCGCGGCTGAAGGTCGAGGCGTCGTAGAATCCCGCACCTTCCGCGATGTGCAGGACGTCCCGCGTGTCGCTCGGCTCGGACAGCGCGCGATGGGCGTGGCGCAGGCGTTCGGACTGGATGTAGCGCGCGACGCCGCCGATCGGCTCGAAGAGCCGGTAGAGCTGCGAGCGCGAGACGCCGCCGAGGCTGCACAGGCGCCGCGGCCCGAGCGTCGGCGAGCGCAGGTTCTGCCGGATGATGGCCTTGATGCGGGAGA
Source organism: Pseudomonadota bacterium (assembly GCA_023424475.1). GTDB lineage: Bacteria > Pseudomonadota > Alphaproteobacteria > Acetobacterales > Acetobacteraceae > Neoroseomonas. The sequence goes on from JAFADX010000244.1 coordinate 1,974, forward strand.
GGCGCGTGCGCTCGATCTGCTCGCGCGCGATGTCGCAGGCTTCCCCGGCGGGCGCGAGGCAGGCGGCGAGCATCGCGCGCGTCGCTTCCGCCACGCGCGGCAGCTCCGATTCGGTCATGCCGGGCAATTCCCTCGCCAGCGCATCGAGATAGTGCCCGAGCAGGGTGCCCACGGCGCTTCCGAGCGGGCGGTGGAGCGCCGCGTCGATGCATGGTGCGAGTTCGGGCAGGAGGTCGCGGGAGACGAACAGGGTCAGCCACTCGATGTCGTCATGCGTGCCTTCGAAGGGCTCGTGCAGCGCGAAGACGTGCAGCGTGCGGGCCGGCGCCGCGATCTCCGTCTGGCGCGAGCGGAGGACGACGCTTCCCTGGCGCGGGAGGGAGACCACCCAATGGTCCAGCGAATCGCGCCGGATCTGCGCCGCGGTGCGGCGGAAGCGAAGGCCGGGGCCGGTCATGTGGCTCAGGGCGAGGGCGCCGAGCTTCCAGGCCGCGTGCGACGCGACATAGCCCGCCTCGTCGCATCCTCCCGGCAGGGACAGGTCGCTGATCGTGCCGTTGTACGCCTGCCACGCGGCGAATTGTTCGCGGCGGGGAAAGCCTGCGGTCGAGAACCGGATCGGCCGCAGCAGATTCGCCGCGGGCGGCGTCGCGGCGACGTGCGTTGCCCGTAGCGTCGCGGCGAGGCTGTCGTGTCCCATCTCCGGGGCCCCTGGTCGAGCGGGCACCGTGCGATGCGCCCTTCGGGCGCGCTATAGAGGTCCGGGCTCGGCGCTGACCGCGAATGATACGCACGGCCCAGGAACGGGACGCCCGGCTGATCCGCCGCCCGGCAGGGGGTTGCTAGCCTCGGCGGCAAGCGGCCTGCAGGCGACCTTGCCCGGCCGGATCAGGGAGCCCGGTCCATGCACGACCGCCTGCATGCCGACGAGGCGCTGGGCCCGCCGGCCGTCTCCACCGGCCATCTGCCGCCCTCCGGCGCGGTGGCGGCGCTCGTGCAGGAGGCCCATGCCCGCTACCGCGACGTCGCGGAAGGGAGGGTTGCCGACTACATCCCCGCCCTCGCCAATGCCCGGGCCGAGTGGCTCGGCATCTCCGTCGTCAGCCCGGAAGGCGCGGTCTTCGAAGCGGGTGATGCGGGGTGCGCCTTCTCGATCCAGTCGATCTCCAAGCCCTTCGTCTTCGCCCTGGTCTGCCAGTCCCTGGGCGGCGGCCGCGCGCGGGAGGCGATCGGCGTCAACGCCACCGGCCTGCCCTTCAACTCGGTGATGGCGATCGAACTGAACCCCGACCGCACCATGAACCCGATGGTCAATGCCGGGGCCATCGCGACCACCAGCCTCGCGCCCGGCGCCAATGCCGAGGAGCGCTGGCGCTTCATCCGCGAGGGCCTGTCGCGCTTCGCCGGCCGCGACCTCGTCATGGACGAGGAGGTCTATGCCTCCGAGGCCGCGACCAACCAGCGCAACCAGGGGATCGCGCGGCTGCTGCAGGGCTACGGACGGATGTATTCCGACCCGGACGAGGCGACCGACGTCTACACCCGCCAGTGCGCGCTGAACGTCACCGCGCACGACCTCGCGGTGATGGGGGCCACGCTCGCCGATGGCGGGGTGAATCCGGTCACGAAGGAACGCGTCGTCGATGCCGAGCGGTGCCGGCGCGTGCTCGCCGTGATGGCGACCGCCGGGCTCTACGAGCAGTCGGGCGACTGGCTCTACGAGGTCGGGCTGCCGGGCAAGAGCGGCGTGGCCGGCGGGATCGTGACGATCGCGCCCGGCAAGGGCGGTCTCGGCGTCTTCTCGCCGCCGCTCGACAGCGCCGGGAACAGCGTGCGCGGGCAGCTCGTGACGCGCTTCCTGTCCGAGCGGCTCGGGCTCAACCTATTTGCCTCGCGCCCCGAGGGTTGAGGAGCGCCTGCGGCATGAACGGGAACGGGGGAACGCACCGATGAGCAGCACCGCAGCCACGGCGCCGGAGGAGGCGCGCGAATCCTGGGTGCCGATGGTCGCGATCGCGCTCGGCCAGGCGATCATGTCCTTCAACGTCGCCTCGCTGCCGGTCTCGCTCGGCGGCATGGTGCAGAGCTTCGGCGTGCCGCCGACGACCGTGGCGACCGGCATCGTCATGTATTCGCTCGCCGTGGCGGGCTTCGTCATGCTCGGCGCGAAGCTGGTGCAGCGCTTCGGCTCCACCCAGGTGTTCCGCGTGGTGGTGGCGCTGTTCGGCATCGGCCAGGTGGTGATGACCTTCTCGCCCACCGCGACGCTGATGCTCGCCGCGCAGTTGATGATCGGGCTGGCCGCGGCGGTGATCGTGCCGGCGCTCGTGGCGCTGATCGCGCACCACTATCACGGGGCGCAGCAGGCGACGGCGGTCGGCGCGCTCGGCTCGGCGCGCGCGGCGGCGGGGGTGGCGGCCTTCCTGATCGGCGGGCTGCTCGGCACCTTCATCGGCTGGCGTCCGGTCTTCGGCATCCTGATCGCCGTTTCGGCGCTGGTCTTCCTGCTGAGCTTCCGCCTCAGGCCGGAACAGGCGCGGCCGGAGGTGAAGATCGACCTGCTCGGCGTGGTGCTGGCCGCGGCGGCGATCATCATGATCACCTTCGGCTTCAACAACCTGAACCGCTGGGGCCTCGGCGCCGCGCGGCCGGGCGCACCCTTCGACATCCTCGGCCTCTCGCCCGCGCCGGTGATGATCGTCGTCGGCGCCTTCCTGCTGCAGACCTTCATCGCCTGGAGCCGCCGGGTGCAGAAGGCCGGGCGGACGCCGCTGCTCGACCTGCGCGTCATCACCTCCCCGCGCGAGAAGGCGGCGGTGATGTGCATGTTCTCGGTGGTGGCGCTGGAGGCGATGCTGAACTTCTCCGTGCCGCTCTACATCCAGATCGTGCAGGGGCGCACGCCGATCGAGACCGCGGTCGCCATGCTGCCCTTCAACCTGACCGTGTTCTTCACCGCCATGCTGGTGGTGAAGCTCTACGGCAGGATGACGCCGCGCACGATCGGCCGGGCCGGCTTCGCGCTCTGCTTCGTCGCGCTGCTCTACCTCGCCTGGGTGGTGCGCAACGACTGGAGCGCCTTCGCCGTGATGTTCGGCCTGATCGCCTTCGGCATCGGCCAGGGCGCGCTGGTGACGCTGGTGTTCAATGTGCTCGTCACCGCCGCGCCGAAGGAACTGGCCGGCGATGTCGGCTCGCTGCGCGGCACCACGCAGAACCTTGCCGCCGGCGTCGGCACCGCGGTCGCCGGCGCGCTGATGGTCGGGCTGCTCAGCACCATGATCATGCTGCGGCTCGCGGACAATCCGGTGCTGACGGCCGATATCCTCGGCCAGCTCGACCTCGACCGGATCAACTTCGTCACCAACGACCGGCTGCTCGAGATCATGCAGCGCACCGGCGCCACGGCTGCGCAGGTGGCCGAGGCGGTCATGGTGAACGAGGAATCCCGGCTGCGCGCGCTGAAGATCGGCCTGCTGCTGATGGCCGGCGTCGCGCTGCTGACCATCTTCCCCGCCGGGCGCCTGCCCGACTACAAGCCCGGCGAGATCCCCGACCACCCCGCTCCCGCCACGCCGGAGGAGCTGAAGGCCGCGGCCGAGGCGGCCGAGGCGGCAGAGCGGCAGGCATGAGCCGCAAGCGGCTGATCATGCTCTCGCTCGGCGGCACCATCACCATGGTGCCGCAGGCCGAGGGCGGCATCGCGCCGAAACTCGGCGCGGCGGAACTGGTCGCCTCCGTGCCCGAACTGGCCGAGGTGGCGGAGATCGAGGCCGACAGCCCCGCGCGCCTGCCGAGCCCCTCCCTCGCACCCACGCACCTCCTCGACGTCGCGCGGCGGATCGAGGACGCCTTCGCCGCCGGCGCGGAGGGTGCCGTGGTCATCCAGGGCACCGACACGATCGAGGAATCCGCCTTCCTGCTCGACCTGCTGGTGGCGGGCGACAGGCCGGTGGTGATCACCGGCGCGATGCGCGGGGCGGATGCTCCGGGGGCGGACGGGCCGGCCAATCTGCTCGCCGCGGCGCGCGTGGCGGCGAGCGGCGAGGCCCGCGGCCTCGGGGCCCTCGCGGTGCTGAACGACGAGATCCACGCGGCGCGCTTCGTGCAGAAGGGCCACACCGCGCTGCCCTCGGCCTTCACCTCGCCGATGGCGGGCCCGCTCGGGGTGGTGGCGGAAGGCCGCCCGCGGATCTTCTCCCGCGTGCCGCGGC
>JAFADX010000293.1 GCA_023424475.1 Pseudomonadota bacterium
GGCGCGGCCATGGCGCCGATCAGGCCGGCGGCGAGCGGTGCCGCGGCGGCATCCGCGCCCGCCACGCGCGCGGCCAGCAGCAGCCCGGAGAGCGGCAGGGAGATCGCGAGCCGCGGCGCGACGCGCATCGCCCTCAGCCTGTCCGGTTCTTCTCGACATGGGCGGCGAGGGCGCGCAGGGAGGCGAAGATGCGGTGGTTCCGCTCGTCGTCCGAGCGCAGCTGGAACCCGTAGCGCTTGGACACCGCAAGCGCGATCTCGAGCGCATCGATCGAATCGAGGCCCAGCCCTTCGCCGAACAGCGGCGCCTCCGGATCGATCTCCTCCGGCGTCGTCTCGAGGTGAAGGGCCTCGACGATCAGTCTGGCGACCTCCGCTTCCAAGGAGAGGGTCGTCGTCAAGTTGGGTCTCCCGCAGCTTCCCCGTTACGGTACCATTCCGTCCCGCCGACGGCCTGCGGAGCGCCCTTGACGGGGCGCCACCGACCGGCGACCTCCGCAATGATGTCGCCTGCCCTCGGACGCCGAAATTACCAACGCGAAAGTGGCCTCACAAGGGCGACGGCCCGCGCGGCGCGGCGTCTTGCGCCGCTTCCAGGCGTTTTCACCTTTACCGTGGACGTCGAGGAGCATGCGGGTGGCGCCAGGGCGGCGGCCCAGACCGGCCGCCTGCTCGACCTGCTGGACGAGGCCGGGGCGCGGGGGACCTTCTTCGTCGAGGATGCCGTCGCGTCGGCCGATCCCGGGCTGGTGCGCGCCATCGCCGCACGGGGGCACGAGGTCGCCTCCCATGGCCATCGCCACCGGCCCCTGGCCGAGGAGGACGCGGCGGCGTTCCGGGCCGGCATGGCGGCGGCGCGGGACCGCCTGGCGGAGATCACGGGCGCCGCGCCGGCGGGGTACCGGGCGCCCTACTTCTCCCTGACGCCGCGCGCCGGCTGGGCCGGCGAGGCGCTGGCGGAGCTCGGCTTCGCCTATTCCTCCTCGGTCCTGCCGGCGTGGAACCCGCTGGCGGGCTGGCCCGGGGCGCCGCGGAAGCCCTTCCTCTGGGCCTCGGGGCTGCTCGAGTTGCCGGTCCCGGTGGCGCGGGTCGGGCCGCTGCGCCTGCCCTTCCTGGGAGGGATGTACCTGCGCTGGCTGCCCCCCTGGCGGCTGCGCTGGATGGCGGGGCGCTGGGCGGCGGAGGAGCCCGAGGGGGCGCTGTGGTCCTATTGCCACCCCTACGACCTGGATCGGGAAGAGGTGCTGGTGCGGCGGCAGGATGCGGGTGCCATCGGCAGCCTGATGCTGTGGCTCAACCGGGGTCCGACCCTGCCGCGGCTGCAGGGGCTGCTCGCCGGGCGGCAGTCGCTGCCCTTCGCCGAGCGGCTGCCCGTGCTTCGGCGCAATGCTGCGGTCTGGATCCCGGAGGGCACGCCGCAGGCGGCGGCGGCCGGATAGCGCGGGTTCCGCCCTGTCGCGCCCGGTGGGCGGCGGTGCCGGGGTCATGCCAGGCGGGCGAAGGTCCGGCCTGCGGCCCGCCCGGCGCATGGGGGGCACCAAGGTGAAACCTTCGGGCGCTTGGCATTTGTTCCCCTGGACTCCCGGCCATTACCGGCAGAGCTGCGCCTCGAGGGCCGACAGCCGGGCCGGCAGGCCGTTGGAGCCGGAAGCGAGCAGGCGGCGCGCCTCGCCTTCCCGGATCCGGTCCGCGATGCAGCGGCACAGCGCCGCCACGCGCCGGAGGGGCCAGTCGGAGCGGTCCGCGACGCGTTCCCGCAATGCATAGGTGCACTGGATGCGGAAGCCCGCATCCCCCAGCGGCGTGCCGAGCGAGGCCGCGTTCGGTGACGGCACCGGCATCGGCAGGGGCGGGCCCTGACTTGACAGCCACGCGAAGAGCGACGCTCCGATGCCGAGCAGGAGCCAGACCTTGAAGAGCAAGCGAACCACGACGCCAGCTTCGCCGGCCCCGCGCGCCGCGGTCAAACGGGGCCTGGCGGATGCCCTTCCCGGGCTTGCGGGCAAGGGCGGGCGTGACCGTGCCGGGCGCCACCGGCGCGCTTCCGGCCGGGTGGCGAGGCTGCGCCGGAGCCTGGCCGCCGCCCTGCTCGCCCTGCCCTGCGTCGCGGCGCAGGAGGTGCCGGGGCTCGGGCGGGTGGACACGCGCCGCCCGGTGCCGGCCGGCCAGCCGCCCTGGAACGCCGTCGGCATCGTCGAGACCACGGCCGAGAACCGTTGCACCGGGACGCTGGTCGGGCCGCGCATCGTCGTCACCGCGGCGCATTGCCTGGTGACCGCGGATGCCTCCGGGCTGGTGCGGCCCCGGGCGATCACATTCCGCATCGACGGGCGCAGCGCGCGCGGCGTGGCGCTGCGCAGCGGCCCCGGCTTCGACCCGCGGCGGGAGGAACCCTGGCGCCTGGACTGGGCGGTGGTGACGATCGATGCGCCGCTCGGCAACGGGCGCAGCCTCCACATGCTGCAGGAGCCGCCGCGGGAGGGGCTGGCCGTCGCGCTGGCGGGCTGGCAGCACGACCGGCCCGGGGTGCTGCTCGCCGACCTCGGCTGCCATGTCGGCCTCTTCGCCACCTTCGGGCGGCAGGGCGTGATGGTGGGGCACAATTGCGCGGGCACCACCGGATCCTCCGGCGCGCCGCTGATCGCGCGGGGACCGGACGGATCCTTCGTCGTCGTCGCCATCCAGAGCAAGGCGGCGCTCGGCCAGGCGCTCGGCGTCGCGGTGCCGGCCTTCACCATCCCGCTGCGGTGAGCGGCGCGCGGCTCGGCGGCGGCGACCGCCGGGGCTGCGCGGACGGAGCAGCGCGGCGCCTTCGAAGGGCGGGCGCTCGGCCGCCCTGAAGCCGGGGGCTTCGCGGCGGGAGGCGGCCGGACGTGCTTCCTCGGGCACGCGGATCATCATGTGGATGGGCCTGGCCGTGGCCGGCGCTTCGGCGCGTTGCGTCAGGCGGCGATCGGCGGGCGGTGCTGCGCCCAGGGGCGGGCATGCTCCAGCATGGCGCCGAGGCGCAGCACGTCGAACTCGGCGCCCCAGCGGCCGACGATCTGCAGTCCGGTCGGCAGCCCGTCGGCGCCGAAGCCGGAGGGCACCGTCATTGCCGGATGGCCGGTGAGGTTGAAGGGGTATTGCGGGGAGGTCCAACCCTGGCGGGTGATGCCGCATTTCACGCCCTCGACCTCCACCTCGTCGGCGACGGTGTCGAAGGTCGCGGGCAGCGCGGTGCGCGAAGTGGTCGGCATCACCAGCGCGTCGTAGCGCCCGAGCAGATCCTGCACGGTGCGGAACAGCTGCGTGCGCGCGTATTGCGCGTTGCGGAAATCGGCCAGGGTGAAGGTCGCGCCCTGGTCCATCACCGCGAGCGTCGCGGGGTCCATCACCTCCCGGAAGCGGGGCAGGTGGGGGGCGAGCAGCACCGCGAAATTCGCCTGGTACATGACGCGGCCCTCGTACTCGATCCAGTCGATGGCGTCGGTGATCTCCTCCACCTCCGCGCCCAGCGCGGCGTAGGCATCGAGGGCGGCGCGCGTGTTCGCCGCGACGTCGGCGGCGACGCGCGGATTGGCCAGGCGCGGCAGGTAGCCGAGGCGGATGCCGGAGAGATCCTCGCCCGCGAGGGCCGGGGAGAGCGGCTTCGGGGGCGCCGCGCCGGCGGCCCAGGGGTCGCCTGGCGCCGCGCCGGCGAGGACGGAGAACATCAGCGCCGCATCCGTGACCGTGCGCGCCATCGGTCCGGCGTAGCTGTAGTTGGCGAAGGCGTCGCGCGCCGTCTCGAAGGGAATCGTGCCGAGCGTCGCCTTCAGCCCGACGATGCCGCAGCAGCAGGCGGGGCCGCGGATCGAGCCCGCGCCGTCGGTGCCGAGGGCGAGCGGCACCACCCCCGCCGCTACCGCCGCGGCGCTGCCGCCGGAGGAGCCGCCGGAGGTCCTTTCGGTGTTCCAGGGGTTGCGCGTGATGCCGAAGGCGGGGCCGTCGGTCAGGCCCTTCACGCCGAATTCCGGCAGCGTCGTCTTGGCGAGGATGATGGCGCCTGCCGCGCGCAGGCGCGCGACCAGGAGGTTGTCCGCGGCGGCGGCCGGCGCCTCGTCGAAGATGCGCGAGCCGTGGCCGGTGCGATGGCCGGCGATGTCGATCTGGTCCTTCACGACCACGGGCACGCCGTGCAGCGGGCCGAGCGGCGCGCCGTCCATCACCGCCTGTTCCGCCCGGCGCGCGGCGTCGCGTGCCTCGACCTCCATCACCGCCACGAAGCAGTTGAGGTGCTGCTGGATGCGGGGGATGGCGGCGAGGCTCGCCTCGACCAGGTCGCGCGGGGAGAGGCGCCGGCGGCGGATCAGCGCGGCGGCGTGGCTGGCGGAGAGGAAGGGCAGCGCGGTGTCGGTCATGGTCTCATCCGGGATGTGGAAGGGGTGGCGCATCGGGGGTGCCTGCGGGCACCAGCGCGGGCCCGAGGCCGGCCACCTGGCGCGCATCGCGCCGCGCCGCGGCCAGGATCTCGGCGAGCCGGTCGCGGTTCTCGGGGGTCATGGCGCGTTCCCGGGGGCTGGTTCCGTGCCAGACTGGCGCGCCCGGCGCGGAATGTCTCCTGCCGGGCGGATGGAAGAAACATCTTGAGCATTCGCCGCGCGGCGGCTGTGCTGGCGGGACCATGGCCGAAACTCCGTCGCCTTCCTGGGCAGGCCTCTTCGACCTCTTCCGGATCGGCATCGGTCCGTCGAGCTCGCATACCGTGGGGCCGATGGTCGCGGCGCGCCGCTTCGCCGCCGAACTGCCGGTGCAGGCCTATGCGGCGATCGGCGTGGACCTCTACGGATCGCTGGCGCTGACGGGCAAGGGGCATGCCACCGACCAGGCGATCATGCTCGGCCTGCTCGGCGCCTCTCCCGAGACCGTCGATCCCGACGCCGTGCCGGCGCTGGTCGCGCGGCTGCGGGAGGACCGGTCGCTCCCGCTCGGCCCCGGCCGGCACGTTCCCTTCGATCCGGATGCCGACATCGTCTTCCACCGGAAGGACACCCTGCCGCAGCATCCGAACGGCCTCGCCTTCCGGGCGGTGGCCGCGGACGGGACGCGGATCCGGCGCGTCTTCTATTCGATCGGCGGCGGCTTCGTCGTCGAGGAGGGCGAGGACGGACCCGCGGAGGATGCCGCCGCGATCCCGTATCGCTTCGAATCCTCCGCGGCGATGCTGGCCATGGCCGATGCGGCGGGCCTGACCATTGCCGAGCTGCAGCGCGAGAACGAGCGCGCCCTGCGCAGCGATGCGGAGATCACCGAGGGCATCGCGCGGATCTGGGCGGCGATGCGGGCCTGCATCGCCCGCGGCATCCGCCAGGGCGGCGAGCTGCCGGGCGGGTTGCGCGTGCGCCGGCGCGCGCCCGCCCTGCACCGGCGCCTGGCCGGGCGCAGCGGCGCCAACGAAGCCGATCCGCTGCAGGGCATGGACTGGGTGAACCTCTACGCCCTGGCGGTGAACGAGGAGAATGCGGCGGGCGGCCGGGTGGTCACGGCGCCGACCAACGGCGCGGCCGGCATCGTGCCGGCGGTGCTGCTCTACTACACGACCTTCGTGCCCGGCGCCGATGCGCGCGGGGTGGAGACCTTCCTGCTCGCCGCCGCGGCGGTGGGCTCGCTGATCAAGCGCAACGCCTCGATCTCGGGTGCCGAGGTGGGTTGCCAGGGGGAGGTCGGCTCCGCCTCCGCCATGGCGGCGGCGGGGCTGGCGGCGGCCCTCGGCGGCAACAACGCACAGGTGGAGAACGCGGCGGAGATCGGGCTCGAGCACAATCTCGGCCTGACCTGCGACCCGATCGGCGGCCTGGTGCAGATCCCGTGCATCGAGCGCAACGCGATCGGCGCGGTGAAGGCGATCAACGCCGCGCGGCTCGCGCTGCATGGCGACGGCATCCATCACGTCAGCCTGGACCAGGTGATCCGCACCATGCGCGAGACCGGGCTCGACATGTCGTCGAAGTACAAGGAGACGTCGCAGGGCGGCCTGGCGGTGAATGCGGTCGCCTGCTGAACCAGGCCCGCGGGAAGGAGGGCGGATGGACCGGCGCAGCCAGAAGGAACGGATGCTCGCCGGCGATCTCTATTCGGCCGACGACCCGGAGCTGGCCGCCGACAGCCGCCGCATCGGCGAATGGATGGCGCGCTACAACGCGACGCTCGCCATGCCGCCGGAGGCACGCCACGCCCTGCTCGTCGAAGCCCTGGGGTCGGTCGGCGCGGGCGCGAACATCCGCCCGCCCTTCTTCTGCGACTACGGCTACAACATCAGCATCGGGGAGGGAGCCTTCCTCAACGTCAACTGCGTCGTGCTCGACGTGGTGAAGGTGACGATCGGGCGGGGGACGCAGATCGGCTCGGCGGTGCAGATCCTCACCGCCGACCATCCGCGCGATGCGGCGCAGCGCGCCCGGATGCTGGAATTCGGGCGCCCCGTCATGATCGGAGCGAATGTCTGGATCGGCAGCGGCGCCATCATCCTGCCGGGCGTGACCATCGGCGACGACGCGGTGGTGGGCGCCGGCAGCGTGGTGACGCGCGACGTGCCGGCAGGCGCGACGGTCGCCGGCAATCCCGCGCGGCGGAAGGGCTGAGAGAGGATCCGGAAACGCGCCATGCAGCGCGTTTCCATGGCCGGTGCCGGTCGCTGCCCCCACCCCGCCACCCAATGACATCGTCCGGGAGGAGGCTGGCCGGGCACGGGCCGGCGGCGGCGTTTCCGAACGGAACCCGGGGCGCGGTCAGGCGAGTTCCTGCCGCCAGGCCGCGTCGCGCCGGAGCACCTGCCAGTCGCAGGTCATCGGCACCATCGCGGTGCCCGCCCAGACCGGATGCTGGTCCGTATAGTGCGGGCTGCCCGGGTGGCCGGAGGCGCCGTGGAAGACGCTCCAGCGGCTGTTTTCCCAGGCGCCGACGTCGAAGGCGTAGCGCGCGAGGGCACCGTAGGTGGCCGCCGGTCCGGCGGCGGCCATGAAGCCGTTGGCGAGCACCGTATCGGTGTCGCCGCCGAGGGGCAGCGCCGGCGGGTCGAGCAGATGCGCCCAGTCGGGGAAGAGCGGCGACAGCGGGTGGACGAGGCGCGGGCGATGCACCTCGCCCCAGGGGCGGGTGGTGTCCTCGCGCGCCGCGCGGACCAGCGCCTCCTGCATCGCCTGCGACCAGTCCCGGCCGCCGAGGAGGCCGGCATCGTTTGCCCGCAGCAGGCTCGGCAGCGCCCACCAGAGCTGGTTCATCGGCGGCACCCCGGGCGGGACCGACAGCAGGGGATGGCCGGCGAGCGCGCCGAGGCCGCTGTATTCGGCCAGCAGCGCAGTCAGCGCACGGCGGAACGCGACATAGGCGGTCGGCGCGGCGGAGCCGGCCTCCATCCGCCCGTCCCAGGCG
>JAFADX010000012.1 GCA_023424475.1 Pseudomonadota bacterium
GGGAACTTCCCCCCGAACCCCCCAACCTTCTTTGATTTTTGGAAACCGACAGCCGCAGCCGGCGCCAGGAATCCAAAGAAGGGAGGGGGTTCGGGGGAGGTTCATCCGCCCCCGATCTTTCCTTGCATCCGTCACAGCCCGAGCGCCCCCGCGCTGTCCGCCTGTGCGAAGAACCGCAGCTTCCGCAGGTATTCGAGCGGGTCCTTCCGCGTCACCAGCGCACCCGCCGGCGTATGCGTCCAGTCGTAGAGCCGCGTCAGCAGGAAGCGCAGCGCCGCGCCGCGGCACAGCACCGGGAGTGCGCTCCGTTCCGCCGCGGACAGCGGCCGCACCGCGTCATAGGCCGACAGCAGCGCACGCGCCTTGGTGACGTTGAACGCGTAATCCGTCTCGAAGCACCAGGCATTGAGGCAGACCGCGACGTCGTAGGCATAGAGGTCGGTGCAGGCGAAATAGAAGTCGATCAGTCCCGAGACGCGCGGCTTCCCGTCCTCGCCCGGCAGGAAGAAGACGTTGTCGGGGAAGAGGTCGGCGTGGATGTGCCCGCGCGGCAGCGAACCCGGCGCGGGCCAGGCCGCGAGGATGCCGCCGAGCGCCGCATCGAGTTCCGCGACGAGGCCCGGCAGCACCTCGTCTCCGCGCGCGCGGCAGCCATCGAGCAGCGGTGGCCAGCCGGCCGGACCAAGGGCGTTCGGCCGTTCGGTGGCGAAGCCCTGGCTCGCGACATGCATCCCGGCGAGTGCGCGGCCGAGCGGCGCGCAATGCTCCGGCCGCACCTTCCGCGGCCAGACGCCGGGCAGGAAGGTGACGATCGCCGCGGGCCGGCCCGCGAGCCTGCGCAGCGCCTGCCCGTCCGTGCCGTGCACCGGCGTCGGGCAGGCGAGGCCGCGCCGCGCCATGTGGTCCATCAGCCCGAGGAAATAGGGCAGTTCCTTCGGATCGACGCGCTTCTCGTAGAGCGTGAGGATGAAATCCCCCGCCTCGGTCTTGAGCGCGTAGTTGGAATTCTCCACGCCCTCGGCGATGCCGCGGAAGGCGAGCAGCCCGCCAAGCGGATAGTCGGCGAGGAAGGCGCGCAGCGCCTCGTCGGTGACTTCGGTGTAGACGGCCATCAGGCGACGGCGCGCATCGGCGGCATGCGGAAGGTCACGTCCTCGATGGCGACGGCGACATCCTCGGTGGTGACGTCGAAGCGTTCGGCAAGCCGCGCGACGACTTCCTGGACCAGCACCTCGGGCGCCGAGGCGCCGGCGGTGATGCCGACGGTCGCGCAGCCGTCCGCCAGGGCGGGATCGAGCTCGGCGCCGCGCTGCACCATGATGGCGCGCGGCGCGCCGGCCTGCTCGGCGACCTCGCGCAGCCGCACGGAATTGGACGAGTTTGGCGCGCCGACCACGATGACGAGGTCGCTGCGCGCCGCCACCGCCTTCACCGCTGCCTGGCGGTTGGTCGTGGCGTAGCAGATGCTTTCCTTCGAAGGCTCGGTGATGCCGGGGAAGCGCGCGCGCAGGATGGCGACGATCTCGGCGGTGTCGTCGACCGAGAGCGTCGTCTGCGTGGTGTAGCTGAGCTCGACGCCGGGCGGCGGCGTCACCCGGCGGGCGGCCTCGGCGTCCTCGACCAGCGTCATCGCGCCGTCCGGAAGCTGGCCCATGGTGCCGATCACCTCCGGGTGGCCCTCATGGCCGATGAGGAAGAGGTGGCGGCCGCGGGCGTGCTGGCGTTCGGCCTCGCGATGGACCTTGCTCACCAGCGGGCAGGTGGCGTCGAGGAAGTACATCTGCCGCTGCCGCGCCTCCCCGGGCACGGATTTCGGCACGCCATGCGCGGAGAAGACGACCGGCTGGCCGTTGTCCGGAATCTCGGTGAGCTCGTCCACGAAGACCGCGCCGAGCCGCTCCAGCCCCTCGACCACGAAGCGGTTGTGGACGATCTCGTGCCGCACGTAGACCGGCGGGCCATGGCGCCGCAGCGCCTCCTCGACGATCCTGATGGCGCGGTCCACCCCGGCGCAGAAGCCGCGAGGGCCGGCGAGCAGGACATGGAGGCGGGGCTTGTCGGCGGTCATGGGTCTCGCGTGGCGATCCGGGGCTGGGGGCGGGTTGCGGCCTGTTCCGCGCGGGCGGCACACTATAGATGGGGCGACCGGGATCAAAGGGGGGCGGAAAGGGTGCAGGGCATGATGCGCAGGATGGCGATGGGTCTGGCCGCGGCGATGGCGCTCGCCGGTTGCGGCGGCGGGCGTGGCGCCGCGACGCCGCCGGCGCCCTGCCCGCGCATCACCATCCTCGGCGACGGGGCCGACCTGACCCGCTATCAGCCCGGGGCGATCCAGGACCTCGCGACCATGACGATGGACGCGCGGCTGGTCGGATTCCAGGCGAGTTGCGACTACGCCCGCCGCCGCGAGGGCGTCGTCGTCACGCTGAGCGCCATCTTCGACGTCGAGCGCGGGCCCGTCGCCCGTGTCTCCGAGGTCAGGCTGCCCTGGTTCGTCGCCATCACGGACGCGCTGGATACGCAGGTGATCGACCGGCAGGAATACGTGACCCCGGTGACCTTCGAGGGCACCGTCTCGACCCTGCGGGTGACCAGCCGGCCGGTGACGCTGAACTTCCACGCCGATGAACGCCTGGTGGAGAATCACAACGTGCGCCTCTCCTTCCAGTTGACGCCGGAGGAACTGGCGCTGAACCGCCGCCGCGGCCCGCGGTGACGCGCCGGGAGGCTCCGCCTCCCGTCCCGGGGCCGCGATCGCCCCTGCGGCATGGGGCCGGCGCCGCGCGGGCATCCGGCCCCGGTACCCGGCGGAGGGCCCCCGGTCCGCCATGCGCGGGCGATACCTGGCGGCCGGCCGTTTGAGAGACGTTGCGCCGGCGCGGCCGATCCGCCATGAAGGCGCATCCTGCGGATCCCGCGCGGGAGAGAGGGGCGGCGACGCCTCCGCCGAAGGCGCAACCGGCCCCCGGAAACGCTCAGGCAGAAGGGCCGCGCGGGGAAGGGACCTCTGGAAAGCCCGCGGCCGCAAGGCTTCGGCACCGACGGAGTAAGGCGAGGCAACATCCCGCCGAATCTCTCAGGTCATCGGACAGAGGGGGGCCACGGACTGAAACCCCAAGCGCCGCGAAGCGGCGGGAGGACCCGTGGCCGATTCGACCGAGTCGCTTCTCGAAACGCCGCTGGCGGCCCTGCATCGCGAACTGGGCGGCCGCATGGTGCCCTTCGCGGGCTACAACATGCCCGTGCAATACCCGGCCGGCATCATGCAGGAACACCTGCACTGCCGCGCCGCGGCGTCGCTCTTCGACGTCTCCCACATGGGCCAGGCGGAACTGGTGGGCGAGGGCGCGGCCGCCGCGCTCGAGCGCGTCACCCCCGCCGACGTCCGGATCCTCAAGCCGGGGCGCCAGAAATACGGCCTGCTGACCACGGCCGATGGCGGCATCCTGGACGACTTCATGGTCGCGAACCTCGGCGACCGGCTGTTCCTGGTGGTCAACGCCAGCCGCAAGCATATCGACCTGCCTTACATCGAGGCCGCGCTGCCCGCCGGCGTGACGCTCAGGCCGCTGCCCGACCGTGCGCTGATCGCGCTGCAGGGGCCGCAGGCCGTCGCGGCCATCGCGACCTTCGCGCCGGGCGTCGCCGAGCTCGGCTTCATGGGCGTCGGCTCCTTCGAGATCGCGGGCACGACGGCGCTCGTGTCGCGCTCCGGCTATACCGGGGAGGACGGGGTCGAGGTCTCTGTCCCGGCCGACCATGCCGAGGCCTTCGCCCGCGTCCTGCTGGCGCTGCCCGGCGTGCAGCCCGCGGGCCTCGGCGCGCGGGATTCGCTGCGCCTCGAAGCCGGCCTCTGCCTCTACGGCAACGACATCGACGAGACCACGAGCCCGGTCGAGGCCGCGCTGACCTGGACCATCGGCAAGCGCCGCCGGACGGATTGGGACTTCCCCGGCGCGGAGCGCGTGCGCGAGGACCTCGCCAACGGCACGCAGCGCCTGCGCGTCGGCATCAGGCCGGAAGGCCGCCAGCCCGCGCGCGGCCACACGCCGGTCCACGCCCCCGGCGGCGCCGCGATCGGCGAGATCACCTCGGGCGGCTTCGGCCCCTCGCTCAACGGCCCCATGGCCATGGGCTACGTCGCGCGCGAACACGCCGCCGACGGCACCGCCCTCGACCTCATGGTGCGCGGCAAGGCGGTTCCCGCCCGCGTCGCCCCCATGCCCTTCGTTCCCCACCGCTACGCCCGCTGAAGGATCCGCCCGATGTCCGAGACGAAGTTCACCAGGGACCACGAATGGGTGCGCATGGAGGGTGGCGTCGCCACCGTCGGCATCACCGACCACGCGCAGAACGCGCTCGGCGACGTGGTCTTCGTCGACCTGCCCGAGGTCGGCCGCGAGGTGACCGCCGGCGAGCCCATCGCGGTGGTCGAGAGCGTGAAGGCCGCTTCCGACGTCTATGCCCCCATCGCGGGAAAGATCGTCGAGGTGAATGCAAGCCTCACCGACAATCCCGGCACCATCAACTCCGCGCCGACCACGGATGGCTGGTTCTTCCGCATCGAGACGAGCGACCCCGGCGCGATGGACGGGCTGATGGACGAGACCACCTACGCCGCCTTCGTGGACGAACAGGCATGACCGCGCTCGACGCGCTGGCGGCGCTGGAGGCGGGCGACGCCTTCGCGCCGCGCCACATCGGGCCCTCGGAGCCCGAGATCGCCGAGATGCTCCGCGTCGTCGGCGCGTCGAGCCTCGATGACCTCGCCTCGAAGACCGTGCCCGCCGCCATCCTCGGCATGGACATGGCCGGGCTGCCCGAGCCGGCGACGGAACTGGAACTGCTCGCCGAGCTGCGCGCCATGGCGCTGAGGAACCGCGCCGACGTCAAGTCGCTGATCGGCATGGGCTACCACGGCACGCACCTGCCGCTCGTCATCCGGCGCAACGTGCTCGAGAACCCCGGCTGGTACACCGCCTATACGCCCTACCAGGCGGAGATCGCGCAGGGCCGCCTGGAAGCCCTGGTGAACTTCCAGACCATGATCTGCGACCTCACGGGCCTGCCGGTCGCGAATGCCTCGCTGCTCGACGAGGCGACCGCGGTGGCCGAGGCGATGCACCTCGCCCATGCCGCGACGCGCGGCAGGTCGCACCTGCTGATCGCCGCCGACGACCTGCATCCGCAGACCAAGGCGGTGCTGGCGACGCGCGCCGCCCCGCTCGGCATCGCGGTGCGCTTCGTGAAGGTGGCGGAGATCGCCGCCGCGGTCGCGGACGCGAAGCCCTTCGCCCTGGCGCTGCAATATCCCGGCACGACCGGCGAGGTGCGCGACCTGACCGCCGAGATCGCGGCCGTGCAGGCCGGCGGCGGCCTCGCGATCGTCGCGGCCGATCCGCTCTCCCTCTGCGTGCTGACGCCGCCGGGCGAGATGGGTGCGGATGTCGTGGTCGGTTCCGCCCAGCGCTTCGGCGTGCCGATGGGCTATGGCGGGCCGCATGCCGGCTACATGGCGGTCAAGGACGCGCACAAGCGGCTGATGCCGGGGCGCCTGGTGGGCGTGTCGGTCGATGCGGCGGGCGCGCCGGCGATGCGCCTCGCGCTGCAGACGCGCGAGCAGCACATCCGCCGCGAGAAGGCGACGTCGAACATCTGCACCGCGCAGGTGCTGCTCGCCGTCATGGCCGGCATGTACGCCGTCTGGCACGGGCCGGAGGGGCTGAAGCGCATCGCGACGCGGGTGAACCTGCTTGCGCGCCTCGTCGCCGGCGCGGCGAAGGCCGCGGGCTTCGGGCTGAAGCACGACGCATTCTTCGACACCATTGCCATCGACGCGGGCGACAGGGCGCAGGCGCTGATGGAGGTGGGCCTCAAGCGCGGCTTCAACTTCGCGCGCATCGATGCCGCCACGGTCGGCATCGCCCTCGACGAGACGGTGACGCGCGAGGACCTCGACGCGCTCGCCCAGGTCGTCGCCGAGGCCGCCGGACGGCCGGCCGCGCTCGACGCCACCGCCGGCGGCCTGCCCGCGGGCCTGGAGCGCCGTTCCGCCTTCTGCACCGCGACCGTCTTCAACACGCATCACTCGGAGCATGCGATGCTCCGCTACCTCAAGATGCTGGAGGACAAGGACGTCGCGCTGAACCGCAGCATGATCCCGCTGGGGTCCTGCACGATGAAGCTGAACGCGACGGCCGAGATGGTGCCCGTCACGCTGCCCGGCTTCAGCGTCATCCATCCCTTCGCGCCGGCCGACCAGGCGAAGGGCTATCGCGAGCTGACCGACCGGCTGTCCGACTGGCTCTGCCGCATCACCGGCTTCGCCGCGGTGTCGCTGCAACCGAATGCGGGCAGCCAGGGCGAGTATGCGGGGCTGCTCGCGATCCGCGCCTGGCATCATTCGCGCGGCGACACGCATCGCGACATCTGCCTGATCCCGGCCTCGGCGCATGGCACCAACCCGGCCTCGGCCGCGATGGCGGGGATGAAGGTGGTCGTGGTCGGCACCGACCGCGACGGCAGCGTGGACCTCGACGACCTCAGGGCGAAGGCGGAACAGCACGCGGCGAACCTTGCCGCGCTGATGATCACCTACCCCTCGACCCATGGTGTCTTCGAAGGCACGATCCGCGAGATCTGCGCCCTGATCCACGAGAAGGGCGGCAAGGTCTACATGGACGGCGCCAACATGAACGCGCAGGTGGGGCTGACCTCGCCGGCGACGATCGGCGCCGACGTCTGCCACCTGAACCTGCACAAGACCTTCTGCATCCCGCATGGCGGCGGCGGCCCCGGCGTGGGGCCGATCGGCGTGACGGCTGAACTGGCGCCCTTCCTGCCGGGCCATCCGGTGATCGACTGCGGCGGGTCGCAGGACATCGTGGTGTCCGCCGCACCCTGGGGCTCGGCGTCCATCCTGCCGATCTCCTACGCCTATATCCGCATGATGGGCGCGGCGGAGCTGAAGCGCGCGACGCAGGTGGCGATCCTCAACGCCAACTACGTCGCCAGGCGGCTCGAGGCGCATTTCCCCGTCCTCTACCGCGGCATGAACGGCATGGTCGCGCATGAATGCATCCTCGACTGCCGCGGCTTCCAGCAGGGCGGCGGCGTGATGGTCGAGGACATCGCCAAGCGCCTGCAGGATTTCGGCTTCCACGCGCCGACCATGTCCTGGCCGGTCGCCGGCACGCTGATGGTCGAACCGACCGAGAGCGAGCCCAAGGCCGAGCTCGACCGCTTCATCGACGCCATGATCGCGATCCGCGCCGAGATCCGCGCGGTCGAGCAGGGCCGCATGGACAAGGCCGACAACCCGCTGAAGAACGCGCCGCACACCGCGGCCGAGATCGCGGCGGAGGACTGGACGCACCCCTACACGCGCGAACAGGCCGCCTTCCCGCTGCCCTTCGTGAAGGCGCGCAAGTACTGGCCGCCCGTGAAGCGCGTCGACAACGTCTATGGCGACCGCAACCTGGTGTGTTCCTGCGCGCCGCTGGAGGCCTACGCCCAGGCCCACCAGATCGCGGCCGAATGACGCCGCTGAAGCCATGGACGGTGACCGCCAGCCGCATCGTGCTGGCGGATCGCTGGATCCGCCTGCGGGCCGATAGCTGCGTCGCCGCCAATGGCGACGCGATCGACCCGTTCTACGTGCTGGAATATGCGGACTGGGTGCATGTCGTCGCGCTGACCGACGACGATCGCCTGGTGATGAACCGCCAGTACCGCCACGCGGCGGGGGAGGTGCATCTCGAACTCCCCGGCGGCGTTCTGGATACCGCCGATGCCGACCCGATCGCCGGCGGCCGTCGCGAATTCCGCGAGGAGACGGGCTTCGGCGCGCGCGAGTTCCGCCACGTCGTCAGCCTGCGCCCGAACCCGGCGACGCACACCAACCGCGTGCATACGGTGCTCGCCCTCGGCGCCGCGCCCGAGGGCGCGCAATCCTTCGACAATGGCGAGGAGATCGCCGTCGAACTGATCCCCGTGCCCGATGTCCTGCGCGTGGTCCGCGAAGGCGAGGTCCAGCAATCGACCCACGTGGCCTCCCTGCTGCTGGCGCTCGCCGCCGCCGGCCGCCTGACCTTCTGAAGCCCGGCTTCCGAGGGCCTCCCGGCTCTCGCCGCCGTCATTGCCGTTCGCGCGCCCTGCGCGCAGCATCCCCGCCATGACCCGCTTCGCCTTCCCCGCCGCCGAGGCCGCCGCCGCGCCGAACGAGCCCGGCCGCCTCTCCGCCCGCATCTTCGCCCATGGCACCTTCGAGGCGCGCTGGTACGCCCCGAAGGGCAGCGACCCGCAGACGCCGCATGGCCGGGACGAGGCCTATGTTGTCGTCGGCGGAACCGGCACCTTCTTCTGCGCCGGCACGCGCACGCCCTTCGGCCCCGGCGACCTGCTCTGGGTGCCCGCCGGTGCCGAGCACCGCTTCGAGGATTTCACGTCCGACTTCGCGACCTGGGTGATCTTCTACGGCCCGGAGGGCGGGGAGGGATGATGCGCGGCATCGCCGCCCTGGGGTTCGTGCTGGCGGCGCTGTTCGCCGGTCCCGCGGCGGCGCAGGCGGTCTTCGCGGTGCCCGGCCCGGCGCCGCTCGAGGCGGCGCTCTGGCTGCCCGAGGGCGTGGGCCGCGGCCCGATGGTGCTGCTGCTGCATGGCGCGGGCGGCGCCTGGACCGACCATGCGCCGCTCGGCGC
>JAFADX010000018.1 GCA_023424475.1 Pseudomonadota bacterium
GCCGGGCACCGCGATCGCCGCGCCCGCCGCGGCGCCGCGCTTTGCCGCCGCGGGCCGCGCCAACTTCGCCGTCATCTCCCTGGTCTTCGACAGCCTGGACTGGCTGCTGCTGGACCCGGCCGGGCACCGCCGCGCCCGTTTCGCCTGGGATGGGGCGGGCCGCCTCGCCGCCGAATGGATCGCGCCATGAGCGAACCCGCCATCCGCGCCGAGATCCTTGCCCAGGCCGAGGCGCTCGGGCCCGGCAGGAGCCTCAGCCCGTCCGATGTCGCGCGCATGCTGAAGCCCGAGGAGTGGCAATCCCTCCTGGCGCGGGTGCGGCGCGAGGCCGTCCTTCTCGCGCGCGAGGGCCGCATCGAGATTCTCCGGAAGGGCAAGCCGGTCGATCCGGAAGCCGAGATCCGCGGCGTCATCCGCCTGCGAATCCGCCCGTGACCGTACGGCTGTTCTCCCGCGGCGCGAACGGCATTCCGCCGCAGGGCCCGGTCGATTTCGCGACGCTGGTGCTGCCGCCCTCGCCGAACACCTGCCTCCTCACGCCGGCCACGGCGCCGGGCATGGGGCATCTGCGCCGCGATCCCTTTCCGGCGACGGCGGATGCCGTGCTCGCCGCCATCCGCGCCACCGCCGCCGCGGAGCCGCGCACCTGGCCGCTCGCGGAGTTCGCGGCCCGGCGCCAGGCGCAATGGGTCGTGCGCAGCCGGATCATGAACTATCCCGACATCATCGTAGCCGAGGCCGCACCGGCCGGGGCCGGGACCGGCCTCTGGCTCTATTCCCGCAGCCTGATCGGCTGGTCGGACTTCGGAGTGAACCGGGCGCGGGTTCTCGCCTGGCTGGCGGAGATCGAAGGGCGGCTGCGCCGCCCCTGAAGGAGAGAGCATGCGCCGCATCGGTCCCTTCCTGCGCGATGCCTGGCATCTCGCGCGCCCCTATTGGTCGAGCGAGGACCGCTGGAAGGCACGCGGGCTGCTCGCGGTCGTGGTGGCGCTGAACCTCTCGCTGGTCGGCATGACGGTGCTGCTGACCTACTGGCAGCGCGCCTTCTACAACGCCCTCGAGGCCAGGGACTGGGATGCCTTCATCGCGCTGCTCTTCACCTGGCATACGACCGAGACGGAAGGCTTCCTGCCCTCCTTCGCCATCGTCGCCGCGCTCTACATCCTGATCGCGGTCTATCAGCTCTATCTGCGCCAGGCGCTGCAGATCCGCTGGCGGCAGTGGCTCACCGAGGTCTATCTCGGCCAGTGGCTCGACGGGCGCGCCTATTACCGCATGGCGCTGACCGACCCCGCCACCGACAATCCCGACCAGCGCATCGCCGAGGATGCGCGCATGTTCGTCGACGACACCCTCTCGCTCGGCCTCGGGCTGATGAACTCGGTCGTCACGCTCGGCTCCTTCGTGCTGGTGCTGTGGTCGCTCTCGGGGCCGCTCACCGTGCTCGGCGTCGAGATCCCGGGCTACATGGTCTGGGTGGCGCTGATCTACGCGGTGCTCGGCACCTGGCTCGCGCACCTGATCGGCCGGCCGCTGGTGGCGCTGAACTTCACCCAGCAGAAGGTCGAGGCCGATTTCCGCTATGCCCTGGTGCGCTTCCGCGAGAACGTCGAGGGCATCGCCCTCTATGGCGGGGAGGCCGACGAGAAGCGGGGCCTCACCCAGCGATTCCGCGCGCTGATGGAGAACTGGTGGGCCATCATGACGGCGACCAAGCGGCTGACCTTCTTCACCGCGGGCTATACGCAGGTCGCCATCATCTTCCCGATCGTCGTCGCCGCGCCGGCCTATTTCGCCGGACGCATCCAACTCGGCGGGCTGATCCAGACCTCGAGCGCCTTCGGCCAGGTGCAGGGTGCGCTGTCCTGGTTCGTCGACAACTATGCGCGGCTGACCGAATGGCGCGCGACGGTCGAGCGCCTGACCGGCTTCACCCGTGGGGTGCGGGCCGCGCGCGCGGCCCATGGCGGGCCCGTCGCGGCGCCGGGCGAAGGGCCCGGCCTCGCCATCGAGGATGTCAGCCTCGCGCTCCCGGACGGCCGCGTGCTGATCGAGCAGGCCTCGGCGCGGATCGCGCCGGGGGAGGCCGTGCTCTTCACCGGCCCCTCGGGCGCGGGCAAGTCCACCCTGTTCCGCGCCGTGGCGGGCATCTGGCCCTTCGGCGGCGGCCGGATCGACCTGCCCTCGACCGGCCGCGCGCTGTTCCTGCCGCAGCGGCCCTATATCCCGCTCGGCAGCCTCAAGCGCGCGGTCTGCTACCCCGAGGACGAGGCCGCCTTCACCGACGCGGCCGTCGCCGCGGCGCTGGAGGCAGCCGAGCTCGGCCACCTGGCGCCGCGGCTGCATGAGGCGGAGGCGTGGGACCGCCGCCTATCGGGCGGCGAGCAGCAGCGCCTCGCGCTGGCCCGCGCCCTGCTGCTCAAGCCGGACTGGCTGTTCCTCGACGAGGCGACGGCGAGCCTCGATCCGGCCGCGGAGGAACGCCTCTATGCCCGGATCAGGGAGCACCTGCCGGGCAGCACGGTCGTCTCGATCGCCCATCGCCCGGCGGTCGCCGCCTTCCACGACCGCAGCCTGCGGCTCGAGGCGAAGCGGCTGGTCGCCTGACGCTCCGGGCCCGTTCGGAAGCGCCGGCGCCGGCCCGGCCGGTCGCAGAGATGCGCCGCATGGCGCATCTTCGGGCAATTGCTCAGCCGAGGACGCGCCGGAGCCAGGCGCCGGCCTCGGCGATGGCGCGGTCGGCGGCCTTCACATGGCCCATGGCGCGCAGGAAGCCGTGCAGCATGCCGGGGAAGGTGGTCTCCTCGACCGCCACGCCCGCCTCGCGCAGGCGGCCGGCCATGGCGTGGCTCTCGCTCGCCAGCACGTCGAGCTCGGCGACGTGCAGCAGGCAGGGCGGCAGGCCGCGCAGATCGGCCCGCAGCGGCGCGGCGAGGGGATGGATGCGGTCGGTCTCCCGCGGCGCGTAGCAGCGCCAGTAGAAGTCCATCTTCTCCCGCGTCAGCGTGTGGCCGGTGGCGAATTCCAGGTAGGAGGGCGTGTCGAGGCGGGAATCGAAGACGCCGTAGTTCAGCAGCAGCCCGCGCAGCGTCAGGCCGGGGTCGGTCTCCCGCAGCAGCAGCGCCGTCGCGAGCGCCAGGTTGCCGCCCGCCGAATCGCCGCCGACCACGATGCGCGACGGATCGAGGCCCCATTCCGCCCCATTCCTCGCCACCCAGCGGACCACCGCGGCACATTCCTCGAGCGCCTGGGGAAAGGGGGCCTCGGGGCTCAGCGCGTAGTCCGGGCCGATAACGGCGCAGCCGGACGCGGCCGCGTAGCCGCGCATGATGTGGTCATGGGTGTCGATGCTGCCCCAGACCCAGCCGCCGCCATGGATATAGACCATCGTCGGCAGCCCGGCCGCCGCCTCCGGCCTGTGCAGGCGGCAGGCGAGGCGGCGCCCGCGGACCGGCAGCCAGCGGTCGGCGCTCTCGGCCATGCGGGGGCCGCCCGCGGCGAGCGTCAGCCCGGGCCCGTCATTGGAGACGCGCGCCGCATCGAGCGGCGGTTCCATCACCACCGGCGGGAAGGCGCGGCCGCGCTCTTCCATCATCGCGGTGAAGGCACGCATTTCGGGGTCCCAACGATCCTGGCTCATCATTCGCTCCATCTCACCTGCGCCACTTCAGGCGGCGGCCGGAAGGACGGCAAGGGGGTGGCGTCCGCGGCCGGCGCGGGGCATGCGTTCGACGGTTGCCGGAAAGGGCTCCGGGCACCATGTTGCACCGCACAATGCCTGACATGATTTCGAGCCTGCATCGCGGGGGCTACCGCGACCGGGCCCTGCTCCGGCCCGAAAGCGTGGTGCTGCTCGCCTCCGGGCGGAGCGCCGAGGCCAAGGTCCTGGCGCGCAACCTGCTCGCCGGCGGCTTCCGCGGGCGACTGCTCGCCGTCGGCGCGCCCCGCGAGGGGTTCGAGACGGTGCCGAATGTCGCCGACCTGCCGGTCGCGCCGGACCTCGCCGTGCTCTGCCTGCCGCCCGAGGCGCTCGAGGACGCGATGCGTGCGCTCGTATCGCGCGGCTGTTTCGCGGCCATCGTGCCGGGGCCGACTCCGGACCTCGCGGGCGCGACGGCGCGGACCGGGATGCGCGCGCTCGGGCAGGGCTCCTTCGGCGTCGCGGTGCCGGCGATCGGGCTGAACGCGACGCTGAGCCACCTGGCCCCGGCCAAGGGGCGGCTTGCCCTGGTGACGCAGTCCTCCGCCATCGCGCGCGCGGTGCTCGACTGGGCCGCGGCGGAATCGGTGGGTTTCAGCCATGTCGTCGGGATCGGCGGCAACCAGGATCTCGGCTTCGCCCGGGTGCTCGACTGGCTGTCGCGCGACCCCGGGACGGGGGCGATCCTGCTCGACCTGCGGCGGATCAAGAACCGGCGGATGTTCGTCTCGGCCGCGCGGGCGGCGGCGCGGCTGCGGCCGGTGCTGGCGCTCCGCGCCGGCGGGCGTCTCAGGGATGCCTCCGGCCTCGCCGACGAGGTCATGGAAGCCGCCCTGCGCCGCGCCGGCGTGCTGCCGGTCGCGGGCTTCGAGGACCTGCTCTCCGCCGCCGAGACCCTGGCGCGGGTGCGCCTGTCCACGCGCGGGACGGGGCCCGGCGATCGCATCGCCATCGTCACCAACGGCATCGGCATGGGCGCCCTCGGCGCCGACGCGGTGCTGGCGGGCGGGCTGCGCCTCGCCGGGATCGCCGATCCCGGTCTCGCGGCCGTCTCGCTGGGGCTGCCCGAGGGGTGGAGCGGGCGCAACCCGCTCGCGCTGGGTCCGACGGCCGGGGCGCGGCTGGGCGAGGCGGCGGCGATGCTCGCCGCGCTGCGCGAGGTCGATGCCGTGGTCGCCTTGCATGCGCCGGCGCCCGAGGAGGATCCCGAGGTGGTCCGCGAGGGCCTCACCGCCGCCGTGAAGGCGAGCCGAGGCGCGCCGATCCTGGTGGGCTGGGCGGGCCAGTCCACCGCCGGGGCGCAGCGCGCCCGCCTGGCCGCGGAC